>JBILVO010000158.1:0-8265 GCA_044370415.1 Pirellulales bacterium
GGACGGCCATTCGGCCGTCATAGGGCCAGGATGGCCATGTTTCGCGTGTTGCCCCGCTCGGCCGGATGCCGAGCGCCTCCATCAGCGAAAATGGCCAGGATGGCCATGTTTCGCGTGTATCTAGTGGTTGAGCGAATACAGCAGGATGTTCAGGGCGATCTTCTCGGCGTCGTCGCGGCTGTAGCCCGTGCACTCGAGGGAGTTCTGCTTCTCGAGCGCGCATGACAGATCGTACGGCGAGAAGATCACCGCCCACCGGTCGCCGATCCGCACGCCCTCGAGCTTCGGTGCGATCGAGCGCTTGCGCATCTGCATCGGCCCGTCGCCTCCCGCGGGCTCACGAAGCGACACCGTCCGGATGTCGTAGCCGCCGTAGGCGGCGGCGGTGAACAGGGGATCGTCGGCCGGGATCTCCTCGAGCGGGCTCATCGGCAGGATGGCGGCGATCTCGGTGCGGAACGCCGCCGTGAAGGTCGCCGAGGCGCAGATGCTGTCGGCGAGGAGCGTGCCGCCGCGCTCGAGGAACTGCCGCAGCCGCTCCCGTCGGGGGGCGTCGAAGCCGAAGCCCTGTCGGCCGTGCATGAAGACGAGATGGTGGTTGAACAGCGCCGGATCCAGCGGGTCGATCTGGCTCGGCGTGTCGTCGACCCGCGCGCCGAGCTCGCGGCCCGCGGCCCGCAGGAGGTTGGCCAGTGCCGCCGGAGCCGCGTCGCACATGCCGCCGTGCCGGAGCTTGGCGACGGCGATCTGGCCGCGAGAGAAGTCATCCAGCGCCGGGGCATCGTCGGGCGCGACGGCGAACAGCTCGTCCTTCCTTTTCAGCTCGCGATTCGTGGCGTATGCGATCACGTTTGCGCCGATCGCCAGTGCGGCGTCGACCTCCCGGCGGACCGCCGGCGGCAGGGCGTGGCTCGACGTCCCGCCCAGCTCCCAGAGGCACGAGAGGCTCGGCATCGCCGCCTTCCCGTCCGCGCCGCCCGGCGGGGCGTAGACGAGGCAGGTGCGGCAGCCGTAGTCCACGCCCAGGAGCGGCCTGTGCAACTCGGGGGGCACGACCTGTTCGGCATGCCAGGCCGGGTGCTCCGGCGGGAGCAGGTGCAGCCGGTACTCCGGCTCGGGGAAAATTTCCGCGACGAGGTCGCGCATCGCGCGGTCGAAGTCGCCGCTCGCCGGGCAGCAGGCCTCCGCGAAGATGAAGCCCCCCTCGTCGACGTACCGTCGCAGTCGCGGCCCGGCGTCCGGGCCGAGCGAGAAGGCGTCGCGGCCGGAAAGCCAGAACACCGGCGCCTGCAGGAGATCCTCGAGCTCGGCCGTCGGCGTGTCGACCACGTGCCAGGAGAGCCCCGCCGGATGGTCGGCACGCCAACGGGCCTCGACGTGCTCGACGAGGTGCGCGATGTCGTGGCCGTGGCGGTTCCAGTCGTCGTCGGGGGCATGACGGCTCTTGGCAACGATCACGGGCCGGCGGCCCTTGGCGAGGAACAGGAGCGCGAAGCTCGTGGCCACCACCGGATCCTCGATGCGGCCGCCGCGGAACGCGCCCGTGAGGTTGTCCTGCGTGGCGACGAACATCGTCGCCCCCTCCAGGTACCAGTCGTGTTCGCCGATGAACCGCCGGGCGGTGAACCGGCCCACCCGCTCCAGACCGTAGAGGTAGTAGTGGAGCCAGGTCTGCCCGCCGGTGCCTGGGTTCTCGGACACGGAAAACCTGCGGCCGAGCCACTGCAGGCCCCGCTCGAGCACCTTGGGCGACGTGCCGCCGCCGCAGCAGGAGACGTTGCCGTCGCCGGCGCGGGCGTCGGGGGCGCCGATGTGCTCCGCGGTGATCCAGATGCTGGCGATGCCGGCACAGGTCATGCTGCCCGAGCCGCCGCTGTTGCCGACGGTGTAGCCCCACGAACCGTCGGGGTTGGCGCACGTCACCCAGTATTTCTGCGCCTGCATCCACACCTTGCGGTCCACGCGGACGCCCGCCCGCTCGGCCTCGTGCAGCGCCAGGAGCGCGAACTGGGCGTTGGAGTTGTCGCCGGTGCCGCGGTTCTGCCCGTAGGACCACGAGCCTGCGGCCGGCCCCTGCGACACCTGTGCCTCCTCCAGCCAAGCCACGTTGCGCTCGAGGATCACCCGGTCGGCGTCCGGCGACAGCATCGCCAGCACGAGCACCTGCAGCGACACCGAGTAGGTGTCGTCGGGCTGCTGACGCCGCAGCCAGTCGAGGCCGCGCTGCATGGCCAGGTGGCTGCGGTCGACACCCGCGTTGGCCAGCGCGAGCATCACCAGCGCCGTGGCGCCCACCCGCGTGTCGTCCGTGCGCATTCCGCATTCCCACGAGCCGTTGGCCTGCTGCTCGCGGATCAGCCAGTCGCGGGCCCGTTCGATCGTCCGCTGGATGGACTCCGCGGAGACGGGCTGCCGGTCGCGATCCGCGGCCCGGGCGGCCGCCATGCCGGGCCCATCGACCGCGAGCAGCACCGCCATGACGCCGATGACGAACGGGCTCAGAGTCCTGCACGAAAACACGTGATTGCTCCGCGACGAGACGGCCTTGCCGGGCGATCGCACGACGCACCTGCGCGACCCGCCGCCGGGCCGTGCGCCCGACCCTGATCGTACCGGTTTTTCCGGAGCGACAGGGACGGATCGCGGGAATGCGGGCGGACCGCGTGCCTGGTTTGCCGCATTCAGCGGCGGGGCGGATACTTGACGAGGACGCGCCGACCCCCGCACACGCAAGGAACACACGAGTGTCCACCGCCGCCCGCCCCAAGACGCTCGACGAGATCCTGCAGGAGTTCGCCCAGCATCGCCGGCTCATGCAGGAGGAGCTGCAGAAGGTGATCGTCGGGCAGAACGACGTCATCGAGCAGCTCTTCGCCGCGATCTTCACCCGCGGACACTGCCTGCTGGAGGGCGTGCCTGGGCTGGCCAAGACGCTGATGGTCTCGACGCTCGCCCGCATCCTCGACGTGGGATTCAAGCGGGTGCAGTTCACTCCCGACCTGATGCCGTCCGACATCACCGGCACCAACGTGCTCGAGGAGGACGAGGCCGGCCGGCGGCGGTTTCGCTTCGTGGAGGGGCCGATCTTCACGAACATCCTGCTGGCCGACGAGATCAACAGGACGCCGCCGAAGACGCAGGCGGCGTTGCTGCAGGCGATGCAGGAGCGCGAGGTGTCCGTCGGCCAGGAGACGTACCAGCTTCCCGACCCGTTCTTCACGATTGCCACGCAGAACCCGATCGAGCAGGAAGGGACCTACCCGCTGCCGGAGGCCCAGCTCGACCGCTTCATGTTCAACATCAAGGTCGGCTACCCCACCGCGAGCGAGGAGGAGCAAATCTTGATGGCGACCACCCGCGCCGAACGGCCCGAGGTCCGCAAGGTGCTGTCGGGCCGCGCGATCGTGAACATCCAGAAGCTGGTGGGCAGCGTGGCGGTGAGCGAGTACGTGGTGAAGTACGTCGCCCGGCTGGTGCGGGCCACGAGGCCGAAGGACCCGCACGCGCCCTCCTACGTCGCCGAGCTCGTCGACTGGGGCGCCGGGCCGCGAGCCGGGCAGTTTCTCATCCAGGGGGGCAAGGCGATGGCCGCCATGGACGGCCGCTTCAGCGTGTCGCTCGACGACGTGCGGCGGATCGCCGTTCCGGTGCTGCGGCACCGGATCGCCACCAATTTCCAGGCGCAGGCCGACGGGCTGACCAGCGAGTCGATCATCGAGCGGCTCGTCCGCGAGACGCCGGAGCCCGAGATCCCGAAGTTGGTGAAGTGACGGGAGCGAGCCGATGGTCCGGGCGGTCGAGGAATACCTGAAGCCGGAGGTCGTGCGGCAGATCGCGCGGCTCGACCTCCGCGCCCAGTTCATCGTGCGCGGGTTCCTGCAGGGGCTCCACGCCAGCCCGTACCAGGGCTTCTCCGTCGAGTTCAGCGAGCACCGCAAGTACACCGCCGGCGACGACCCCAAGGACATCGACTGGCTCGTCTACGCCAAGACGGACAAGCACTACGTCAAGAAGTACGAGGCCGAGACCAACATCACGGGCTACCTGGTGGTGGATGCCAGCGAGTCGATGGCCTACACCTACCGGCAGGATCTCACCAAGCTCGACTACTCGATCTCCCTGGCCGCGGCGCTCTGCTGGCTGATGGTCCACCAGCAGGATCCGTGCGGGCTGATGCTCTTCGACGAGAAGCTGCACGCGAGCCTGCCGGCCCGGTCGAGGCGGTCGCAGATCGCCCAGGTGCTGTCGGTGCTCGCGAAGGTGAAGCCGTCCGGCAAGACCGACATCGCCCGGAGCCTCGTGCAGGTGGCGGCCATGCTGCGGCACCGCTCGCTGGTGATGGTGTTCAGCGACCTGCTGGCCGATCCGGAGCCGGTCCGCGACGCCCTCCTGCGGCTGCGCCACCGCGGCCACGACGTGATCCTCTTCCACGTGCTCGACGAGGCCGAGGTGCGTTTTCCCTTCGAGGGGATGGTGGAGTTCACCGAGCCGGAGTCGCAGGATCGGCTCGTCGTGGACGCCGATGCGGCGCGGCGGCAGTACGTGGCGGGTGTGGAGGCGTTTCGGGAGGAGTATCGCCGGACCTGCTTCCACGCGGGGATCGATTACGTGCCGCTCGACACGAGCATGCAGTTCGACCGCGCCCTGACCGGCTACCTGGCCAGCCGGCGCAACCGGTTCTGACTTCACGCGAAACATGGCCCTCCGGGCCGAGGACGGCCGTCCTCGCTCGGCCGCTTCGCCGGCATCCGCCGGCTGGCGAGAGTTCGGCGTCCTGCCTCGCAAGCCGTAGGCCCGACGAACGTCCGGCGACGGTTCGCGTGCAGCGTTGACCGCATGGTCTGCCGTCGTGCGGCACCAGTACCGTAAACTCAGGTGATGGGCCTGTCATTCCTTTCCCCGATGCTGCTCGGCGGTGCGGCGCTCGTCGCCGTGCCGTTCGTGCTCCACCTGCTGATGCGGCGCAAGCCCGTCAAGCAGGTGTTTCCGGCCCTGCGTTTCCTGCGGCAGAGGGCGGTCGCGAACCGACGACGGCTGCGGCTCAATCACATCCTGTTGCTCTTGCTGCGGATGGCCGCGATCGCGCTGGCGGCCGTGGCGCTGGCGCGGCCGGTCCTCCGCGGGGCCGGCTGGCTGGCCTCCGGCGAGGGGCCGGTCGCGGCGGCGTTCGTCTTCGACACGGCACCGCGGATGCTCCTGCGGGAGGGCAACCGCACCCGCCTCGAGCAGTCGGCTGCCATGGCTCGGGCGCTCTTCGACAAGCTGCCGGCCGGGAGCAAGGTGTCCGTGCTCGACACGGCGGGCGGGCCGGTAGCCTTCTCGCCGTCGGTGGCCGCGGCTGCCGCGCGGATCGACCGGCTCGACGCGGGCACGCCGGCGGCCTCGCTCTCGCAGGCGATCGCCGGGGCACTGCGGCTCGTGTCGGGCTCGGAGCTCGCCCGCCGCGAGATCTACGTGTTCACCGATTGCTCCCACGGCGGCTGGGACAATGCGGGATCGCTCGACCTGGCCACATCCCATCCCGACGTGAGCCTGCTCGTGGTCGACGTGGGGGCCGCCGGACCCCGCAACTATGCGATCGACGCGGTGGAACTCTCGGCCGACAGGGTGTCGACGGGCGCTCCGCTGGGGATCGGCGTGGAGGTGCGGCGCACCGGCACCGACGCCCCCCGCGCCGTGGCCGTCGAGATGCTCGGCGCCGACGGCCGGTATGTGCGGCGGGGGGTGAAGCCCGTGCAGTGGCAGGCGGCCGGCAGCGGCCACGTCGAGTTCGAGCTTTCCGGACTCGAACCGGGCGTCCGCCAGGGACGCGTCGTCGTCGAGGGGCAGGACGACCTGGAGGCGGACGACTCGCGGTCGTTCACCGTGGTCGTCGGGGCGGCGGATCGCATCCTGGTGGCGGCGGAAGCCCCGGCGGCGAACCGGGCGATGCTGCTCACGCAGGCGATCGCGCCGGTGACGCTCGCGAAGGCGGGCCAGGCGGCGTTCGAGGTGACCGTGGTCGACGTGGCGCAGATGGACAAGGCGGCGTGGGACGATTACCGCGGGATCGTGCTCGTCGATCCGCCACCCCTCGCGGCACGGACCTGGGAGATGCTCGGCGACTGGGTGGCCGCCGGCCGCGGGCTCGTGGTCTGGCTCGGGCCCGCCGCGGGCGACGCGGCGCGGTTCAACTCCGCCGCGTCGGGCCGGGTGCTGGGCGGCGGGATCGTGCGGGTGTGGCGGTCCGCTGACGGCGGCAACTATCTCGCCCCTGCGGCGCTCGACCATCCGATCCTCGCGGCCTTCCGCCGGGTCGGCGACGCCGTGCCGTGGCAGGACTTTCCCGTGGCGCGACACTGGGAGTTCGAGGCCGCGGTGCCAGCCGACGGCGGCAAGGATGCCGAGAAGGCGACGCCGGCACGGGCCGTGGCCACCTACCGCAACGGACTGCCCGCCGTGCTCGAGCATCGGGTGGGGCAGGGCACGGTGGTCGTCGTCACGACGCCGGTGTCGCAGGCCGCCTCCGCCGCCGATGCATGGAACACGCTGGCCACGGGATTCGAGCCCTGGCCGTTCGTCATGCTCGCGAACGAGACGCTGCTGTACGCGATCGACACGGCCGACGATCTCAACATCCAGGCCGGGCGGCCCGCGGTGCTGCACGTGTCGCGACGCGACGTTCCGGCGGCCTTCGTACGCTCGCCCGCAGGCGACGAGTTTCCGGCCGTGGTCGACCAGGCCCGGGGCACGATCAGCGTCACGTCCACGCAGGTGCCGGGCAACTACGCTGTGCGCGGCGGGGGCGAGGCGGGCGGCATCGCCACGGGGTTCAGCGCCACGCTCGGGCCGGCGGCCATCGACTTCACGCGGCTCTCCCCCGAAGCCCTGGCGACGGCCTTCGGCCCGGGCCATCGGCTCGCGCGAACGGAGGCGGAACTCGTGCGCGACGTCAACCTCGAGCGGGTGGGGGCGGAGCTCTACGGCTGGATCATCCTGCTGGTGGCGGCCGTGATGGCCGGCGACTGGATCGTTGCCAACCGCTTCTACGCGCCGCGCGAGGGGCTGGAGGCCGGGCCGGGACTCGCGACGGAATTCGCCTCCGCCGCCGCCGCCGCGGGGCCGGAGGCGGCCGCCACACGGCCTCGGCGCGACGCGGGGCCGGCCGATGATCCGGCGGCCGAACCGCTCGAGATCGTGGAGGCCGACGCATGATCGCGGCGACGTCCTTCCAGCGGATGACCGTCCACTTCGAGCCGGTCGGCTCGTGGCTGGTGGTGGCCGTGGTGACGCTGCTGCTCGCGGCGGTGCTCGTCGCGGTGCCTCCGGACGGATCGCGGGTGTCGCGCGGCCGCGTGCTCGTGCTGACGATCCTGCGGCTCGTCTCGTTCCTGGCGATCGTGCTCTGCATGCTCCGGCCGACGCTCGTGTCGACGCGCCAGGCCCGGCAGCAGGGGACCGTCGTGGTGCTCGCGGACGTCTCGCGGAGCATGACCGTGGCCGACGGGCCCAACGGCCGCACCCGCTGGCAGGAGATGGCCGCGGCGCTGGCCGCCGCGCGGCCCGCCGCCGAGAGGCTCGCGGAGAGCGGCGACTTCGACATTGCGGCGTGGACATTCGACGCCGAGGCACGCCCCCTGACGGCGGCCGCCGGCGACCCGTTCCCGCTTGCCGCCTGGCGCGAGGGGAAGACGTCGGACCAGACCGCCATCGGCGCGGCCATCGAGGAGGCGGCGCGGGCGGGCGAGGGACGCCAGATCGCGGGCGTCATCGTGCTCAGCGACGGGGCGCAGCACGCCTACCCGCCGCGGGACACGCCGCCCCAGGCGGCCGCGCGGGCGCTGGGTGACGCGGGCGTGCCGCTGTGGAGCGTGACCTTCGGGCAGCAGCTCGGCGGCGGCCAGGGACGCGACGCCGCGGTCGTCGGCCTGTCGGTGGGCGACACCGTGTATCTCAAGAACACGCTCGAGGTGGCGGGCAGGGTGCGGCTGGAGGGCCTGGCCGGCCGCGACGTGGTGGTGAAGCTGCTTGCCGAGAACGCCACCGGCGGCATGGAGGAGGTGGCCAGCACGAGGGTGCGGCCGGCTGCCGCGGCCGGTGGCCAGCCGGTGGAGGAGCCGGTGCGTCTGTCGTGGACGCCGCAGACCCTCGGCGAGCGGAAGCTGTCGCTCGTCGTCGATCGACAGGAGGGCGAGGTCGTCGTCGTGAACAACGAGCTGTCGACGTTCGTGGACGTGGTCGATGGCGGCCTGCGGGTGCTCTACCTCGAGGGTAGCCTGCGGGTCG
>JBILVO010000009.1:0-59013 GCA_044370415.1 Pirellulales bacterium
CTTCGTGGGCGTCGCGACGCTCGCGGGTGCGGCCGCGGTCGCCGCGCCCGCGTTCCTCGCGAACCGCGGACAGGCCGCGACCGACGTGCCCGACGCACTGGCAGGCCGCCTCAAGAAGACGCTCAAGATCGGGATGATCAAGCTTCCCGGCACCGCCGGACTCGTGGAGCGGTTCCGGGCAGCAAAGGCCGCCGGCTTCGACGGTGTCGAGATGGACTTCCCCAATGGCGACGTCTCTGAGACGAAGCGGGCGATCGCGGAGAGCGGCCTGCCGGTCGACGGCAGCGTCTGCTCCGGCCACTGGGAGGTGCGGCACACGAGCCCCGATCCGGAGATCCGCGGCAAGGCGCTCGCGAGCCTCCTGCAGGCGATCCGCGACACGCACGCGGTCGGCGGCCACAGTGTTTTGCTCGTCGTCGGCAAGGGGGTGGACGGGCCGGAGGCCGAGATCTGGAAGCGGTCGGTCGACAACATCGCGAAGGCGATCCCGCTGGCGGGCGAACTGGGCGTGCAGATTCTCATCGAGAACGTCTGGAACCAGTTCCTCTACGACCACGACGGGGCCGCCGATCAGACCGCCGACAAGTTCGTCCGCTACGTCGACGACTTCCGTTCACCCTGGGTCGGCATGCAGTTCGACATCGGCAACCACTGGAAGTTCGGATCGATGGGCGACTGGATCCGCACGCTCGGCCGCCGGGTGCTGAAGCTCGACGTCAAGGGTTTCTCGCGGGTGGAAGGGAAGTTCATGCCGATCGGCGCCGGCGACATCGACTACGCCGACGTCCGCAAGGCGCTCCGCGAGATCAACTTCCACGGCTGGCTCGCAGCCGAGGTCGCCGGCGGCGACGAGGCGTATCTCCGGGGCGTGGCCCGGGAGATGGACGTGGCCTTCGGACTCTAACGCGGCGGGCCGGCATTGCTGGCCAGCGAACGTACTCGTCAGTTCGCCCGCTTGCTGGCAAGGTCGAGCCCGTTTCCGCCAACACAGCGACACGGCATCGCGGTGGATTGGTTCGGCTCTCGTCGGCGGGATGCTTCCCTGCCGGTCCCGGGCCCCTTCGCCGACGCGATCGAGGTCGTCGCCGCCAAGGACGGCGACCAGTCGCCCGACTTCTGATCCCCACCCGGACAGCAGAAGCACCCGCGGCCCCGCAGGCCCGTTTGCACCGGATCGCGAGCATCGTGTTTTCCGATGTGTTGAACAGAAACAATCGATTATCGCAGCGTCATACGTCGGCCTATAAAAGTTCGTGCACGACAGATGATGGATCCATGCGATGCCGTCATCCCGTCGGCCGCGCAAGGTTTTTGGAGGGGGGTGCCGCATTCGGTTTCGCCGATGCCGGCTGCATCGTTTCATCGATTCATTTTCCTTTTATCTCGAGGGCTCTATGTCTCTGCGCAACCGTCTTCGTCGCGGTTTCACTCTGGTGGAACTGCTGGTGGTTATCGCGATCATCGGCACACTGGTCGGCCTGCTCCTACCCGCTGTTCAGTCGGCTCGTGAAGCTGCTCGTCGCAGCGCCTGCAGTAACAACATGAAGCAGCTCGGCCTGACGCTGCTCAACTTCGAGAGCACCCGGAAGCGGCTCCCGGCGGCGAGCGATCGCACGACGGCGGGCAACGCCGTCGCGGCCGGCTCGTACAGCTGGGTTGCCTTTGTCCTACCGTTCCTGGAAGAGACCAACCTCTACAACACGATCTCCGGATCGACGAGCCGGTTCTCGACGCCGTTCTCGGCGGTGGCGGGCATCGAACCTCAGGTAAGGACGTCGCTGAACCAGCTTGTCTGCCCGTCGTTCGCTGAAGACAAGGCGGCGGCCGTCGTCGCGGGCGGTCTCGCCACTTCGACCTGTGGCGTGAACAACTACAAGGCGATCTCGGGTGTGGGTTACGCCGGAACGACGCCCAACTTCTTCCCCGACAGCGGTGTCGGCGGCAGCGGTGGTGGTGCCATCACGGTGCAGTACTGGGAGCCGCAGCGCACGGGCGTCCCCGGCCCGTACGCCGGTGTCACGCTGGCGCAGGTGGCCGACGGCACGTCGAAGACCTTCGCCCTCGCGGAGAGCCGCGAGAGGACGGCTGCGGCGTGGATCGACGGTGCCCGCAACTGGGTGACGGCGGCCACGGGTGCGACTGGTACAGCGCACTTCTTCAACACCGGGTCGCTGAGGTGGGTTGCCACGGCCGGCGGTTCGGCTGCTCCGACGAACTCGGCACTGCTGCAGAACAGGCCGACCGGCCAGCTTTGGACTGGATACGGTGCCACTGTAGCGGGGGCTGCGGGAACGTACGGTCCGTCGAGCTTCCACCAGGGCAACATCGTGATGCACGTCTACGTCGACGGCCATGTGGGCCAGGTCACGAACGAAATCGACGCCCAGCTGTACTACGCTCTCACGACGCGTGGCGACAGCGAGGCGGTTGCGGATGCCCCATGACCACGGACCACGGACCACGGACCACGGACCACGACTGGCCTCGGGGTAGGCCGGTGCTGAGAAGCAGGCGTCAACAGACCCGCAGCCGGGAGCCCAGTGCCCGGCTGCGGTTTTGTATCAAGTCGCAACCACTCTGATCCTGATGCGGCCGAACTCTGTTCACCCCGCGGATGCAGTCGGCGAGCCGCATGCCGGCCGCCGCCAGCAGGGCCGCTCGATCATGTGGTGGAACACGATGGCCAGAAGCAGGCTCGCTCCCCAGGCGGCCACCATGCCGGCCAATGCCTGCCCCGGCGTGAGCGGCCACTGCGACAGCCAGCCGCTCACGACGAGACAGACCGGAAAATGGATGAGGAACAGGCTGAAGGAGATCCGTCCCAGATAGTCGATGCCCAGCGAGCCGAGCAGACGGCCCATCGGCCAGGTCCGCAGCCGCTCCCGCTGGGCCGCCACCAGGATCACGACCGCCGTGGCCACGGCCACGAGGAGCCGCGGCCGCCAATCCACCGCCACCGCCGCGATGGCCAGGCCGAGGTAGCCGCAAAGCGCGGGCCCACGCAGGCCGCCGGCGATGAACCAGTGCACGAGCATCCCGAGGAAATAGCTGCCCAGGTAGTAGAAAGCCCAGCAGTCGAATGCCGGATCGCGATTGAACCAGAAGAGCGACAGGACCGCCGGCACCGCCAGGAGCGACTGCGTCAGCACCAGTGCACGAGCGGGCCGGGCGGCGCCGTCCACCCGCGTCCACCGCCGCGCCAGCATCGCCACCGCGAGCGTCAGCACGAACAGCTGGAAATCGATGGCGAGATACCAGATGCCGGCCGTGAGCGGCTCGTAGCGCAGCAGGTCCTGCGCGAACAATGCATGGGCCACGAGCTGGGCGAGCGTGGGCGCGGCTGAGATCGAACGATGCTCCATCCAACGGCCGGCCAGTGCATTGGCGCCAATGGCCACCGGCAGCATCGCGACGTACGGGATCCCGATGCGACGGTACCGCTGCACGATCTCCCGGCAGAAAGGCCGCCAGCCGGCGGCCGTCAGCCGCGCCAGGTGCTGCGCCGTGCCGAAGCCACCGATCACCAGGAACACCTGCACGACGAACCGGGCCGGATCGCCGAGCCAGTCGAGCAGCACCGGCGCCAGCGGATACGCGACGTCGGCGAGCGGCCCGTAGAAGGCCAGGTGGTGCCAGACCAGCAGCTGCGAGGCGACCGCCCGCAGCATGTCGATGCACTGGAGGCGGCCGAAGGCGGACGGGTGGGGAAGCGGGCTGGCAACGGTGGACATGACGACGAAACGGAACCAGCGGGCGGGGCCGAATGAGCCGGGCTCGCAGTATCGCTCCCGACAGTCCGCGATTCCAGCGGCCCGCTGCGGCTGCGGCCGTCCGCGGGGCTGCCGGTCGGCTTAGGGAATCACCGAGGCATGGCCGCTGACGCACTGCCAGGCCCCGTTCTTCAGCACCCACACGTTCGTGAACCGCGACTTCCGCTCGAACGGCTTGCCGTCCTTGTCGCGGCCCGTCTCCCGGTAATCGCCGATGTCGACGGCCACGGTGCCGCCGCCGTAGACCCGCACGTCGATCGAACTGGCCTCCGAGGCGGTGTGACGCTCGCCGCCAGTCTTGAGCGCGGCGATTCCTTCGGCCTTGGTGAAGCGGTGCCCCGACGGCTCCACGTAGACGAAATCGGGGGCCCAGATCCGCTCGAGGATCGACGTGTCGTTCTTGAGGTAGGCGGTCGACCACTGCGTGGAGAGGTCCTTGATAGCCGCCTCGATGGTTGCCTCCTGGGCTGGCGTAACGGCCGCCGGCGACTGGGCCCGCGCCGTGTGGCCGCAGGCGGCCACGATCACAAGCAGTGCCAAAACCCGCATGACGATCCGTGCAACGACCATGATGACCGACTCCTGTGAGAAGGGCGCCCCGCATCGCAGCGGCGGGGACGGTGGTGGAAAACAGGCGTGCCCGGTGGCACTCGAGCGGCGCACTCTACCAGCATCGCGGCCGCAACGCCGCCCTCGCATCCGGAGCAGTCGCGGGTGCCTCCCGGAACACCGTATATTCGCGGCTCTCCATATCTTCATCTTCCTGTCGGAGCTGCACATGCCGACCCCACACCGCCCCCGCATCGCGTGGACCCTCATCCCGGTTGTGGCGATTGCCGCCGCCATACTGACCGCGGCGGTTGCAATGGCCGACGATGCGCGGCTCGGCCCCCTCAAGGATCTCGACGGCTATTTTCCATTCGATCCGCCCGCCACCCGCGAGGTGTGGCAGGCGCGAGCGGCCGACGTCCGCCGGCGGATCCTCGTGTCGCAGGGCCTCTGGCCGATGCCCACGAAGACGCCGCTCAATCCGGTGATCCACGGCACGCTTCAGCGCGACGGCTACACCGTCTCGAAGGTGTTCTTCGAGAGCGCACCGGGGTTCTTCGTGACGGGGAACCTCTACCGGCCCACCAAGCCCCACGGCAAGGTGCCCGGCGTGCTCTTCGCGCACGGCCACTGGAAGGACGCCCGGCTCTCCGACCAGCCCGCCGACAAGCTCCGGGCGGAGATCGCCGCCGGCGAGGAGCGGTTCGAGCAGGGGGGCCGGAGCCGCTTCCAGGCGCTCTGCGTGCAATTGGCCCGCATGGGCTGCGTCGTCTGGCAATGGGACATGCTCGGCGACTCCGATTCCCAGCAGCTCTCCCGCGACCTCGTGCACGGCTTCAAGACACAGCGGCCGGAAATGAACGCGCCGTCGCGCTGGGGCCTCTTCAGCCCGCGGGCCGAGGCGCGGCTGCAGAACGTGATGGGGCTGCAGACGCTCAACGCGGTCCGCTCGCTCGACTTCCTGCTCGACCTGCCGGAGGTCGATCCAGAGCGGGTGGCGATCACGGGATCCAGCGGCGGCGGCACGCAGACAATGATCCTCGCGGCGATCGACGACCGCATCCAGCTCTCGTTTCCGGTGGTGATGGTGAGCACGTCGATGCAGGGAGGCTGCACCTGCGAGAACGCGTCGCTCCTGCGGGTCGGCACCGGCAACGTGGAGTTCGCCGCCCTCTTCGCCCCAAAGCCTCAGGGCATGAACACGGCCAACGACTGGACCCGCGAGCTCGCCACGAAGGGCTTTCCCGAACTCCAGCGGGCCTACGCGCTCTTCGACGCGAAGGACGACGTGATGCTCCACCGCGGCGAGCACTTTCCGCACAACTACAACGCCGTCACGCGGGCGGCTTTCTTCACGTTCTTGAACCAGCGGTTCAAGCTCGGCCTCCCCGCGCCCGTGATCGAGCGGGACTACGAGCCGCTCTCCCGCGAGCAGCTCAGCGTGTGGGATGAAACGCATCCGAGCCCCAAGCCGGCCGATCCGGAGTTCGAGCGGGGCCTGCTCGCCTGGTTCACCGACGACGCCACGACGCAGCTCCACAGGACGGCGGCGTCTCCAGATGGGCTGCGGCAGGTCATCCGGCCGGCCGTGGAGACGATCATCGGCCGCACGTTCGACACTGCCGGCGACGTGGAATGGAAGTTCGACACCAAGGAGGCCCGCCCGGGTCACGTCCGCATGGGCGGCCGACTGTCGAACACGACGCACGGCGAGGATGTGCCGGTGACCTGGCTCTACCCCGAGAAGTGGTCGGGCAGGGTCGTGGTCTGGCTCGACAAGGATGGCGCCCGGGGGCTCGTGAACGCCGACGGCAGCCTGCGGCCCCCCGTCGACAGGCTCGTGAACGCCGGCGCGGCAGTCGTCGCGGCCGATCTCATGCTCTGGCGCGACGGCGCCGTGGAGCCGGGCACGCCGCCCCGGCAACGGGTCGTGAAGAATCCTCGTGAATTCGCCGGCTACACCTTCGGCTACAACCAGCCGCTCTTCTGCCAGAGCGTGCACGACGTGCTCACGCTCGTGCGATTCCTGCGCAAGGCGACGGTCGGGTCGCATCCGCATCCCGACTCCGTCGTCGTCGCCGGGTTCGGCGACGCAGGCCCGATCGTGCTCGCCGCCCGCGCGGTTGCCGGTGACGCGATCGACCGCGCCGCCGCGTCGACGGATGGCTTTCGCTTCGCAGACATCGACGACTACCGGCACCCGCTCTTCCTCCCGGGCGGCGCGAAGTACCTCGACGTGCCGGGCCTCGTCGCGATCGCCGCGGCACGGCCGCTCTGGCTGAACGACCCGCGGGAGGACGTCGGCGCGATCGCGGCCCTCTCGTCGCAGCCGGCGCGGCTGAGCCGGTTCACCGGCGACGCCGCCGCGGAGCGGGCCGCGGCCGCCGACTGGCTGCTGCTGAAGGAGTGATCAGGGCGGCCGCGCCATCACCGCCGGATTCTGACAACCACCTCGCTCTTCCCCAGGATTACGGAAGGGGTTGCCCATGCCCCAGGAGCCGGCGTAGGCGGCCAGCGGAGCCAGGATTGCGCAGCGCAGACGCCTCCGCGAGAGCGAAGGGCAGGATGCCCGGAGCGAACGTCCGGCGATGGGGCGTGGGCAACCCCGACACACGACGGTTGACGTGTCCTCCTGACCAGATCAGGAAAGCGGCTTGAGGCCGGCTTCGGTCCGCATCCTGTTGAGCGTCGTCCACGCGGCGGGCGACTTGCGGAAGAGATTGACGAGTTGCGTGGCGGTCACGCCGAGTTGCGTGGCGGCCGGCGCGACGACGCACCCGGTCGCTGCGAGCCGGTCGATCGCCTCGGCGACGATCGCCGGGTAGTCGTCGTGATCCGCGGCCACCGCGAGCCTTCCGCCGCGAGCCCGCGATCGCCACAGCGGCGAGGCAGCGTCACCCGATGGCGGCATGCGAACGCCCAAGGCCAGCGCCAGCCGCAGCCGCGCGACGGCCACCCGGCGGTTCTCCGCCTGCGACCGCCGCTCCGACGCCTCCGCCTCGAGGCCCGTCGGCCGGTGCCGCAGCACGACCGCGGTCTCCACCTTGTTGCGGTGCTGGCCGCCCGGACCGCCGCGGCGGGTGCGGGTCTCGTCGCACTCCCGCAGGAGGTCGGCGGCGGACAGGGCGGCGGGATGCGGGCGAGGCGTGCTCATGCGCGGTCTTGCCGGATCACACCCGCCGCACGAACTCGAGCACACCGCGGCCGAGTGCCGTAGCAGCGCGGCCGAAGACATCAAGACCTTCGGCGGCGGCCCAGGCGGCGACTTCCGCCGCGGAGTAGATCCGCCCTTGAGTGACGCCCGCCAGCAGCACCGAATACTCGGCCGCCCAGAGCGGGCCCGCCTTGTCGTCGTCCAAGAACATGTCGTGCACGAGAAGGCGGCCGCCTGCGGGCAGGCTGGCGGCGCTCGTGCCCAGCAGCCGCCGGCACTCCGGCTCGTCCCAGTCGTGCAGGACGTTCGAAAAGAGGTGCACGTCGTGGCCTGCGGGCCAGGCGTCGGCGAACATGTCGCCGGTCGTCACGTCGATCCGATCGCTGCAGCCGGCAGCGTCGATGCTCTGGCGCGCGATCCGGTCGACCGGCGCCGACTCGAGCACCGTCGCTCGCAGGCCGGGATTCGCTTCCGCGCACGCAATCGCATACACGCCGGAGCCGCCCCCCGCGTCGAGAAGCCGCCGTGCACGGCGAAGATCGACCGCCCGCACCAGTGCCGGCGCGAGCACCCGGCCGCGGCAGTCCATCGCCGCCGTGAACGACTCGGCGAACACCTCGGTCCGCATCGCGGCGTGCCAGTCGGCCTCGCCCTCCTCCCCCGGCCAGTTGGCGGGCTTGCCGGTCCGCAGCACCTTCATCCAGTCGGCCACGCCCGGCTTGTCGGCCATGCTCGCGTAGTACGGCCGCGCATCGCACGGCGCTCCCGCCACGAGAAACTCCCGCGCGAGCTCGGTACCGCGGCAGACGCCCGCGGTGTCGCGGGCGATGAGGCCGTTGGCGGCACAGAGCGTGAGCATCACGTCGGCGGGGCGGGCGTGAATCTCGAGCGCTCCACAGAGACCAGCGAGCGTCGCCGGCTGCCGGTCGAGCAGCGTGAAGAGGTCGAGGTGCGCGATCGCCGCGCAGAGGCAGTCGGCCGCCGCGAGGGAGTCGCGGTAGCGGTAGATCGCGGTCGGGTCGTGGACGGGGGCGTGCATGGCGCGGTCCCGCCGATGATAGCCGAACGGCGGGGACGACCTGGGGGAGCAATCACCGCTGGGACGGCAGAAGTCTCCTCGCGGGAGGATTTCGCGCGACCAGCTTTCACGCTGCATGAGCCTTGGACATGCGAAATCCTCCACGCTCGTCGAGCTTCCGCCGCTCCCAGCTCGCACCCTTTGCCGATCCTTTGCTCCGATGAATTCAGCCTCGCGCTACGACGCACGCCGGGACGACGGCGGACGATCAGCCCCGCTGGCTCGTGGAGTGACTCGGCTCGCAGCCTGCGAAGCGGCGTCGCTTGCACGTTCTTCAATCGCTCGCGCCAGTGGGCAGGCCGCGGCGATCGGCAGGCCGCGGCGGTAGGCCTCGAGCACATGCCGCGACCGCTCGGCCAGCATCCGCCGCACCTCGCGGCGTTTTCCCTTCACGCGGGGGATCGGCATCGAGTCGTAGGCCGTCGTCTGATGCCGCATCCAGGCGATGACCGCAGCCTGGGCGCGGCGCTCGATCGGGATCCGCTTCGTGCGGGCGACCGTGCCGCTGCCGACGGGCGTGGCGTGCGTGGTGACGAGCCGAGCGAGTCGTTCCGCCACCGCCACATGGTCGGCATGAAAATCGAGAAACGCGAGGACGGCCGACTCAAAATCATCGACGTAGGCGCCCTGCACCTGCTCGCGCCGCCGCGCGGCCTGTTCCTGCTTCCGCGCATAGCCCTCGGTCGCCCGTTCGGCCTCCAGTTCAACGCGGATACGATCCACGGTCGAGGCGGGCGCCCAGACTCCGCGGGAAAACATCCGGCGGCCGTGCTTCTCCTGCACCACCCAGTGGTCGCCGGCAGCCTTCACCCGCCGGGTCAGCCCCGGATCGCCCGGCGGCAGGAGCACCCAGCCGGCGGGCACGGCGACGACGGCACCAGCCGCGGTGCGGACGGTGCGCGGTGACGGGCCGGGAGCGACGGGAGGTTGTGGCATGGAGAGGATCAATACCGTCGCGCGGTCGACTGCGGCAAGCCCGGTCTGACGCGAACGCGGCCGGCACATGTCCTCCTCGAGAACGCGGCGTTCGCGCGGGCCGCGGTTGCCCCGTCCCGTTGACCTGCGATTCCGCATGCTCATACAACGATGAGCCACCGACCTTTTCCACCTGCAGCTCCGCGGATGCGCACTCCGCGAGCCGGCCATCGCGATCCGAGCACGCCGCCGTGAACGAAGCCTCCGCCGCCTCGCCCACCGCGCCGCCGTGGATCGTGGCGGTGTCGATCGACACGTGCGTCACGCGTCCGGATGGCGGCGGCGCAGGCCGTGACGAGTTCCACGCCTGGCTCTGGGAACGGGCCGAGGGTCTCCTCGGCATCGACGAGGGCACCGTCACCGCGGCGGATGCCGCCGCCGCCGGGCTGGTGCCGGCGGGCATGGTCATCGACACCGCCGCGGCACCACCGGACCGCGACTGGGTCGCGGCTCTCGACGTCGCCCGCGTCGAGTGGTGGTTCTCCGACGAGCGGACGGCCCGGAACGCCGCCGACCTCGTCGCGGGGCTGCCCGGCTGCCGCGTGCTCGGCATCCGTGTCGATGAGCCCGCCGATCGCGAGGAGACGCCCCCGTTCGGACCGATCGCCGTGCCGGGCTTCGGCACGGTGCGGCCGGCGTGGGAAGAGGGAGCGGCCGAGGTCGCCGCACAAGGCGATGCCACGATCTTCATCGACCCGGGCCTGGGATTCGGCACGGGCCTCCATGAAACCACCCAGATGTGCCTGGCGGCATTGGCCGCAAGACGGCGGCGCGGCGGGCGGCTCGACCGCGTGCTCGACTACGGCAGCGGCTCCGGGATCCTCGCCATCGCGGCGGCGGTGCTCGGGGCCGGTCGGGTCGACGCCGTCGAGATCGACACCAATGTGCATGGCGCCCTGCAGGACAACGCCCGTCGCAACGGCATCGACGCCCGGCTCCGTCTCACCGTCGACCTGCCCGCCGAGGCCGCCCCCTACGACCTCGTCGTCGCCAACATCGTCGCGGCAGTCCTCGTCGACGACGCGGCGGCGCTCTGCTGCCTCGTGAGCCGCCACGGCGGCGAGCTGGTTCTTTCCGGCCTGCTCGCCGACGAGACTCCGGCGGTGGCGGATCGCTTCGCGAGCCTGCTCGGCGCACGCCCGCAGATCCAAGAGCGAGCCGCGTGGCGCTGCCTGTCGTTCCGTCGCGACTGAGCTGCCACTCGTCCGGAGAACCTATCGCGCGGCGGCGACAGCGGCGGGGACAGAGGGCCCGTGGCACGGGGCGGGCGACTCACCGCGGGCCCAAACGGCCGCTCCGCGACGCCACCCCAGCCGGCTCGCATGGCCGTTTTCACGCTGTCGTCGGGCCCCGCGGCGAGTCCGCTTTTCAGGGCTCACACGACGGCTCGACGGTCCAGCACCGTCTCCCGGCGGTACACTTGCAGGGCCAGAATGCTCGCACCTGAATGCTCGCACCTGCGGGCACTTCACGCTCACCACACCACTGCGATCATGACTGCCTCACGATTCATCGCCGATCCGAGAGGCCTGGCCGCGCTCGTGGCCGCGGGGCTGTCGGTGGCGATGCCCGGATTCACCGCCGAGACAGGCCCGCCGGACTTCGCAGCGGCCGTCGCACCGCTCCTCGCCTCTCGCTGCGGCGCGTGCCACGCGGCCGCGGCCGAAAGCGGTTTCCGGATCGACGATCGGGAGGCGGCGAAGCGCGGCGGAGACTCGGGCGTCGCCGGGATCGTGCCGGGGAAGCCCGCCGAGAGCGAGATCTACAAGCGGATCGTCTCGGTCGACGCGGAGTCACGGATGCCGGCTGATGCGGAGCCGCTCTCCGCCGCCGAGCAGCAGTTGATGAAGTCATGGATCGAGGCCGGAGCCCCGTGGCCCGACTCGATGCGGTCGCTCGCCCACCTCGTGCCGAAGGCCGAGGCGCAGACGCACAAGGGGGCGGATCACTGGGCGTTCCAGCCCGTGGTGCGGCCGCCGGTGCCCGCCGTCGCCACCAGGTCTTCCAATCCGATCGACGCCTTCATCGCCGCTGGCCTCGCCGAGAAGCAGCTGGCATTCAACCCCGAGGCCGACCCGCGGGCGCTCATCCGCCGCGTCTCCTTCGACCTCATCGGCCTGCCGCCGGAGCCCGAAGAGATCGACGCCTTCGAGGCGGCGTGCGCGGCCCGCGGCGTCGACGGCCCATACGGCGAACTCGTCGATCGCCTGCTCGCCTCGCCGCACTACGGCGAGCGGTGGGCGCGGCACTGGCTCGACGTGGTGAGGTTTGCCGAGAGCAACGGCTTCGAGATGAACCGGATCCGGGAGAATGCCTGGCCCTACCGCGACTGGGTGATCGCGTCGCTCAACGCCGACATGCCCTACGACGAGTTCGTGCGGCAGCAGCTCTGCGGCGACATGCTGGGCGCCGACGCCGCGACCGGCTTCCTCGTCGCCGGCCCGAAGGACATGGTGACCTCGCCCGATCCGGTGCTCACCGCCAACCAGCGGGCCGACGAACTGCACGACATCGTCAGCACGACGGCGACGACGTTCCTGGGGCTCACCGTCGGCTGCGCCCGCTGCCACGAGCACAAGTTCGATCCAATTCCGCAGGCCGACTACTACCGGGTCAAGGCGGTGTTCGCCGGCATCGAGCATGGCGAGCGGCCGATCCTGCCGCCCGACAACGCCGCCCGGCTCGAGCGGATCGCCGCGGTGAAGCGGGAGCTCGAGGAGCCGGCGCGACGGCTCGACGCCTTCCAGCCGCTGGCGAGCCTGTCTCGCACGATCGTCATCGACGACTCCGGGCCCGGCCACGAGCTGCTCGTACCACCGAGCGGAGAGGTGGCCCACGCCGACGGCGGCGGCCGCGGCCAGGCAGGACGCAAGGGAAGCCTCTTCGCGCTGCCCGACATCGGCCGCAAGTACCAGTGGTGGAGCGGCGTCACCCGCACCCCGGTGATCGCCTACGCGCCGCAGGCGGAGGGGCTTTTTCGCGTTTGGATCTCCTGGGGCGCGGGCTGGCACTCGCACGCCCGCGACGCCCGCTTCATCCTCGACGCCGACGGCAATGCCGGCACCGCCGACGATCAGGAGACGATCGCCACGGTCGACCAGCGGCTGTTCGCCGACGGAGGCGGCGAGCCGACCCCCGACCAGTCGCTCTGGAGCGAGTTCCGCGACGCGGGCGTGCACCGGCTCGGCCCGAAGACGAGGCTCTTCGTCAGCGGCGGCGACACCGCCGCCTCCGTGACGGCTGACACGGTGCTGTTCGAGGAGGTCGACGAGCGTGCTGCTGAACAGGCCGGCCCGGCCGACCGCCTGCCGCACCTGCGGTCGAAGGTGAGCCCGCGGGAGAACGTCGATCGCTTCAAGCCGGTGACGGCCCGGTTCCTGCGGTTCACGATCCGTGCGACCAACAGCGGCGAGCCCTGCATCGACGAGCTGACCGTGCTCTCGACCGACGGCCGCGATGTGTCGCGCACGGCCACGCCGTCGGCCTCGGGCTCCTACGAGGGCAACGCGTCGCACAAGCTCGAGCACATCAACGACGGCCGGCTCGGCAACGAGCGGTCCTGGATCTCGAACGAAGCGGGCGGCGGCTGGGTGCAGCTGGAGTTCGCGCAGCCCGAGGAGATCGACCGCGTCGTCTGGAGCCGCGACCGCAGCGACAACCCGCGGTTCAAGGACCGCGTGGCGACCCGCTACGAGATCGCCGTCTCCGACGACGGCACGGCGTGGCGGCCCGTCGCCGGCGACGTCGACCGGCTGCCCTTCGACTATCCCCACGAGGTGGGCCCGATCGCCGCGACGTCGCGGATCACGACGGCCGACGCCGCCGAGGCGGAGCGGCTCGCGAAGGTCGTCGCCGATCTGGAGAAGCAGCTCGCCGCCCTGGAGACACTGCCGAAATCGTACGCCGGACGGTTCGTGACGCCCGACCGCGTTCACCGGTTCTACCGGGGCGATCCGCTGCAGCCGCGGGAGGAGATCCCGCCGGGCAGCCTGACGAGCTTTCCCGCGGCGTGGCAACTGCCGGCCGATGCGCCGGAGCCGGACCGGCGGCGGGTGTTCGCCGACTGGATCGTCTTACGGGAGCATCCACTCACGGCCCGCGTGATCGCCAACCGGCTCTGGCACTACCACTTCGGCACGGGGATCGTCGACACGCCGAGCGACTTCGGCGTCAACGGCGGCCAGCCGAGCCACCCCGCGCTGCTCGACTGGCTGGCGAGCGAACTGGTCGCGCCCGCCGACGTCGGCAGCCGCTGGCGGCTGAAAGCCCTCCACAGGCTGATCGTGACGAGCCGCACCTACCGGCAGTCGAGCGCCGCGACGCCCGCCGGCCTCGTGTCCGACTCGGGGTCGCGGCTGCTCTGGCGGTTTCCGCCACGGCGGCTCGAGGCCGAGCCGCTCCGCGACACGATCCTCGCCGTCAGCGGCAGCCTCGACCGCACGATGGGCGGCCCCGGCTTCGACCTCTTCGAGCCCAACACCAACTACGTGAAGGTCTACACGACGAAGACCTCGTTTACGGAGGCCGACTTCCGCAGGATGGTCTACCAGGCGAAGCCGCGGTCGGAGCTCGATTCGTTCTTCGGCGCGTTCGACTGCCCCGATGCGGGCCAGATCCAGCCCAAGCGGACGACGAGCACGACGCCGTTGCAGGCGCTCAACATGATGAACGGCGACTTCATCCTCGATCAGGCCGCCCGGTTCGCGGCCCGGGTCGAGAAGGAGGCGGGCGACGACGCAGGCAAGCAGGCCGGCCGCGCGATCGAACTGGCCTTCGGCCGCAGGGCGAAGCCCGAGGAACTCACCGCCGCGGCCGCGCTCGTGCGGGCCCACGGCCTCCCGATCCTCTGCCGTAGCCTCTACAACGCCAACGAGTTCATCACGGTGTACTGACGACCATCGCTCGATCGCTCCTGCCCTGCCGCCTCTTCGTCACGCGTTCATCTGCAACTTCACCGACTGCCAAGACACTACGCGAGGGTCTGTCCATGCTCCGAGAGCCGGCGTTGCTGACAAGCGCAGCCATGGATGGCGAAGCGCGGTCAGCATCGAGTGAGCGAAGGCCAGGATGGCCGCAGCGAACGTCCGGCGACGGGGCGTGGACAGGCCCGGCCCACGCTTGAGACTGGCTGGACACTGAAAAAAGACGACACCGCGATGACCCCCGACCTCTCCCACGCCGGCCGCCGGATGCTCGACCGCCGCCGATTCCTCCACTACGGAGGCACCGGCCTGTCGAGCATCGCACTCGCGGCGCTCCTCGACGAGCAGAAGCTGCTCGGCGGCGAGGCCCCGATCCGGCCCGCGATCGACCCGGCCCGCCCCTACGCGCCGCGGCCGCCGCACTTTCCGGCGAAGGCGAAGCAGGTGCTGATGATCTTCTGCTCCGGCGCCATCTCGCATGTCGACACGTTCGACTACAAGCCCGAGCTTGTGAAGCGGCACGACACGCCGATGCCGGTCGAGGGGGGGAAGCTGATCACGTTTCAGGGGGAGCAGGGCAACCTGATCAAGCCGATCTGGGAGTTCAAGCCGCGGGGCGAGAGCGGCACGATGACGAGCGACCTCTTGCCGCAGCTCGGCGAACTGGCCGACGAGATGTGCTTCATCCACTCGATGACGGCCAAGAGCAACACGCACGGGCCGGCAGAGAGCCAGATGTCGACCGGCTTCACGCTCGAGGGCTTTCCGAGCGTGGGCTCGTGGGTGAGCTATGCGCTCGGCAGCGAGTGCCGCGACCTGCCCGCCTTTGTCGCCATTCCCGACCCGCGGGGCACGCCCCAGAACGGGCCGCGGCACTGGTCGTCGACGTTCCTGCCGGCGGCGTTCCAGGGAACGGCCTTCAACGCCGACAGGCCGATCCCGAATCTCGCCCGGCCGCCGAAGATCTCGGCCGACGCCGACGTCGCCACCCGCGACTTCGTGAAGATGCTCAACGAGCAGCACCTCGCGCTGCATCCCGGCGACACCGACCTGGCTGCGCGGATCTCCGCCTACGAGCTGGCGGCGAAGATGCAGCTCTCGGCCGCGCGGGTGGCCGACCTCTCCGATGAATCGGCGGCGACGCTGGCCCTCTACGGCGCCGACGACACGGAGAACGCGAACAAGGCCCGGTTCGGCCGCAACTGCATCCTCGCCCGCCGGCTGGTGGAGCAGGGGGTGCGGTTCGTTGAGCTCTTCAACGGCTCCTACGCAATGGGCGAGGGGGTGGGCAACTGGGACGGCCACAAGACGCTCGAGAAACAGTACAGCGTGCATGGGCCGATCCTCGACCAGCCGGTGGCCGGGCTCCTCCGCGACCTGAAGGACCGGGGGCTTCTCACCGACACGCTCGTGGCGTTCGTGACGGAGTTCGGCCGGATGCCGACGTTCCAGAAGGGGGCCAGTGGCCGCGACCACAATCCGTCGGGGTTCACCGTCTGGCTGGCCGGCGCCGGCGTGAAGAAGGCGTTTCATCACGGCGGCACCGACGAGTTCGGCTACAAGGCGGTCGAGGATGTGGCCACCATCTACGATCTCCACGCCACGATCCTGCACCTGCTCGGCCTCGATCACACCCGGCTCTCCTTCTACAACAACGGCATCGAGCGGCGGCTCACCGACGTGCACGGCCACGTGATCCGGCCGGTGCTCGCATGACCGCCGACTCGGGCGGTGCTGGCGACAGCCACGACATCGGCCGTCACGCCGCCGAAGCCACCGCTTTCGCGGCCGGGCCGAACGCCGGCGCGTGGAAGACCTGGCTCATGATCGGCGCGACCGGCTTCGGCGGCCCGGCAGGGCAGGTGGCGATCCTGCACCGCGAGGTGGTGGAGCGGAAGAGGTGGCTCGACGAGGATGAATTCCTTGCGGCCATGCGGCTGTGCATGCTGCTGCCGGGCCCGGAGGCGCAGCAGCTGGCCACCTATGCGGGCTGGCGGCAGGGGGGCGTGGCCGGCGGCCTCCTCTCCGGCACGCTCTTCGTGATTCCCGGTGCGCTGCTCGTGACCGCGCTGGCCTGGCTGCATGCCGCGGGGGAGAAAATCCCGCTCGTCGCCGCGGCGTTCGCCGGCACGCGGCCGGCTGTGGTGGCGCTGGTCGCCCTGGCCGCCTGGCGGATCGGCAGGAAGTCGCTGCGGTCGCCGGCGGCCGTCGTGCTCGCCGGCGCGGCCCTGGCGGCGCTCGCCGCGGGGATCAGCTTTCCGCTCGTCGTCCTCGCGGCGGGAGTCCTCGGCGTCCTGCTGCCTGTCGACCTCGCGCCGCCCGCGAAGCAGCCGGCCGAAAAGAAGCCGGTTTCTCCTGCCGTGGAGCCGCCGGCTGCCGGCAGCGAGTCGGCGACGTCGTGGCGCCGCGCCGCGGCCGCCGTCGCGGCCTGCGCCGCCACATGGACGGCGATCTGGGCCGCTGCGTTTCTCGCCGTCCGCGGCCTGCACCTGGCGGGGGGCCGCGGCGCCGACATCGCTGCGCTCTTCACCGAGACGACGCTCCTCTCGCTCGGCGGCGCCTACGCCGTCGTGCCCTGGGCACTCGACGAGTCGGTCGCCCGCGGGTGGCTGGAGCCCGCGGAACGGTTCGACGCGCTGGCGATGGGCGAGGCGACGCCCGGCCCGCTGATCCTGGTCGTCACGTTCATCGGCTTTCTCGCCGGCTGGAAGACCGACCCGGCCGGCGCGGCCGCGGCCGGCCTCGAGGGCGCCGCGATCGCGACGCTCTTTGCGTTCATTCCGTCGTTCGCGATGATCTTCGCGCTCGCGCCGCTGGTGCGGAGCATCCGGCCGACGTCTGGCCTGGGCCGGGCGATGGCGGCGATCGGCGCGGCCGTCGTGGCGGCGATCGTGCTCCTCGGGCTCAAGCTCGCCGCCGCGTCGTTTCTCACCGCGGGCCGGCCCGACCTCCTGGCGGTGGCAATCGCCGTCGCCAGTGGCGTGGCCCTGCTGCGTGGCTGGGCATCGACACCCGTGGTCGTGGCGACGGCCGCGGCGGTCGGCGTTGCGCTCGCGGCCCTGCGCTGACCCGCGTATTCCGGCCGAAACAGCGAGTCCGCGGCAACTCCGGCTCCGTCGCGGAATGTTGGAAGTGATGAGCGACCTCGACGACGCCCGGCACGATCTCTTTCTGCGGCTGTTCACCGCGGCTGAACCCTTCCTGCGGGCGTTCGTCCGCTCGCTCGTCCCCACCGTGACGGATGCCGACGACGTCATGCAGGAGGTGGCGGTCGTCCTCTGGCGGCGCTTCGGCGAATACGGCGAGAAGGAGAACTTCCGCCGCTGGGCCTTCGGCGTCGCCAAGTACAAGGTGCTCTCATGGCAGCGCGACCGCGGCCGCGACCGCCACCTGTTCAACGACGCGATCACGAGCAATCTCGCTGACCGGGCGCAGACACTGACCGACCGGCTCGCGGCGCAGCGGCAGGCGCTTGCCGCCTGCCTCGACAAGCTGCCGCCGGACCAGCGGCGGATCGTCGACGCGGCCTACGCGCCGGGCGCCATGATGAAGGAGATCTCGCGGGCGATGGGGTGGACGCCAATGGCGCTCTACAAACGGTTGCACCGCATCCGGCTGCTCCTGCTCGAGTGCACGCGACGGATGCTCGAGGAGGGGGCAGCATGATGCACGACGACGGACGACTCGATTGGCTGCGGTCCTACTCCGAAGGGACAGCGACGCCCGACACGATCGCTGCGCTGGAGCGGTCGCTCTGCGCTGACGACAGCTTTCGCGACCTCTTTCTCGAGTACCTCAACGTCGATCTCGCCCTGACGACGCCGGGGCCGTCGGCCGACATGGCACGGGAGTCGGTCGCTGCGGCATGCTTGCCGGGGCGACGGAGCCGACTTGCCGGCTTCGTCGGTCTCGCGCTCGCTGCGGCGGCAGCCATACTGGCCGTGACTGCAGCCGGCTGGCTGCAACCGTTCGCCACGGTCGCGCAGGCTATCGGCGGCGGCGATCTCGCCACGGGCGACACACTGCGGGGCAGGACATACGAGATCGGATCGGGCCTCGTGGAACTGCGAACGGCGAGGGGAGCGACCGTCGTCGTCGAGGCGCCGGCCCGGTTTCGCTTCGAATCGTCGCAGCGCCTGCGGGTCGAGCGGGGCCGCCTGGCGGCCGACGTTTCCCCGGCAGCGAAGGGGTTCACCGTGATCACGCCCGATGGCGACGCCGTCGATCTGGGCACGCGTTTCGGCGTCGACGTGCCGGCGGCGGGCCGCGCCGAGATCCACGTGCTTTCCGGGCAGGTGCTGGCGAGGGCCTCACGGTCGAGCGTGCAGAGCCTGGAGACAGGGCAGGCAACGGTCTTCGACCATGGCACGAGCCTATCCCGAGACCTGCGATCGAGCGCCTTCATCGAGCCGGGCGAGGTGCCCGCGCTGGCGGCTGCCGTGTCGGCGGGCCAGCAGGCCAGGGACGCGGGCGTCGTCGAGCGACTCCGCCAGGACCCCTACCTGATCGCGCTGCTCGACTTTGAGGAGGTCGGTCCGGATCCCGCCACCTGCCGCTTCGTGCAGGGCCGCTGGCCCGGCTCGCGGGCCGCGGAATTCGTCGACGTGGGCGACCACATGACAGTAACGCTTGGCGTTGGTGACTCCTGGCCCCGGCTCACGATCGCCGCATGGGTGCGGCTCGACAGGCTCGGCGATCCCTATCACTCGCTCTACCACACCGACGGCTGGGCGGAGGACAACCCAGGCCAGGTGCACTGGATGATCGGCCAGAACGGAACGATGCGACTCGCGCTGCGAGAGATGAGGCTGGCTGCCGATGCGCGTGAGCGAGACGGCTTTCCGGAGTCACTCACGCCCGTGTTCAAATCCCAGGGCCGCTGGGTGCACCTCGCGACCGCGTACGATGCGGCAGCCGGCACGGCCCGCTTCTTTGTCGACGGCCGACTCGACGGGGAAACGCGGCTGGCGCACGCCCCGCCGGCCCGCCTCGGCCCCGCCCGGATCGGCAACTGGAGCGGCCGCGACCGGAAGCTGAGCGGCCGGGTCGACGATATGCTTTTCCTGGGGCGGGCGATGGATGACGCCGAGATCGCCGCACTGCACGCCGCAGGCACGCCCTACCGCTGACCCCCAAGCCGCCATGCTCCAGCCCGCCAGACACCCGACATCGCTGCGACTGCAGGTCGCCGCCTGGCTCCTTGCGTCAGCCTGCGAGAGCGGGGCGACGGCAGCAGCCCCCGACTTCGTCCGCGACGTGCGGCCGGCCCTGGAGCGGAGCTGCGGCTCCTGCCACTCGGGCGAGCTTCCCAAGAGCGGGCTGCGGCTCGACGTGAAGGCGGCCGCGTTCCACGGGGGCGACGGCTGGGGGCCGGCGATCGTAGCGGGCAAGCCCGACGAGAGCCCGCTCGTTCGTTTCGCCCGCGGCGACGAAGAAGGGATGCGAATGCCGCCCGCGGACTCGGGCGTCGCGCCGCTCTCGGCGGCCGAGATCACCACGCTCGTCGCCTGGGTGCAGGCCGGTGCCGACTGGCCCGACGGCGTCGACAAGGGGCGAATCATCGACCGGTCCGACCACTGGTCGTTCAAGCCGGTCGCCGCCGCGCCGCCGCCGGCCGTGCGCGATCAGGCGTGGCCACGGAACGACATCGATCGGTTCATCCTCGCCAGGCTGGAAGAGGAGGGACTCGCGCCAAGCGCCGCAGCCGACAGGGTCACGTGGCTCCGCCGCGTCACGTTCGACCTGACCGGCCTGCCGCCGACTCCCGAGGAGGTGGAGCGGTTCGTCGCCGACACGGAGCTGGGCGGCCACGAGCGGGTCGTCGACCGGCTGCTCGCGTCGCCGCGGTATGGCGAGCGGTATGCGCAGCACTGGCTCGACATCGTCCGCTACGCCGACACCCACGGCTACGAGGTCAACACGGAGCGGAAGAGCGCCTGGCCCTACCGCGACTATTGCGTCGCCGCGTTCAACGCCGACACGCCCTACGACACGTTCATCCGCGAGCAGCTGGCGGGCGACGCCTCCGGCAAGGATGCGGCGACCGGCTTCCTGGTCACGGCCGCCGTGCTCCTGCCCGGACAGATCGGCCAGGACGACGCCTCGAAGCGGCTCGCACGGCAGGACGCCCTCAACGACATCATCCTCAACACATCCGACACGTTCCTGGGCCTCACGATCGGCTGCGCCCGCTGCCACGACCACAAGTTCGATCCCGTCTCGCAGCGGGATTACTACGCGCTGCAGGCCTTCTTCAGCGGCGTGCTCTACGAGGATCGTCCACTCAACACGCCGGAGGCCGAGAGGCTTCGCGGCGAGATCCGCTCGATGGAGGCCCGCAGGGTGGCCATCGACGGCGAGCTGACGGCGTACGAGCCGCCGGCGACGGTCGCCGCGCCGCAGGGATCGGCCCCTTCCCGGGCGCCGCTCAATGCGGAGATCAACATCGATCGCTTCTCGCCGGTTTCCGCTCGCCGCCTCCGCTTCACGATCCTGGAGACGACGCAGCTCAACGACAGGCCGGCGGAGGCCTGCATCGACGAGCTCGAGGTCTACGACACCGCGGGCCGCAACGTCGCGCTGGGGACGGTGGGGAGCGTGCCGACCGCCTCGGGAAGCCTCGTCTCGGCGGGAAGGCACGAGCTGCCGTTCGTCAACGACGGCCGCTACGGCAACGACCGCAGCTGGCTGGCGGGCGAGCAGGGTGGGGGCTGGGTGACGATCGAGTTTCCCGGGCCCGTGACGATCGAACGGGTCGTCTGGGGCCGTGACCGGGATGGCAAGCTCACGGACCGGCTGGCCGTCCGCTACCGCATCGACGTCTCCGACACGCCGTCCACGGTGGCGGATGCCGGGGCCGCAGACGTCGAAAGCGACTGGAAGACCGTGGCCGACTCGTCCGACCGCCGGCCCTTCAAGCCGGGCGGCAAGCCGGAGTCGTTTGCGATCGCAAAACTGCCTGAGGCCGACCGCGCGGCCGCCGAGCGGCTCGTCGAGGAGAAGAAGCAGCTGCTGGGAAGGATCGCGACCGCCCGCGATCGACAGCAGGTGTTCGCGGGCCGGTTCACCACGTCCCACGCCACGCGGCTCCTGCACCGCGGCGACCCCGAGCAGCCGCAGGACGAGCTCGCCCCCGCGGCGCCGGCGGTGTTTGCGAAAGGGGTGACGCCGACCGAGCTCGCCACCGATGCCCCCGAGCAGGCCCGCCGCCTGGCGCTCGCCGAGTGGATCGTGCGGCCCGAGCATCCGCTCACCGCGCGGGTCATGGCCAACCGCATCTGGCAGTGGCACTTCGGCACCGGCCTCGTCGACTCGGCGAGCGATTTCGGCCGCAACGGCTCGCTGCCGACACATCCCGAGCTGCTCGACTGGCTCGCCGCCGAGTTCGTCTCGCACGGCTGGTCGATCAAGCACCTGCACCGGCTCATCGTGCTCTCCGCGACCTACCGGCAGGGGCATGGCATCGACCCCGAGGCGATGACCAAGGACGCCGACTGCCGGCTCCTCTGGCGGTTTCCGCCGCGGCGGCTCGAGGCCGAGGCGATCCGCGACGCGATGCTGGCCGTGAGCGGCCGGCTCGATTTCGCGATGGGCGGCCCCGGCTTCGACCTCTTCCAGGCCCGCGGCGGGCTCAATGGCTTTCCACCGATTGAATCGTTCGACGCGAAGGGTCTGCGGCGGATGGTCTATGCCCACAAGATCCGCATGGAGAAGGAGAGCGTCTTCGGCGCCTTCGACTGCCCCGACGCCGGCCAGACGGTGGCCCGGCGCCGCCAGTCGACCACGCCGATCCAGGCCCTGAACCTCTTCAACAGCCCGTTCACGCTCGCCGAGGCAAAAGCCTTTGCCGCGCGGATCGAGGCCGATGTCGCGGCGAGGCAGGGTGCGGCCGGCGGAGCTGATCTCGTGCCCGCCTGGATCGACCGGGCCTACGAGCTGGCCTTCTCGCGCCGCCCCGACGCCGCCGAGCGGAGCCTCGTCGAGCCGATCGTCCGCGAGCACGGCCTGCCGATGCTCTGCCGCGTACTCTTCAACGCCAACGAGTTTCTCTTCATCCCCTGACGCCCCCTCCAACGTCAGCCCGACGTTTGCCCGGTGCCTGCCCGCCGCCGCCTGCCTCTCCTGACGCCACAGCTGGAGCCAGCCCATGAGCCCCCTCGACTCCCTGACGGCCGCCGGCCGCCGGCTGCTCGACCGCCGCCGGTTCCTCGGCGACTCGGCCACGAGCCTGGGGTCGATCGCGCTGGCGAGCCTGCTGGCCAACGACTCGTCCCTGGCGGCCGCCCCGGCCGGCATCGTCATCGATCCGGCCCGGCCTTATGCGCCGCGGCCGCCGCACTTCGCCGCCAAGGCCAAGAACGTGCTCGTGATCTTCTGCGCGGGCGCCGTCAGCCAGTTGGAGACCTGGGATTGGAAGCCGGAGCTCGTGACCTGGGACGACAAGCCGCTGCCCGGCGGGCCGGCCGTGACGTTCCAGGGCCCGGCCGGCAACCTCGCCCGGCCTCAGTATGAATTCAAGCCCCGCGGCCAGACCGGAAAGATGGTCTCCGAGATGATCCCGCACCTCGCGGAGCTCACCGACGACATCGCCTTCGTCCACTCGCTCACCAGCCGCACCAACACCCACGGCCCGGCGGAAAATTTTCTGTCGACGGGCTCGGTGTTCGACGGCTTCCCGAGCATCGGGGCCTGGGTCACCTATGCGCTCGGCAGCGACAACCAGGACCTGCCCGCCTTCGTGGCGATCCCCGATCCCCGCGGCATCCCGCAGGCCAGCTCCAACAACTGGGGGCCGGGCTTCCTGCCGGCCGAGTTCCAGGGCACCACGCTCTCGGCGAAGGAGCCGGTGCGGCACCTCGCCTTGCCCGAGGGCCTGAGCCCGCCGGGCGACCGAGCCGCCCGCGACCTGCTCGCGCGGCTCAACGCGCAGCACCTCGACCGTAACCCCGGCGACGGCGCCCTCGCCGCACGGATCGCCAGCTACGAGCTGGCCGCCCGCATGCAGCTCTCGATGCCCGCGATCAGTGACCTCTCCAGCGAGTCGGCCGCGACACTCAAGGCCTACGGCGCCGACGACGAGTCGAACCCCGTGAAGGCGGGCTTCGCGAGAAACTGCATCCTCGCCCGGCGGCTCATCGAGCAGGGCGTGCGGTTCGTGCAGCTCTTCAACGGCGCCTACGCCAGCGGCGGTGAGCTCAACTGGGACGGCCATTCGAGGCTCAAGGAGCAGTACGACCGGCACGCGGCGATCCTCGACCAGCCGGCCGCCGCCCTCATCAAGGACATGCGGCAGCGCGGCCTGCTCGCCGACACGCTCGTCGTCTGGTGTACCGAGTTCGGCCGGATGCCCTTCTTCCAGAAAGGGGCGAAGGGCCGCGACCACAACCCCGACGGCTTCACCTGCTGGATGACCGGCGCAGGCGTGAGGCCGGGCGTGAGCCACGGTGCCACCGACGAACTCGGCGTGAAGGCGGTGGCCGACGTCCACCCGCTCTACGACTTCAACGCCACGATCCTGCACCTCCTGGGGATCGACCACACGCGGCTGACGTTCCGGCACAACGGCTTCGACCGCCGGCTCACCGACGTGCACGGCGCGGTCATCCGGCCGATCCTGGCCTAGGCCGCAGCGGTCGACGCATCGCTCGCGTCGCGTCCGCCGCGAGAAGCAGACTTGCCCCTACGGCAGAGGGGTCTCGTCTACTGAGATAGCACCGTAGCGATCTCCCGCCACTCCGACCGAGGACACCTGCCGATGTCTCGCCCCGCTCTGCCCGCAGTCACTTGTCTCGTCTACGCCAGCACCTATCTGACTGCCGGCGTGGCACCTCCAGCCCGCGCCCAGGAAGGAAACTGCCCCTACCTGCGGATGCACGCAGCGGTGGGCGGGCTCGTAGCTGCGGTGAATTCGGTCTTGGAGCCCGACATTCCGATCGCAACGGCCATGAGCGTGGGCTGTGCAGAGCCAAAACTGCCTGCAGCGCGGGCGGCATTGCTCGCGTTGCTGCCCGAGGAGCATGCGCGACTGATCTCCGACTGTGCACGGGGCCGAACGATCGTCCGGCGCGGCGTTCTGGGATTCGATCTCCTCAGCCTGCTCGACGAGGATCCAGAGCCATCGGCCGAGGCCAGCGCCGCCCGGACCTTCTTTCATGACCGGTCCGTCGACGTCGCCATGGGCAGGGCCGTGTCGGCCGGCCCCTACCCAATCAGCTTCGACTGGGTCGTCGTCCTCGACGCCGGATCGGGCACGCTCTACAGCTTCGTTCTGAACTGCGGAGACTGACGATGCAATGCTTTCAAACGAACCATCGCGTGTCCGCAAGGGCACGGGCGGCCCATCTGCCCGCACGCCGTTACACTGTGCTTTCGCACGTCGTCAACGCTTGCCGGCGGTCGACGGCTTCACGAGCACCGCGTCTCGATCATTGCCATGCCCCACGCCTCCACGATCCGCGGGCAGCGGTTCACGTTCGCGGACCTGCGCGACCTCTTGGCCAAGGCCAACGAGGAGAAGGCCGGCGACGCACTGGCCGGGATCGGGGCTGGATCGCAGCTGGAGCGGGCCGCGGCAAAGGCGGCGTTGGCCGACGTGCCGCTGGCCGAGTTTCTCGAGCGACCGCTCCTCTGCCCGGACGACGACGACGTGAGCCGGATTCTCCTCGACGATCAGGATGCCGCCGCCTTCGAGCCGCTGCGGTCATGGACGGTGGGGGAACTCCGCGACCATCTCCTCGACGACGGCACCACCGCCGTCGACCTCCGGCGTCTGCAGCGTGCGCTCCTGCCGGAGATGGCCGCCGCCGTCGCCAAGCTGATGAGCAACAAGGACCTGGTCGTGGCCGCCAGCCGGATCAGAAACGTCTCCCGCTGCCGCTCCACGCTCGGTCAGCCCGGCGTTCTCGGCATCCGGATTCAGCCCAATCATCCCGCCGACGATGTGCCGGCGATCCTGCTGGCCACGGTGGAGGGCCTGCTGCACGGCTGCGGAGACGCCGTGATCGGCGTCAATCCGGCGATCGACTCGGTCGACACGGTGGCGGCGATCCTGCGGGCGCTCGACCGGCTCGTCACCGAGTGTGGCATCCCCACGCAGCACTGCTGCCTGGCCCACGTCACCACCCAGCTGGAATGCCTCGACCGGGGTGTGCCGATCGATCTGCTCTTTCAGTCGGTCGGAGGCACGCAGGCCACCAACGAGAGCTTCGGCATCACGCTCGGCATGCTGCAGGAGGGAAGAGAGCGGGTGCTCGAGAGCCATCTCGCCCGCGACGCCGGCAGCTCCGGCCGCCAGGTCACCTACTTCGAAACGGGGCAGGGGAGCAGCCTGTCAGCCGGGGCGGATCGAGGCATCGACCAGTTGACGCTCGAGGCCCGTGCACAGGGGCTCGCCAGGGCGTTCGATCCGTTCCTCGCCAACAGCGTGGTCGGCTTCATCGGCCCGGAATACCTCTTCGACGAGCGGCAGATCGTGCGGGCCGGCCTCGAAGACCACTTCCTGGGCAAGCTCCTGGGGCTGCCGATGGGCTGCGATGTCTGCTACACCAACCATGCCGCGGCCGACCAGAACTCTGCCGAGAACCTGCTCGTGCTCCTGTCGGCGGCTGGCTGCAACTTCTTCATGGGCGTGCCGGGGGGCGACGACGTGATGCTCAACTACCAGACGACGAGCTACCACGACGCAGTCGCGATGCGATCGCTCTTCTCGCTGCGGCCGGCACCGGAGTTCGAGCGGTGGCTCGAAGCACAGGCGATCATGCGCGACGGCGTGCTGCTCCCGGCACACGAACAGGCCGCCGGCCGGCTGCTGGCACACGTGGCCGACTGAGCCCCACTTCCGCCGCCGCGGCCGCGCCGCACGAAGCCATGCCCCAGCCGCCCGCCACCACAGCCAACCCGTCTCAGCCGGACGACGCCTCGCTCCTCGCCCAGCTCGGCTACGTACAGGAGCTCTCCCGCACGCTCGGTGCGTTCTCCACCTTCGCGATCTCCCTCTCGATCATCTGCATCCTCGCCGGCGGCATCACGTCGTTCCACATCGGCTACTGTTCCGTCGGCGGCGCGACGATCGGCCTGGGATGGCCGCTGGTCTGCGTGTTCTCGCTGGCCGGTGCCCTGTCGATGGCGCAGATTGCCTCGGCCTTTCCGACGGCGGGTGGCCTCTATCACTGGGGGACGATCCTGCGCGGCAAGGGCTGCGGCTGGGCTACCGCCTGGTTCAACCTCGCGGGCCTCGTCACCGTGCTCGCCGCGATCAACGTGGGCACCTACCGCTTCCTCGCCGCCGCCCGCAGCCGGGGCTGGTCGCTCGGCCGTCCGAGCCTCGTGCGGCACTGCCGCGTCGGCATCCTCAACCACATCGGTGAGATCCTCTCTCCCCGCGTGGCCCTGCTGCTCGTCGGCGAGCGACCCGGCCTGCGGTCTACCGACAGCCTCTCAGCCTACATGGCCCACCGGCCGGCCCCGCACCACACCGACGCCCACCGTGACCTCGTATCCAACATCCATGCGGCTGGCACGCCCCCGGAGCGGGCCGCCGAGCGGATCGCGGCGCTCGCGGCCGAGATGATGCGGCCCGAAACGAGCGGCCCGCTGGTCAAGGAGGTGCTCGGGCAGGAAACACCGAGGGTCGCTGGACGCGAGCGCGGCCTCCCCGGTCGGTGACGTGGTTTGCTTGACTCGGCACCGGACGGGCCGGGGGCCTGCCATTCACCTGATGCGGACCAGCGACGTCCCCTCGACCTCAGCCGGCGGGGTGACGTCGAGAATGTGATAGAGCGTGCTCGTCATATCCTTCACGTCACGGGCGGCATCGACCGTGGCCCGTGGCACCCCTGGCCCGGCCACCACGCCCCAGCCCACAGCGGTGTGCATCGAATGCGTGATGTCAGTGAACGAGATCGCCCGCTCGATCCGCCGGTGACGGGGGCAGTCGAGGGCCGAGACCGGGCCAGCGTTCGCCCAGCAGACGATGGCGTCGGGGAGGCAGTCGACGAGCGGACCGTGGTAGAGCTGCCGCGGCCTGCGGACTTCCGCCACCGCCTGGCGCCCCGTGTCGACATCGCGGAGCGACAGGAGATCGGACGTGAGCGAGGCCATCTCCGCCTCGTAGTCGGCGGGAGCGACCTCGCCCCGGGGCTCGCGGCCGCGGAGGTTGATCCGCAGAAGGGCACTGTACTCCGACCCCGGCAGCATGCAGACCCGGCCTCGCAGCGGAAACTTCCACGCTGTGAGCCTGTCGGCGACGCGTTCGGGCAGCATGCCCCGCAGCGTGTTCCGTAGTCGCGATCCGAAGCTGGCATCGATCGCGGCCAGCGGACTTCGCGGCGGCTGCCGCCCCTCACGGACCGCGAGCCAGTGGGGCAGCAGGTGGGAGGCGGTGTAATTGTGCTGCACGCCCTGCTGCGTCAGGACCATGACGTGTGCGTCAGCGGGCAGCTGACGAAGCAGCGTATCCAACGCGGCGTCGATCGCCTCGTAGATGCGGTCCACGGCACGGCCACACCGGCGGGCGGACTCCGGATCATGGAGCGGATGCGCGGGATCGCGGAGATGCCAGAACTGGTGCGCCCCCACATGCGACTCACTGAAGGCGGTCATGAAGAAGTCCCAGGGCCGCTGCCCGAGCAGCCACGCGCACGCATCACGTCGCTGGCCCACGCCGCGCAGGAGCATCCGCTCGACATCCTCGTACTCCGCGGGCTGGAGCGGGATCGCCTTCTGGCTCCGCAGCGGGTGCCGCCCGAACCGCCGCACGACCTCCCCGTAGAGACCGGCCGGACTGCTGCCGGGCTCGCCGGCGGGGGTGTAGGAGCCCCATGACGCCACGAGCTGCCCGCGGAAGCCGGAAAGGGGAAACGCCTTCGGCACGTCGAAGACGCAGCATGTCCGGCCCGCGTCCGAGAGCACCCGCCACACCTGCGGTACCGGCGACCGCGCAGCCTTGGCGATCGCGTAACGGTCGGTGCCCGGCACGAGCTGGCGATATTTGTGAATCCCATGCCGACCAGGATTCATGCCCGTCAGCAGCGTCTGGAAGACGCTGCCATCGAGCGCGTCGCCGTCGCTGGCAAGCGGGACGCTGCAGCCACGGGCGACCAGGGACCGGATCGCCGGCAGCCGGCCTTCATCGAGCAGGCGGCTAAGAATCTCGTGGTCGGCGCAGTCGAGAACGAAAACAGCCAGCATACAGATGTTCTCGCATCCTCCCCGCCGCCACGGGTCCACCTCGCTCGGACAGCCGCCAACCGCCTCACCATAGGGATCGTAGTTTGGAACATTTTCGCGGTGCAATCAACCCCTCAGAGTGACACGGCCGCCCTGCCGGCAGGTATGCGAGCCGCCGGACGAGAACGGCGATCTCCCACAAGGATCGCGGCGGCACGACGAGGGCAATTGCGAAAGGCCCACACAGCGGTCTAGGTTGTGCACAGGCGGAAGCCTTCGTGACGCGACATCGCCGCGCTGCCGCCCAACGCCTCCGAATCCGCCACTGGACACGCCATGCTCGACATTCCCGTCCGCGATGCCGCGTTCGATTGCATCGTCTGCGGCACCTGCGTGGCCGACATCCTCGTCCGTCCGGTGCCGCTGGCCACGCCGGTCGGCGGAGGCCGGCTCTTCCACGTCGAGCCGATCGAGGTCACCACCGGCGGCATCGTCTGCAATTCTGGCACCGCGATGCGGCGGCTGGGGCTGCGGGTGGCCGCCTCGAGCCTCGTCGGCGACGACCTCTGGGGCTCGGTCGTGCGATCGCGGCTGGAGCGTGAGGGGATCGACACGTCGGCCCTCGAGCCGCACACGGCGCTGGCCACCAGCACGACGGCCGTGCTCATCGACCCCAGCGGCGAACGCAGCTTCGCCCATCATGTCGGCGCACCCCAGGCGATCGACCTCGCGTTCATCCGTCGCCAGGCGGATAACTTCGCGCGGAGCCGCATGGCACTCGTCGGCTACTTCGGCCTGCTGCCGGGTCTCGAGCCCGACATGGCCCAGGCGCTGGCGGCACTCCGTGGCACGGGCTGCCGGGTGGCGCTCGAAACGGGCGGATCGGGGGGCACGCTCGCCGCGATCCATCAGGCGCTGGCCCACGTCGATGTCTTCGTGCCGAGCCTCGACGAGGCGGTGCACCAGACGGGCCTGGCCGCCCCCGCCGAGATCATCGACTGCTACCGCAGGCACGGCGCCGTGGGAGTCGTCGGCGTGAAGCTCGGATCGCGGGGCACGCTGCTGAGCCCGCAGCCGGGCGAACTGCTCGAGATCCCCTGCGTCGCCGCGCCCGGCCCCGTGGCCGACACGACGGGCGCCGGCGACTCGTTTCTGGCCGGGCTCATCACGGGCCTGGTCCGCGACATGCCGCCGTTCGAGGCCGGCCTGCTCGGTGCCGCCACGGCGGCCTGCTGCGTCACGGGCCTCGGCGCGACGGCCGGCCTGCGGTCGTTCGACGAGACCATGAAACTGGCGGCCGCCTACCGCCGGTGACCCGAACCCCGTGCGGTGGCAGCGCTCACCGCAGGTGAAAATCGAGCACCAGCGGCAGGTGGTCGCTGGCCGTCCGCGACAGGCTCGTCCGCACGATCTTCGCATGCCGCACCGCGATCGGCCCGCGGACGAACGCCTTGTCGAGCGCGCCGACCGCCAGCCACGCGGGAAACGACCGGAATTTCGCCGGTGGGCTCGTCACCTGCGCGAAGCCGTTGGCAGCCAGCGTTGCCGGCGCGAGCGTGTCGCGCCAGTCGTTGAAGTCGCCGACGATCACCGTCGGCAGATTGTCGGCCGACCGGAAGAGCATGTGCCCCAGAAGCCGTTCCATCTGCCAGTGCCGCTCGCGTTCGGCGAGGCCCAGGTGCGTGTGCACCAGGTGCAGCAGGCCCTCCGGCGAATCGACGAGCAGCAGCTGTGCGCCGCGAGGCTTCCGCGTGCCCTGTCGCAGCAGGATGCGGTGCCGGCTCTCCACAGGCCACCGCGACAGCACCAGATTGCCGTAGGATCCTCCCCCCACCGGCACGTTGGATTGGAACACCGCGTGGGAGCGGAAGTAGCGGGCCAGGAGCCGCGGCTGGTCGTCGAAGCGGCTCCGTCGCACGAGCCGGTCCACCTCCTGCAGACAGACGATGTCGGGGTTCTCGGCCTCGATGCAGTCGATGATCCGTGTCAGCGAATACCGGCGGTCGCGGCCGCCGATCCCCTTGTGGATGTTCCAGCTGAGCAGCCTCATGATCGCTAGCCGCTCCCGCGCACCCGGCGGCGAAAAGCGGCGGGCATCATCGCCACAGGAGGACTCTTCGTCACGAGAACCGTCATTGCTTTCGTCGCATGTAGGAGCGTTGCACACGGGCGACGCACGAGCGGCCATCCGGGCTCCTGATCGCACAGGCGGCCTCGGGCAGCGCCGCCTTCTGCACCACCGCCCGCACTCGCGTGGGCGCGGCCTCGGCGAGGTCGGCGTCGACATCCTCGACGGTGAGGCCGTGGCAGCAGCAGAGCGGCCCGTGTGCATCCTTGGGCCAATACAGGCCGTGAGCGTCGGCGGCCGCGACCGTCCGCTCGAGCAGATCGAAGTAGGCCACGCCGCAGGAGTCGCCCGGGCACCAGTAGGCCGGCTCGGCGAGCGATTCAATCCGCGCCGCATCGAGGTGGGCCCGCAGTGTCTCCGGGCCGACCTGCAGGCCGTCGACGCCGCACCGCGGGCACCGCGGCGGCAACGAGGAATCGGGCTCCTTGCAGAATGCCTTGTTCATAAGCTGCTCTTCATGCGCCGTTCTTCATGCGTTGTTCTTGATGCACTGACCGAGGATCGCGTCTGGTTCGCCGGGAGAGTGAGATCGGCCCGAGCCGCCCGCAGTGCACACGCCGACGATTGTATCGTACGCTGATGCAATGCACGCCCACGACGACATCCGCATCGGCACGCTGGTGCCCGCCCACGACCGCACGGCCGCGGTGATCGCCCAACTGCTGCCGCACGGCTTCGAGACGGTCCAGATCAGCTTCGGCCGGACCGTGGGCGACGCCGACCTCGAGCGGCTGGCGGGAGACGTGCGGCGGGTACTCGACACCCACCCGGTCGGACAGCACGACCTGCCCCGCCGGGTGAGCGCCATCGGCGTCTACGGCAATCCGCTCACGAGCCCCGAGACCGTTCGCGACTGGGAGCGTCTCATCGATACGGCGGCTGCGTTCGGCTGCGACATCGTCTCCGGGTTCGCCGGGCGGATTCCGGGCCGGCCGGTGCCGGAGTCGTTCGGCAGGTTCGGCGAGGTGTTTCGGCCGCTCGCCGCCCGTGCGGAGGATCGCGGCGTACGGCTGGCCTTCGAGAACTGCGGCTCTCGCAGCACCTGGGAAACGGGCGACCGCAACATCGCGCACGCCCCGCGGGCATGGGAGGCGATGTTCGCCGAGGTGGAGAGCCCCGCGCTGGGGCTCGAGTGGGAGCCGTGCCACCAGATCGCGAGCTTCGTCGATCCGCTGCCGCAGCTGCGACGGTGGTGCCACCGCATCTGGCACATCCACGGCAAGGATGCGACCGTGCTCTGGGACGTGATCCGCGAGCAGGGCATCCACGGCGGCGTGCCGTACGTGCACCACCGCACGCCCGGCTTCGGCGACACGAATTGGACCGACCTCATCAGCGCGCTGCGATTGTGCGGCTGGCGGGGCAGCATCGACATCGAGGGCTTTCACGACCCCGTCTATCGCGACGCGCTCGAGACCACCTGGCAGGTGGCGGCTCTCGACCACCTGAAGCGGTGCCGCGGCGGCCGGTTCGTGCCCAACGTGTTCTGACGCTCGGGGCGAGCCCGGCCGGCCGCGACCGGCTGTTTTCGCACCTCAGCTCGCCATGCCAGCCTGCGCCGAGCGAGTGGACGCATGCACGCGCCGAGCCCGCCGACGGACTCCGCGCTCAAGCAACCCCAGCAAGCCCGCGAGGAGAGCCACAACGCCCCCGGACGAGCCGGGATCGATCTCGGGGATTTTGACCTCACGGAGCGTGTTGCCGATGGACGACACCTGCCCCCCTATGGGCGACAGCTCGATCGTGTCGCGAATCCACAGATCGGTCAGCCCGGCCGCAAATGTCACCGGCGACGCCAACGATCCGTTTTGGCTGTACAGCGACGCCAGCGTGCCGCTTCCCGGCGTTGTGCCTGCGTCGAATTCTGCCAAGGATCCGTAGACATCCTTCCAGACCTCGACGGTTGCGCCCGACGTGTTCACGCCGAGGTTCACGTCCCGAAAGGTCCAGCCGGGCCCATCAACGCCGTTGATGTGCACCTGGTACCCCAGCGTCAGGATGAGCGGCGAGGAATACGCGGAAAGATTGTCGACGAGAAACTGGTGCGACCGTAGCGACGGCAGGATGTTCTCGGTGAGAAGAATGTCCTCAACACCGCTCCAATTGCCGCTGTCGGTGAGGTAGGTCCAATCCTTGTCGTCGAGCGTCCACGTTCCGACGGGATTGCCGGGAGAATTGCTTCCGGAAAACACCGTCACTGGGCCGATGTTGAGAAACGGTCCAGCGCCGGCGGTCGCCGACAACAAAAGCCATATCGCGGCACATACCGCGGCACCTCGCGTGCGGCCCGCGAGGCCGGTGCACATCATCATGGGCGCGATCCACCGAGCGGGCGGGCACCGGCCTGAGTCCGTTCCCCCACGGGGATGAAAATCAGTCCCGAAGCCGTGGCCGTGGCATCCGCTGCACCAAGAAGCCGCCCGAAGTCCATCGGGCGCCTGATTCGGCGTGGAACGCGACGTTTTTCAGACGACCGTTCCTTCAGATCACGTCGATCGGGACATCCTATGCACGCTGCGCAGGCAAGTCCAGCGCGGCAACCGGATCGTGCGGCAAGGAACATCGTTCCGTCCCCGGAAACCGGTGCTTCGTTTCCAGGGGCGACCCCTGCGTCGGACACGACCCTCGTCCCGACAGGGCGATCGGCCGCGGTGCACGACGTGTCCCCGATCAGCGTTACGGCGTCGGCTTCGCAGTCTCGTCGCGGACGAGACGGAACACGCCCTGGCCGGTCGGCGACGCGGTGTTCACGTAGACCTCGCCCGCCTCGTCACTGCCGAAGCCGAAGATCGGCAGGCCGCTCCACGGGATCGCCATGTTGGTCACGGCGCCGGTGGCGTCGTCGAGCCGCAGTGCCCAGAGCTTGCCGGAGACGTAGTCGGCATAGAGATACGCGGCCTGCAGCTCGGGGATCTCCTGGCCGCGGTAGACACAGCCGCCGGTGATCGACTTTCCCACCTGATGGTCGTATTCCCAGACGGGATCGATCGTGCCGGCGGGCGCCGCCTCCCGGCCGAAGGCCTTCGTGCCCTCGCGGACGCTCCAGCCGTAGTTGCCCCCCTTCTTCACGACGTTGATCTCCTCGAGCAGGTCCTGCCCGACGTCGGCCACCCAGAGCCTGCCGGTGGGAGGATCAAACGCCATCTGCCAGACGTTGCGGAAGCCGAAGGCGTAGATCTCCGGCTTCGCATCCGCTCGGCCGACGAAGGGGTTGTCGGCCGGCACGGCGTAGGCCTTGCCCGGATCCCGCTTGTCGACGTCTATCCGCAGGATCGAGCCGAGAAAGGTGGTGAGGTTCTGACCGTGGCTGAGCAGGTCGTTGAGGCCGCCACCGTCGCCGAGGCCTATGTAGAGGTAGCCATCCGGGCCGAACGCGATCGACCCGCCGTTATGGTTGGTGAACGACTGCTCGTTGACGAAGATCACCTCCTCACTCGCGGGATCGGCGCGGTTGGGGTCGTCGCGGCTGACACGGAACCGAGAGACCCGGCGGACGCGGGGCTCGTCCTTCGGGCAGTAGCGGATGAAGAACTCGCCGTTCTCGCGGAACCGAGGATGGAACGCGAGGCCGAGCAGCCCCTCCTCGTCTCCCTGCTTCCATGGCACGACCCGCTCGCGCAGGTCGAGGAACAACCTGGCGTCGACCGATCCCGTCGGCAGCACGTGGATCATCCCCGACTGCTCGAGCACGAACCGGCGTCCGGAGCCGTCGCCCGCGTGCGTCACGACGAGCGGCCGCAGCGGCGGCACGGGCTTCCCGTCGTCGGCCGTCGGCGACCAGCCCTCCCATGTCACGCCGGGGAAGGCGGGCACAGCCTTCACCGCGACGGTACGGTCGCTCGACGGGATGGGCGGGCCACCGAGCTCGCGGACCTTGATCGAGCGGTAGGCGACGACATCGCCGTGGTCCTGCAGGCAGATGTGGCCCCGCGTCGCCGTGCCGAACTCGGGGAATTTCGCGAACTTGCTCTTCGCGACCCGCTCGTCCCAGTCCTTGTCGCCCTTTTTGAACTTGAAGTAGCTGACGCCGTTCACGCACACCTCGCCGCCCCCCTCCGCCACGCGGAGGTAGAGGTGGTTCCACTCGCCAGCGGGCCGGGTCGCATCGCCCCAGCGCTCCATCGACACACCGGCCTGGTCGAACACCTTCGTCGCCCAGCCCGGCGGCTTCGGCTGGTAGAGGCCGTAGAGCCAGCCCGCCTTCTGCGGGTCGTGGCCCGCCACGTTGTCGATGACCTGCACCTCGGGGCCCGTCATCCAGGGCGTAGGCGCCGACTCGACGACGTGGAACATCACGCCGCTGTTGCCGCCCGGCGAGATCCTGTATTCCAGCTGCAGCTCGAAGCTGTCAAACTCGTCCTTCGTGACGATGTCACCCGCGCCGGAATCCCGGCGGACAAGCGCCCCATCCTCGACCACCCAGCCGCCGCCGAGCGCGTCCTTCTTGTAGCCACGGAAGGCGTCGGCCGAGCGGCCGTCGAACAGGAGCCGCCAGCCCGTCCGCTGTTCCGCGTCGCTGAGCGTGTTGGGCGGGATCTCCGCCCATGTCACGTCCGCAACGGCCAACAGGCACAGCATCGCCACCAAGCCGAGCCCGAGACACTTGGCGTACTTCGTCATGACGGCGGCACTCCTCTACGTGTGGATGTCTGCATGAACATGTCTGGATAACGATGGCTGGCGGTCCGGCAGCACCGCCACTATTCTGCCCCACGCCCCCCGCACGTTACCATCCCCGTCGACATGCAGCACACTGCTCTGGGACAGGGCGCTCGCCGCGAAGCCCGCATTCGTGCTGATCCAGTTCGGCCACAACGACTCACACGAGCCGGGCCGGCCGGAGTCGACCGACCCGCAGACGGAGTTTCCGGCCAACCTGCGGCGCTATGTCGAGGAGGCCCGGGCGATCGGCGCGACGCCGATCCTGCTGACGCCCGTCGTGCGCAGGATCTTCGGTCAGGATGGAAGGCTGGTCGGGGAGCTGCAGCCCTACGCCGAAGCGACGAGGCGGGTGGCGGCGGAGATGCAGGTGCCGCTGATCGACGTGCAAGCGTCGAGCCGGGCGCTGGTCGAGTCACTCGGGCCCGAGGGAAGCGCCGCCCTGGCCAACGCACCGGGCGACCGCACGCACTTCAACGAGCAGGGAGCGAAGGCGATGGCGGAGCTCGTGATGAAGGAGCTGCCCACGCTGGAGCCGCAGCTGCAAAAGCACCTGTCGCAACGCGAGCGCGCATCCGAGTTATGCGGCGCCTTCCGACAGGGAGCGATCACCGCCGGGCCGGCAGAAGTCTCCTTGCGGGATGATTTCGCGCGACGTGCTTTTCCGCAGCATACGTCTTGGACATGCGAAATCCTCCAAGCTCGTCGAGCTTCCGCCGATCCCGGCTTGTCGTTTTTCCTACTCCACCAGGTCGTGGCCGCAACGCAACCAGATCCGCTCTCGCCTTTCACCGCTGCAGCCGCACCGCGGCCGCCATCGCATCTGTGACCTGCCGCAGCTCGTCGGCGGTGATGGTGAGGGGGGGCGTGGCGTAGAGCACGCTGCCGATCGGCCGCAGCCAGACCGAATGCTCGAGCACGAGCGGCATCAGGGCCTTTCTGTCGAAAGGCTGCGTCGTCTCCACCACGAGGAAGCCGCCGCGGCAGCGGACCTCGCGGACCTGCGGCAGCGAAGCGAGCGGGGCGAGCCACTCGCGGCCCTGCCGCTCGATCGCCGCCACCTCCTCGGCCACGGGCCGCGCGGCGAAGAGGTCGAGCGACGCGTTTGCCGCGGCGCAGCAGAGCGGGTTGCCCATGTAGGTGGGGCCGTGCATCAGCGCGTGGTCGGGATCCTCGCTCCAGAAGGCGGCAAAGACGTCCGTCGTCGCCATCGTCACGGCCAAGGGCAGCGTGCCGCCGGTGAGCGCCTTGCCGAGGCAGAGGATGTCGGGCACGACGCCCGCCCAGTCGCAGGCCAGCAGCCGGCCGGTCCGCCACAGGCCCGTGGCGATCTCGTCGGCGATGACGAGCAGGCCCGCCTCCCGCGCGATCTCCACGAGCCGCCGCAGCTGCTCGGGCGAGTGGAACCGCATGCCCGTCGCACACTGCACGAGCGGCTCAACGATGAGCGCTGCGCACTCCCCGCGCACCCGGTGGAGAAAATCGGTGAGCGACCGCCATCCCGCCTCGTTGCTCGGCAGCTCGTGCGGATACTGCTCGAGCAGGAAACCGCGGAAGTGCCGGTGCATGCTGTCGTCGGGATCGCAGACGCTCATCGCGCCGCTCGTGTCGCCATGATAGGAGTGCCGCAGGCAGACGAACCGCTTCCGGCCGGCCTGGCCCCGGTTCATCCAATACTGCGCGGCCATCTTCATCGCGACCTCGACGGCCACCGAGCCCGAGTCACAGAAGAAGGAGTGGTTGAGGCTGCCCGGCATGAGCCGCGCGAGCCGATCGGCCAGCCGCACCGCCTGCGGATGGTCGATGCCCCCGAGCATCACGTGGGGCAGCGTGCGGGCCTGCTCGACGATCGCGGCGACGATGTGTGGGTGACGGTGGCCGTGGCAGGCGGTCCACCATGAGGCGATGGCGTCGATGATCCGCTGACCCGATGCCAGCTCGAGCCACGCCCCCCCGGCGGCGACGACGTGGAGCGGCTCGGCCGCCGTTTTCATCTGGCAGTAGGGCCGCCAGAGCGTGATCGACTCGAGCCCCGGAGGCGATCCGTCACGGTCGGCATCACGCTCCGGCACGGCACGCGGCTGGGACGGCTGCTTCGGCCCCGCGGCGATCGACGCGTCGATGCTCATGGCGTCAGACCACCTCTCCCGCCAACGCCGGGCCTGCCCGCATCGCCCCGTCGATCCGCTCGAGAATCGTGCGGATAACCTCGCGGTCGGAGTCGGGCCGCCGCTGGCTCTCGGGATGCGGCTCGTCGGCGGCGATGCATCCGCGGAGGTGGAGCGCCTGGGCCATCGAGTGCTTGTAGGCCGGCACCGGACTGCGAAACGCGAAGTCGCCGAGGGCCTGCAGCGCGTCGTCGAGCTCGTCGAACCGGCTGTCGCCCGCCACCCACCAGCGGTCGCGCTGGGCGAAGGCGTCGGGTGCCGCCGTCGAGAGGCCGAGCAGCCAGTCGCTGCCGTAGCGCACCATGTCGATCGCCAGATCGTTGCCGGTGAGCACGCGAAACTCGGGCCGCACCCGGTTGCGGAGTGCGAGCCGCTCCCACTCCAGCCGCCGCGAGAGCGATGAATGCTTGGCGCCGACGCACTCGGGAATCTGCAGCATTTCCGCATAGCCTTCGATGGAGAGCACGCGGCCGTTCGGCACGAACACTGGCGAGAGTTCGAAGCCGATGAACGACGCCGCACGGCGGGCAAGGAGCCGGTAGCGGGCGAGCATGTCGGCGTCGCTGCCGGCGGTGAGGCCGTACGACGGGAAGATCACCGGCAGGCCGCCCACTGCAGCGATCATGTCGAACTGCCGGCCGTAGCCCGCCTCGTCGAACGTGGCTCCGGGGGCGTCGGCAACGCAGGCCCCGGCGACGAGGTCGCCGCCGCCGACCGCGTCGCGGGCGATCCGCAGTGCCTCGCGCCGCGTAGCATCGTCGATCAGGTGGACGTAGCCGGTGTCCATGTTGACCGCGGGCGTGATGCCGGCCGCCGCGGTCCGGGCGACGTGCGCCGCGAAGCCGTCCCAGTCGATCCGCCGGTCGGCGGTGAAGGGGAGAAGGATCGCCGACATGCCGCGGATCGTCCGCCGCGGACGGACGAGCGTCGCAGGATCGACCGGCGAACCGTGGTGCTGCGGAACTGCCATGTGGCCAAGTATCCTGCAAACCCGCCGTGTTCGCCACCTCGTGCCGACGCATTCGCGCCGCTGGCCAAGGCTCTCGACCGCGAGCGCGCATTCGGAATACCTGCAGCAACGACCTGGCACACCTGGGAGCGGAGGCGAAGGGGGTCGGCGACCGCTCGAGGAGCATTGGGCCGCCCCGGCCCACGCGACGAGACTTTTGCCGCCCTCGAGCCGGTGCTACACGTACGTCAAATGCCAGAGAGCCGCCCTGTCGTAGACTTTCCCGCTCCGGAGGACATCGCCACATGCCCACGAGCTTCCCCCGCATCGCCCGGTTTCGCACGCCCGCCGATCTGCGGCAGCATCTCGCCACCCTGGCCGCGCCGATCCCCATCGACGACGAGATGCTCTCCGCCGCGGCCGGCTCGCCGCTGGCCGAGTGGATCGACATCGGCGGCCGTCGGGTCGGCAACCGCTGGTGCATCCATCCGATGGAAGGCTGGGACGCCACCGCCGACGGCCTGCCGACCGACACGCTTCTGCGCCGCTGGCGGCATTTCGGCGCAAGCGGTGCCAAGCTCATCTGGGGCGGCGAGGCGGTCGCCGTCGTGCCGGAGGGCCGGGCGAATCCTCACCAGCTCTGCGGGCCGGCCTGCGGCCGCGACGGCTTCGCCGCGCTGCTCACGACGCTCCGCGAGGCCCACCGCGAGCGGCATGGCGGCACCGACGACCTGCTCGTCGCACTGCAGCTGACGCATTCGGGCAGGTTCTCGCGGCCGACCGCCGCGGGCCGCCGGCCGCGGGTCGCGCACCACCATCCGGTCCTCGACGGCTGGCACCGCATCGACGCCACCGACACGTCGCTCATGCTCTCCGACGACGAGGCGGAGCGGCTCATCGACCGCTACGTCGCCGCCGCCCGCGACGCGCAGGCAGCAGGCTTCGACATGGTCGACGTGAAGGCCTGCCACGGCTACCTCCTCCACGAGTTTCTCTCAGCCCGCCGGCGGCCGGGCCGGTTTGGCGGCGACTTTGCCGGCCGCACGCGGCTGCTCTTCACGATCATCGACCGCACCCGCGACGCCTGCCCGGGGCTGCTCGTCGGCGTGCGGCTCTCGCTCTTCGACACCGTGCCCTGGCGAAAAGTGGACGACCACGGCGAGCCGTGGCCGTTCGCCGACGCGCTCCCCTACGACGGCGGCTTCGGCGTCGATGCCGACGATCCCTCGGCGATCGATCTCGACGAGCCGATCCGGCTGCTCGCCGCCCTGCGCGACCACGGCGTTGCCGCCGTGAATCTCTCCGCCGGCTGCCCCTACACCGTGCCCCACATCCTCCGGCCGGCGACGTTCCCGCCCTCCGACGGCTACCCGCCGCCGGAAGATCCGCTCGTCGGCGTCTGGCGGCAGGTCGACGCCGTGCGGCGGGCGAAGGAGGCGGTGCCCGGGCTCGTGCTCGTCGGCTCGGGCTACAGCTATTTGCAGGACTACGTCGCCCACGCCGCGCAGGCGATCGTGCGGCTGGGCTGGGTCGACGTCGTGGGCCTCGGCCGGATGGTGCTCTCGTATCCCGAGCTTCCCGCCGACGTGCTCGCCGGCCGGCGGCTGGTCCGCACGGCTGTGTGCCGCACGTTCAGCGACTGCACGACCGCGCCGCGAAACGGCCTCCGCAGCGGCTGCTACCCGCTCGACGCCTTCTACAAGGCGCTCGAGCCAGAGGCCGCCGAGATGAAGGCGATCAAGCAGCGCGCCTAGCAGGCTTTGAAACGAGTCTGCCGGAGCAGCAGACGACGTTTGTTGAGCCTGGAAACCCTCGGCCGTGGGCGGCCCCCTTGACAGCCGCCCACGCGTCCATACCTTTGCGGGGGTGGCCCCGTTGCAGGGGGGTGTGCCTGGTGGCGAGCCGCAGGGCCCGCCATTACCCGGAGCGCGGCGATGTCACGACACGAATTGTCTGGCGATCGGATCAGCCGGCGGGGTGCAGCGCGGGATGGCGGCTCTCGCGGCCAGGATTCCGGCCGCACGGACGGCCGAAACCGACCTGACGTCCACCGCACCGGAGGCCGCGACGAGCCAATCACGGCAGTTCTGCTGGAGATCGCCGCACTGAGCCGCCGGATCGGCCGGCGAGCCGCCGACCTCGCGCGGCTCGCAGAAGCGACGCGTCAGCCGGCGGCCGATGGCGACACGGCGGCCGCACGTGACCTCGCGGCTGCCGCCGCCGAGGTGGCGGCCGGGGCTGCTGCCGTGACGACGCTCAGCCGCACTGCACACCACGATCCAACCCCCGCCTCACACCGAGCGACACCTCTCTCCCGTCGCGGCCGGAGAAGCCGCCCAGCCGCCGGAGCCGCGCCGCAGTCGCCCGCGGCCTCGACGCTACGGCGGCTGTCGTTCGCTCGCGGGCCGATCGTGGTGAGCAGCGTGGTGCATGTCGTCGCGATCATCGCGCTCTCCCTCTTTGTGCTGCGCGGCCCAGTGAAGCAGCTGCCGATCGCACTGGAGTTTGGCACAGCGGATTCGGCTGTCGGCGGCGATGTCATCCCAGTCGATCTGACGCCTGCCGAGCCAGCCGCTGCCGACGCAGATGCGGCGGCGGCTTTCGCCGTCACTCTTCCCGTCGACCCGCCGCCGCCCACGATCGATGCGGAGCTCGTAGCAGACCCGCTCACCACGGACGCCCTCGCCGATGATCCCGCCGATGTGAGCCCCGTCGGCCTGAGCCCGGCCGGCATGTCCGGCACTCTTGGCAGCGACGATCTCCTCGCCGAAGTCGGCGGCGGGGGAGGGATGGCGCCCGGTGGTGGCCACGCAGGCACCGCGCCATCGGCCGGCGCCGCCGCGACGACGTTTTTCGGCCGCAGCGGCCAAGGCAAGAGCGTCTGCTTCCTGTGCGACAACTCCAGCAGCTACCGCGACGGCGGCTTTCACATGGTGCTCGAGGAGCTCGCGCGAGCGGTCGACGGCCTGCGGCCCGACCAGTCGTTTTTCGTCGTCTTCTTCAGCGACGCGGCCTATCCGCTTTTTCATCCGGCCCCGGCCAACACACTCGCCCCGGCCACGCCCGACAACAAGCGGAAGCTGCGAGCCTGGCTCGAGACGGTGGAGATGTGCCGCGGCGGCCAGGGCATCCACGACGCCGTCACACTCGCCGGCGCGCTCGAGCCCGATGTCGTCTACCTCCTCTCCGACGGCGAGCTGGCGGGGAGCGTCGTCGATCGCGTGAGCAACGCGGATTTCGGCGAGGCGATCGTGCACACCTTCGGCATCCAGCAGCCGATCGTCGACCGGCGCACCGGCCGGATCGATGCGGACCGCGCCCGCGAGCAGGAGGGCTGCAACCGCAACCTCACCACGATCGCGGCGGCCCACGGTGGCGGGTTCACTGCGGTGAGCGTGCCGCCGCCTGCCGCCGCGCTCGAGCGGCTGCGGCCGATCGCCAGAAACCGCTTCCGCGGACCGGTGTGGGGGCTGCGGCTGTAGGCTGCATTCGACGCCGCGACAGCGTCCCGCTACGCTCTCCCTCCATGGAGGATGTCGTCGCAACGGCCTGGCGGTGGTGGCTCTCGATCTGGCCGCACGTGCTGGGCACATCGATCCTCGCGATCAACGTGCTCGCCAGCGCGCACGCGATCCTCGTCAAGCGCGACACCCGGTCGACGATCGGCTGGGTCGGCCTCATCTGGCTCTCGCCCGTCTTCGGCGCGATCGCCTACGCGGTGCTCGGCGTCAACCGGATCCGCTCCCGGGCGGGGCAGCTGCGGGCGGGGCAGCTGGCCGTCGTCCATGAACTGCGGGCCGACGTGCCCACGACGGCGCAGCTGGAAGCCGCGATCGGCCCCGCGGAGTCGCCGCTGCGGTCGCTCGCGACGCTCGTGGAGAGCGTGACGGGCCGGCCGCTCGTCGCGGGCAACAGGATCGAGCCGCTCGTCGGCGGCGACGAGGCCTATCCCCGCATGCTCGCCGCCATCGACGCCGCCACCCGCAGCATCGGCATGGCCTCCTACATCTTCGACAACGACCCGACCGGCAAGCTCTTCGCGGCCGCGCTCGGCCGGGCGGCCGCCCGCGGCGTCGAGGTCCGCGTGCTCGTCGACGGCATCGGCTCCCGCTACACCTGGCCCTCGATCATCGGCGTGCTCTCCCGCCAGGGGGTCCGGGTGGACCGGTTTCTCCCCACGACGGTGCCGCTCTACTTTCCCTACGCCAACCTCCGCAACCACCGGAAGATTCTCGTCGTCGACGGCACGGTCGGCTTTACCGGCGGCCTCAATATCCGCGACGGCTGCTGGCTCGCGCACCAGCCGCGGCATCCGGTCCGTGACATGCACTTCGAGCTACGCGGGCCGGTCGTGACGCAGTTGCTCGAGGTGTTTGCCGAAGACTGGGCCTTCGCCGCCGACGAGGTGCTCGTGGGCGACGCCGCCGACGCGGCCGCGAACGCCGCCTGGGGGCCGAGCCTCGAATCTGCCGGCGACATGCTGGCCCGGGGCGTCCGCTACGGGCCCGACGATCCCGACATCGGACGGATCAAACTGGTGATCATGGGGGCGCTGGCCGCCGCGCAGAAGTCGGTGCGGATCATGACGCCCTACTTCCTCCCCGACGACGCCGTCTGCCAGGCGCTCGACGTGGCGGCGATGAGCGGCGTCACGGTCGACATCGTGCTGCCCGACCAGAACAACCTGGCGCTGGTCAGCTGGGCTTCGACGGCGCTGCTCTGGCAGGTTCTCGGCCGGGGCTGCAATGTGTGGATGTCGCCGCCGCCCTTCGATCACACGAAGCTGATGGTCGTGGACGGCAGCTGGGCGATGTTTGGCAGCGGCAACTGGGACGACCGCAGCATGCGGCTCAACTTCGAATTCAACGTCGAGACCTACGACCGCGACCTGGCCGGCGGGCTCGACCGGCACATCGCCGGCGTGATCGCGAAATCCCGCCGCCGGACGCTCGCCGAGGTCGACGCCCGCAGCCTGCCGGTCCGGCTCCGCGACGGCGTCGCCCGACTCTTCTCGCCCTACCTGTAGCGCGAATGGCCCGTGAGAGTCTGGCCCCGCCGCGAGCAGGCGTGCGGTGGTTGCCAGCCCGCGGCCCGCGGCCTACAGTCAGCGTTCATGGCATCCACCATCACCCCCGCCGTCGCGCCGGCCTCCATGATCGACGGGCTCCGCGCGATCGGCCGCGAGTTTCACGCCCGGTCGTGGTCGCTCGGCACGAGCAGCAACTACAGCCTCGTGGCCTCGCGGGATCCGCTCGAACTCGTCATCACGGCCAGCGGCAAGGACAAGTCGGCCCTCGGTCCCGACGACTTCGTCCGCGTCGACGCAGCGGGCCGCGTGATCGACGGCTCCACGCGGAAGTCTTCCGCCGAAACGCTGCTCCACTGCCTCATCGCCGAGCTCGTGCCCGTGCTCGGCGGCGGCCCGGTGGGCGCCGTGCTCCACACCCACTCCGTCTGGAGCACAGTCCTCTCCGGCGCCGACCTCGGCCGCGGCAGCCTGCGGATCGAGGGCTACGAGATGCTCAAGGGCCTCGAGGGGATCGGCACGCACGAGACGTTCGAGGAGGTGCCGATCTTCGCCAACAGCCAGGACATGGCCGAGCTGGCGGCGCGGATCCGTGACCGGCTCACGGCCCTCGACTGGAGCAACCCGAAGCGGCATCCCTGCCACGGCTTCCTGCTCTCGCAGCACGGCCTCTACACCTGGGGGCAGACCCTGGCCGAGGCCCGCCGGCACGTCGAGATCTTCGAGTTCCTGTTCGAGGTGGTGGCGCGGAGCCGGACACTGGCCACCGCACCCGGTCACCAGTAATTGCAGCAGCACCCGTACAGAGCCCACAGCGAGGACCCACCATGGCGATCGTCACCGTCCCCACAGAATCCCGGCGAATCACCGACAGCGCCGAGATCATGGCGTTTCTCAAGACGCACGGCATCGACTACGCGGTCTGGCCGCTGGAGGACCGGGTGGATCCGGCGGCGCCCGCCGAGGCGATCCTGGCCGCCTACGATCCCGAGATCGCCGAGCTCAAGCGGCGGGGCGGCTTCGTCACCGCCGACGTCATCGACGTCTATCCCGACACGCCCAACCTCGACGCCATGCTGGCGAAGTTCAGCAAGGAGCACACCCACACCGAAGACGAGGTGCGGTTCATCCTGCAGGGCAGGGGTGTGTTTCACATCAACCCGGGCGACCGTCCGGTGTTCGCCATCGAGGTGTGGGCCGGCGACATGATCAGCGTGCCGCTGGGCACGCGGCACTGGTTCGACCTCTGCACTGACCGGCGGATCCGCGCCATCCGGCTCTTCCAGGACATGAGCGGCTGGACGCCGCACTACCTCGAGAACGGCGTGCACGCCGGCTACGAACCGCTCTGCATGGGTCCAGCCTGGCTTCCGCGGCAGGGGATTCCCGGCGCGGGAAAGGCCGCCTCGTGATCGTCTTCGGGGGCCGCGGCATCCTGCTCGACGTCGAGGGGACCACGTCGTCGATCTCGTTCGTCTACGACGTCCTCTTCCCGTTCGCGCGGCGGCACGTGGGCGACTTCCTCGCGCGGCGGGCCGGCGATCCCGCGGTGCGGGCCGTCGCGGCGCAGCTCGAGGCCCAGGCGTCGGGCGGCCAGCCGGCGGCCGACCACCTGGCCGATCTGTCCGATCCCGCGGTCACGACGCGTGTCGCGCTGGCCGCGCTTCAGCTCATGGACCGCGACGCCAAGGTCACGTCGCTCAAGGAGCTGCAGGGGATGATCTGGAAGGGGGGCTTCGACTCCGGAGAGCTCGTCGCGCACGTGTTCGACGACGTGCCGCCCGCGCTGGCCCACTGGGCCGATTCGGGCCTCGATGTCCGCATCTATTCCTCCGGGTCGATCGACGCCCAGAAGCTCTTCTTCGCGCACACTGCTGCCGGTGACCTCACGCCCCACCTCCGCGGCCACTACGACACGACGACCGGCCCGAAGCGCGAGGCGGCCAGCTACCGGGCGATCGCCGCCGACATGGGGCTCGAGCCGCAGGAGATCCTCTTCGTCAGCGACGTGGGAGCGGAGCTCGACGCGGCGCGGGAGGCCGGCATGGCCACGGCGCTGGCGGTCCGCCCCGGCAACCGCGATCCGGGCGGCAGGCTGGAGCACGAGTCGCTCACGTCGTTCGCCGACATCGTCACCTAGCACCGGCCGCGATCGCCGGCCAGCCGTGGAGTACGCCCGTGGAGACACCGATGCACGCCGGCCAGCACACGCCGCCCCACGCGGCACCGATCCGCTGCGGCGCGGGGGCGTCCACGGCGGCCGAGCTCGACGAGGCCATCCGCGCCGCGGCCGACGCGGCGGCGGCCCAGGTCGGGGACGGGGCCGACCTCGCCGTGGTGTTCGTGTCGGCGGCCTACGGCGCCGCGATTCGGCCCGCCATGGAGGGGCTCGGCGACGCGATCGGCGTGCGCACCGTGATCGCCACCACGGCGGAGGCGGTGCTCGCCGAGGACGTGGAGTATGAGTCGGCACCGGCCGTGACGGTGTGGATGGCCCGCATGCCAGGCGCGGTGATCGTGCCATTCTCGCTCGAATACGCCCAGACTCCCGACGGCGGCACCTTCGCCGGCTGGCCTCCCGAGCTCGACGGCGACTGGCCCGAGGGAGCCGCCGTCGTGCTGCTGGCCGACCCGTTCTCCTTTCCTGTCGACGCGTTCATCAGGCGCATGGAAGACGACCACCCGGGCGTGCCGATCGTCGGAGGCATGGCGAGCGGCGGCTACCAGCCGGCCGCCAACACGCTCGTGGTCGGCCAGCGGACCTACGACTCCGGCGCGGTCGGCTTCGTGGTGGGCGGCGCGGCCCGCGTCAGGCCCGTGGTCTCGCAGGGCTGCCGACCGATCGGCCGGCCGCTCGTGGTCACCAAATCCGAAGAGAACGTCATCATCGAGCTCGGCGGACGGCCGGCGCTCGAGCGGCTCCGGGAGATCTACGTCGATCTCGACCCGTCCGACCGCGAACTCGTCCGCAGCTCGCTCCACGTCGGCCGCGTCGCCAGCGAGTACCAGGAAAGCTTCCGTCGCGGCGACTTCCTCGTGCGAAACGTGGTGGGCGCCGACCCGGAGTCGGGGGTGATCGCCGTGGGCGACCTGGTCCGCACCGGGCAGACCGTGCAGTTCCACGTCCGCGACGCCAAGACCGCCGACGAAGACCTGCGGGAACTGCTCGAGCAGGAAAAGGGCCGAGGCAGCACCGCGGCGGGCGCGCTCGTGTTCACCTGCAACGGCCGCGGCACGCGGCTCTTTGACGAGGCCAGCCACGACGCCCGCTGCCTGCGGGAGATCATCGGCCGGGTGCCGGCCGCAGGCTTCTTCGCGCAGGGCGAGATCGGCCCGATCGGCCGTCGCAACTGCCTGCACGGCTTCACGGCGAGCATCGCGCTCTTCGAGCCCCGCGGCTGACCCCCGTTCGCCGGGCCCATGCGTCCGACGGCGATGCCGTCGGACGGACGACGGGCCGGGAGGAGCGGCTCCAGTGCACCCCGGCTTTCCGGCGGTGTATTGCCCTTGCCTGTGGCGCCCGGCCTGCCTACCGTCCCCTCCACTCCGGAGATCATCCGCATGCAGATCCTGTGGCGCGGCAGGGCCGCGACAACCTTCCTCGGGGCCTCCGTGTCGGCAGCGGCGATCGCAGCCGTCGGCTGCCACCACCACCGCGCCGACCAATACAGCTACGCCCCGCCCTACGCCCCGCCGGTCTACACGCAGCCCCAGGCAGCAACGCCTGCCGCCTACGCAGCGGCGCCCGCCGGCGCGATTCCGGCAGGCGCGATGCCAGCAGGGGCGATGCCCGCCGGCGTCGTGCCTGCGGCGCCGACGATGGCGATGGCCGCAGGGCAGCCGGGCGAAGTGGTCGTGGCGTCGGGCTCGCCGTGCCCCCCCTGCGCCACTGAGGGGATGGTGGTCGGCGCGACGACGCTGATCGAAGGGGGCGGCCAGACGCCGCCGTGCCCGCCCGGACACTGATCGCACGAGCACGCAGGCACACGAGCACGCAGCACTTTCATCGAGGACATGGCGGCGATGGCATCAGCCCGGCACACGATGGGACGGTCGTCCTGGACACCTGCGGCGGCCGCGCGGCTCGCCGTGATCGTCGTCACGAGCATCGCACTCCCGGCCGATGCACAGACCACCGTCGTGGCCCACTTTCCGGCTCCTGGGGTCGCGGCGGCCGCCGCGCCCGTGCCGCCGATCAATCCGCTCGCCCCGATCGACACCTCCAGTCCGCGGGCCACGCTGCACAGCTTTCGCGAGGCCGTCGACCGGATCTTCGCCTGCGTTCGCAAGGAGGGCGCCGCGGCCCAGCGGCGGCCCGAGCACGACCACCTCGTGCGGAACGTTCTCAGCTGCCTCGACCTCACGAACGTGCCATCGTCGCTGCTCACCTCCGAGGGGAGCCAGGCAGCCGTCTGTCTGAAGGAGGTGCTCGACCGCATCCCGCTGCCGGCCCTGGCCGACATCCCCGACGCCGCCGCCGTGCAGGCCGGCGGACTCAAGCGCTGGCGGCTCCCCGGCACGGAGATCTGGCTCGTGCGGATCGCCGAAGGCAACCGCGAGGGCGACTTCGTCTTCAGCACCGATACCGTCTCCCGCGCCAAGCGGTTTTACGACCGCGCCCGATCGCTTCCCTACCGCGCCGACGCGGGCAGCCCGGGACTGCTCGACAGGTATGTCGAGGCCGGTGGCTGGATGATCCCCGAGGCACTCATCAAGTCGCTGCCCGCCTGGGCCCACGTCCCCGTCTTCGGCGAGACGCCGTGGCAGTGGACCGCCACAGCCCTGCTGGCCGCGTTGGCCATCGTCGCCGCAGTGAAGGCGTGGCGGCTGATGCGGACGCTGTCGCAGAGCCACTGCAACATGAACGTCGCCAGCCTCGTGTTCCCCGCCACGGTCGTCGCGGTCAGCCTCGCCGCCGACTACCTGCTCACGTTCCAGATCCGCCTCACCGGCGACAACCTGCTCGCCGCCAAGGTCGTGCTCCACGTCACGACGCTCGCGGGCGTGGTCGCGGGCGTGATGGTGCTCATGTCGTGGCTGTGCAACCTGCTGATCGAGGCCCGGGGCATGCGGCAGGAGGGGATCGAAACCCAGCTCATCCGGCTGGGCGGCAAGGTGCTCACCTTCGTCGTCGTGGCCTGGATCGTGATCCAGGCGGCCGATTCGCTCGGCCTGCCGGTCACGCCGCTGGTGGCCGGGCTCGGTGCGGGCGGCCTGGCGGTGGCGCTGGCGTCGCAATACACCGTCGAGAACCTGATCGCCGGCCTCGTGATCTTCGCCGACAAGCCGGTGCGGATCGGTGACGAATGCCTCTACGGCTCGATCCGCGGCCGCGTCGAGCAGATCGGCCTGCGATCGACGCGGATCCGCGGCGAGGACCGCACGTTGATCTCGGTTCCCAACGCCGAGTTCGCCAAGCAGCAGCTGGTCAACTTTTCGCAGCGTGACCACATCCCACTCAGGATCCCGCTGTCACTCGCCGCCGGCATGCCGCCGCGGCGGCTGCGGGCTCTGCTCGCCCGGTTACGTCAGGTGCTCGTCGATCATCCGCGGCTGGCCAACAAGCCCGTCGACGCCCGGCTCACGGCCCAGTCGTCCGACGCGCTCACCGTCGAGCTCTCGGCGATGGCGCTCACCGAGGACGACCAGGAGTTTGCCGCCATCCGCGAGGACGTGCTGCTGACGGTGATGGAGATCGTGCAGGACGCCACGGGCCAATCCGACGCCAGCGAGACGTCGCGGTCACTCCGCGCGGCGTGACGCGCAGGCCGCGAGCTGTCACACACCGGCTCCCGGTATACGCCGTCAGAGCGGGTGCCGCGCGAAAAAGGTCCAGATGATCTCGTTGGCGTCGAGCGACAGGGCGGAGGGGCCGAGATAGAACGAATCGGGCCGCCGGCCGGGCCAGGTGTGGCCGCCCCCTTCCAGCCTGTAGAAGACGACCTCGCCCGCCGTGGAGCCGTCGGCCGGCCTCCAGGTGAACCGCTCGATCGTGATCGCGTCGTCCGTGCAGGGCACCGGCTCGCAGGCGTACGTCGCCACACAGCGGTTGGCATGCACCCAGTCGAGCAGCCCCGCGAGCACGGGCCGGTGCGACACGCGGGTCACGCTCCGCCTGCCGATGCCCCCTTCGAGCGGCGTGAACTGGTCGAGCGTGCCGTGGAAGTGGAGCACCGGCACGGGCCGCTCGGGCGCAATCGACTCGAGCGCCAGCGGCCCTGCCACCGGCGCGACCGACGCGATCCGCGTGGAGAGCTCGGCCGCGACCCGGTAGGCCATCATGGCGCCGTTCGACATCCCCGCCGCATGCACCCGTCGCGGGTCGATCGGCAGGCGAGCGGCCACCGCGTCGATGAGCGCCGCGACGAACCCCACGTCGTCGGAGCCGTCGGCCCGCGCCTCGCCGCAGCAGTTGCCGCCGTTCCAGGTGAGCAGCCCCTCCCGCGAGCCGGTGCCGGCCGGGAAGACGACGACGGCCCGGCCCTGCACGGCGAGGTCGTCGAGCCCGGAGAACCGCCGCATCATCTCGGGATGGCTCTGCCCGCCGTGGAATGCCAGCACGAGCGGCCAGCCGGCAGCCGGCGCGGCGCCGGCGGGCACGCAGGCGACGGCGGTGCGGCGCCGCGGCCCCACGGGAACGTCGATGGCGAGCGTGCTGGACATGGGCGAAAAGTGTTCCGGACCGCCGCGCCGCGGCGGCTGGAGTCGCGTTTTTCCGCAGTCATTCCTACACTTCCTGCCGTCCACCGCAAGGCCGCGGCCCGGTCTGGCGAGGGCGTCCGGGGAGATGATCCGTGCCGGAAGGAAGCAACGATCTGCCGGGGCACCTGCGACGTCGGGTGGCGATAGACCGCGTCGCGCCGGAGCTCGACGGCGGCCGGTTCGCCGTGAAGCGGGTCCGTGGCGACGAGGTGGTGGTCGAGGCCGACATCGTCTGCGACGGCCACGAGGAGCTCGAGTGCCGGCTGCACGTGCGGCACGGCGACACCGGCCAGTGGACCGTTCTGCCGATGACGTGCGACGGCAACGACCGCTGGCGGGCGTCGTTCATCGCCGACCGGATCGGCCTCTGGCACTACGCGGTGACGGCCCGCGTCGACACGTTCGCGACGTGGCTGCGCGACCTGGGCCGCCGGGAGCAGGCGGGCGAGAACCTCGAGATCGAACTGGCCGCCGGCAGCCAGATCGTGGCCGCCGCCGCACACGGCGCGCCCCCGGGGGCCGCGATCGAGATCGAGCAGCTCGCGGTGCAGCTGAAGTCGCCGGCCTGGCGGAACGTCGTGCACGGCGAGCGGCTCCGCGAGCTGGTGGCGCTCTACACCGACCGCCGCGACGAGACGCGGCTCGATCCGCCGCGGGGCGTGTGGGTGGATCGCGCCCGCGCCCGCTTCGGCAGCTGGTACGAGGTGTTTCCGCGGTCATGGGGCCGCACGACCGGCAGCCACGGCACGCTGGCCAACCTCGCCGACAGGCTCGACTACGTCCGGGCCATGGGCTTCGACGTGCTCTATCTCGCGCCGATCCATCCGATCGGCCGGTCGTTCCGCAAGGGACGCAACAATGCGCTCGAGGCGGGCCCCGATGACGTCGGCAGCCCGTGGGGTATCGGCAGCCCCGACGGCGGCCACACGGCGATCCATCCCCAACTGGGCACGTTCGACGATTTCACCCGGCTCCGCGAGCGGGCCGAATCGCTCGGCATGGAGCTGGCCCTCGACCTCGCCCTGCAGTGTTCCCCCGACCATCCGTGGGTGCGGGAGCATCCTGAGTGGTTCCGCCACCGCGCCGACGGCTCGATCCAGTACGCCGAGAACCCGCCCAAGAAGTACCAGGACATCGTGCCGATCGACTTCCAGTGCGAACAGTGGAGGCAGCTCTGGGGGGCGATCCTCGGCGTGGTGCGGTTCTGGGTGGGGCAGGGGGTGCGGATCTTCCGCGTCGACAACCCGCACACCAAGCCCTTCGCCTTCTGGGAGTGGATGATCGCCGAGATCCACCGCACCGACCCCGACGTGCTCTTCCTGTCGGAGGCGTTCACGCGGCCCAAGACGATGTACCGGCTCGCGAAGCTCGGCTTCACGCAGTCCTACACCTACTTCACGTGGCGGACGGAGAAGCAGGAGACAGCCGACTACCTGGTCGAGGTGACGACGCCGCCGGTAGCCGAATTCTTCCGCCCCAACTTCTGGCCCAACACGCCCGACATCCTCCACGCCACGCTCCAGCACGGCGGCCGGCCGATGTTCCTCGTGCGGCTGGCGCTGGCGGCGCTGTCGGTGGGCAACTGGGGCATCTACGGTCCGGCGATGGAGCTGCTGGAGGCGGCCCCGCGCGACCCCGGCGGCGAGGAATACCTCGATTCCGAGAAGTACGAGATCAAGGCGTGGAACGTCGAGCGTGCCGACAGCCTCGCCCCCTTCATCCGCCGGCTCAACGAGATCCGTCGCGAGGAGCCGGCGCTGGCCCGCGTCCGCCCCCCGCTCGTGCAGCGGATCGACGACCCGCACCTGCTGGCCTGGTGCCGGTTCGACGAGGCCACCGGCAACCGTGTGCTCGTGGTCGTGAACCTGCGGCCGCAGGAGCCGCGGGTCGGCAGGCTGGAGCTCGACCGCGACGCGCTGCGGCTCGGCGACGGCGCGACGCTCGCAGCGCGCGATCTGCTCGACGGCGCCGAGCATGTCTGGCCGACCGACGCGATCACGATCGAGTGCACGCCGGATGCACCGGTGCGGGTGTTCCGAGTGTCCTAACGCCACCTGCCCCGCCGCACCGTCAATCTGCGGAGCACGCCGCCCCATGAGCCCCGACGACGCCTCGCCGCTCGCCGCCCGCATCGCCGCCGCGCTGCCGGCGGCCCGTTGGTTTGCGGGGAAGGAGGCCGCGATCGAGGGTGTGACGGTCCACGACCGCATCGATCCGCAGCCCATCGGGCGGGCCGGGCCGCAGCCGGCGGTCGTGCTCGCCGACGTGCGCCTGGCGGGCCGGGCCGCGGAGCACCGCTACTGTCTCGTGGTCGATCCGTCCGGCGATGACGTCGCGGGCGATCCGACCGCCATCCGCTGGCTGGTCGAGACGATCCTCGCTGCGGCCCGCCTGCCCGGTATGACAGGCGCGGTCGTGGGCCACCGCGTGGCGGGCCCGCCGGCCGCCTGGCCGGTTGCCGCCTGGCCGGCCGCCGCCACGATCACGCCCGTCGGCGTCGACGCCTCCAATTCCTCGTTCATCGTGCAGGCCGCCGGCGCCGGGCTGATCGTGAAGCTCTTTCGCCGCTGCCGGCCGGGCATCCAGCCCGAGGTCGAGATCGGCGAGTTCCTGGCGGCCACGCCCGCCTGGCACGGCTCGCCCCGGCTGCTCGGCTGGCTCGAGCACGTCGCAGCGGACGGTGAGTCCGCTGCCCTGGCCACCGTCCACGAATTCGCGCCGGACTGCACGACGGCCTGGGATCGGCTCGTGCGCCTGCTCGTCGCCGCGGGCCCGAATGCGGCGCTGCCTGCCGGCGTGGCCGCGTTCGCCGCCAGGATCGGCACGACAACGGGCCGCATGCACGCCGCGCTCGCCGCGCGGCCAGACGTGCCCGCCTTCGCCCCCGAAACACCGACGGTCGCGGGCCGCCGGGCGATGGCCGAGCGGATGGCCGGCCATGCCGCGGAGGTCTTTACGCTGGCCGAATCGCGGCTGCCGCACGTCGCCCCGCCGGTCGCCGATCGCCTGCGCCGGCTGCTGGAGTCGCGGACGGATCTGCTTGGCCGGTTCGCGCCGCTCAACACGCTCGCCATGGACGCGCCGAATATCCGCGTGCACGGCGACTACCACCTCGGCCAGGTGCTGCTCGGCGCGCACGACGACCGCGTGCTCGTCGTGGACTTCGAGGGGGAGCCGGGCCGCCCGGTGGAGGAGCGGCGGGCGAAGGCAGCGGCGGCGAAGGACGTGGCGGGCATGTGCCGGTCGTTCGATTATCTGCTGCGGCACGTGGCCGCCATCACCGGCGGCCGCCACCGCGCCGCCGACCTGCGGCGGCTGGAGGCCGTGTTCCTCGACGCCTATCGGGCGGCGGCCGCCGGCGGGGCGTGGTGGCCGGCGGACTCCGCGGCGGCCGCGGAGCTGCTCGACATCCACCGGCTCGACAAGGCGATCTACGAGCTGGCCTACGAGATCACCAACCGTCCCGACTGGGTCGGGGTGCCGCTGGCGGCGCTCGAGGAGCTGGCGGCTACACCGGGCCCGTCCCGCGCTTGACCGGCGTGCCGTCCTCGCGGACCGCGACGTCGAAGATCCGCAGGGCGTCGAGCCAGCCCATCATCTCGTCGTTCTTGAAGAGCCGGGGCACCGTCCTGCCGGACGCCGTGCCGGCCTCGAGGTGGCCGTAGTAGAGGTCGGCCGAGCCGTGCGGCCGACCGGCGACGGAGCTCGTGACCCGCACCACCGATCCGTCCTCCGTCAGCTCCACGATGTCGGCGAAAAACTCGATCGTGTCGCCCGGCACGACCTCGAACTCGAACCTCGCGCCGCCGACCTTCGCCAGCACCACCTGCCGCCTGAATCCGAGCGTGTCGGCGACGAGCAGCCCCGCGGTCTGGGCCATCCCCTCGATGATCAGCGTGGCCGGCATCATCGCCGCCCCCGGAAAGTGGTCGTGGACCTGCTCCTCGGCGAGCGTCACCGCCTTCACGGCCCGCGCGCGGCGGCCCTGCACGAACTCGGTGAAGCGGTCGATCCAGAACCAGCGCATGCGTCGTTCCTCGGTGGTCGCGGGCTCACCCGGCCCGGCGGGCGGCCGCTTCAGTCGCCGACATTCAAAGCCTCGAACTCGCGGAGGTGGCGGCACATGTAGATTCCGGCGATCCGCTGGGCCGCCTCGAGCATCCGGTCGCGGGCGTCCTCGGGCTCGAGCACCTCGACCATGTCGGCGAGGCCGAGCAGCTGCGGGATCATCTCGTCGTCCCAGGCCCGCTCGATCTCGAGGATCACGCCGCCGTCGGCCTGGTGGCGGACCTTCTGCCGGGGATGAAACGGCTTCTCGCAGGCCCAGCGGGCCCGCGGGGGCAGCACCTTGACCCGGTACCGTCGGGGCTCGGCGGGCGAGCGGAAGATCGTGATGCTGTCGGCCAGAAGCGATGCGACCGATTCGGCGCGGCGGGTGAACGATCGCGACGATGGCTTGGCGTCGGCGACGCGGTCGAGCTTGAAGAAACGGATCGCGTCGTCCGCCGGGGACCGCTTCGCAGCCGTGCCGCGGCCCGCGGGCCGGGGCACGCGGTAGCCCGCGATGTAGACACTGCCGTCATAGACGACGAGCGACTCCGGCTGGATGACGTAGGTTTTCGGCGCGGCATCGGACAGGCTCGTGTAGCGGATCTCGAGCTCGACGGCGTTGCGGATCGCGCGGTGGATGGCGTTGAGCGTCCGCGAGCGGTACTTCGCCGTGGACGGCCGGGGATGGACGAGCAGCCCCTCCCTGTGTTCCTCGACGTAGGCCAGCAGTTCCGGCGTGGCCACCCGCTCGAGCTTCGCCAGCAATTGCCCGATGCCCCGCCAGTAGAACGTGCCCGCCAGCGGCGCGAGAAAGTCGCGGGCCACGGCGAGCGAGAGCAGCTCCGGCAGCGAGACCTGCGGTGTGCGCAGCTCTCCGCGGCCCTTGCCGACCTCGATCGCGAAAGCCTGGCAGGGGGCGCCGCTGGCCGATCGTTTCTTCGACCGCTTGACCGCGTAGCCGAACTTTTCGAGGAAGTCGAGGTCACGGCGGATGTTCCTGTCGGACATCTCGTCGATCACGCCGCGGTCGCACAGCGTTCGCTTCAGTTCGGCCGTGGAGAGCGGGCCGCGGGCGCTGAAGAGGATGTCGATCAGGTGAAACACCCGGAGCAACTGCTCGTGGCGGCTGATCGAGTCCATGACGGTTCCACGAAACACGCGGGGCGGATGACGGCTCCTCAGAATACCCGAGAAGGAGCCAGGTTTCAGGGGCCGGCGACGGGATGCAGGCAGCCACGAATCGCAGCACCGAACCGCAACCCTTGCTCAGCCCTCGCCGGCTTCCTCCTGGAGCGCGAGCCAGCGTTCCTCCGCCGCCGACAGCTTTTCGGCGGCCGCCGTCATCGCCGTGTGCAGCCGCAGCGCCTCGGCCGGATCGGTCGTCGAAAGAAGCGCCTCGTGGGCCGCACGCTTCTCGGCGTCGAGCTTGGCGATCGTCCGTTCGAGGTTGCCGATCTCGCGGCGGACATCCCGCTCCGACCGCGCGGCCTTGCCGCCGGGGGCCGCCGGCGTGCGCGGGGCGGGCTTCGCGGGCGGCCGGCCCGACGCGGCCTCAGCCTCGTCGATGGCGCTGTTCATGGCGGCGAGGTACTGCGGGTAGGTGCCGCCGTAGTTGAGCACCCGGCCATTCGCCACCTCGACGACATTGGTGGCCACGGTCTCCACGAAGGAGCGGTCGTGGCTCGTGAAGATCAGCGTGCCGCGGTAGTCGAGCAGGGCCTGGGCGAGGGCGTCGACCGTCTCCACGTCGAGGTGGTTGCCCGGCTCGTCGAGCACGAGCACGTTGAAGGAGCCCAGGAGCAGGCCGGCGAGGCAGAGCCGGGCCCGCTCGCCGCCGGAGAGCACCGACACCTTCTTCTCGACGGCCTTGCCGCGGAAGAGCATCGCGCCGGCGAGGTCGAGGATCCGCTGCGACTTCGTGCCGATGGCCGCGGCCCGCTCGAGGTAGCTGAGCACGGTGTCACCCTCGGGCAGGCTCGTGTAGACGTGCTGCGCGTAGATGCCGAGCTCGCAGCCGTGGCCCCACTTCACCTCGCCGGCCACGGGCGGCAGCGACCGCACGAGCGTCCGCAGGAACGTCGTCTTGCCCTGGCCGTTGTCGCCGACGATCGCCGCCCGCGAGCCGTGCACGATCTCCACGTCGATGCCCGAGGCGACCGTGTGGTCGGGGTAGCCGATCGCCAGGCCGCGGCACCGGGCGGCGGGCCCCTGCCGCGGCGACACCTCCGGGCAGCGGATGGCGGCGGTGGGGGCGTCGGCGGCGATCTCCTCCACCTCCAGCCGCTCCAGTTGCTTGCTCTTCGACTTCGCGCGGGAGGCGGTCGAGGCCCGCGCCTTGTTGCGGGCGATGAAATCCTCGAGCTGCCGCCGCTTGGCGAGCACGGCGGCGTTGGTCCGCTCGACGTGCTCCCGCTGCTCCCGCTGGTAGTCGAGGAAGGCGTCGACCTTTCCCGGAAATATCGTGAGCTTGCCGCCGGAGAGGTCGAGGGTGCGGTCGCAGGTGGCGGCGAGGAAGGCGCGGTCGTGCGAGACGATCAGGCACGACTCGCGGTAGTCGCGGAGAAAATGCTCGAGCAGGATCTGCGTGCGCAGGTCGAGGAAGTTGGTCGGCTCGTCGAGGAGCAGGAGCGTGGGCTCGTGCAGGAGCAACGCGGCGAGCTTGACGCGGGTCTGCCAGCCGCCGGAGAGCTCCTGCACCGGGCCGGTGAGCAGCGTCCCCTTGAGCTCGAAGCGGCCGGCGACCTCGCCGCACTTCCAGTCGGGCTGGCCGCTGTCGCGCATGAGGAAGGCCAGGGCCGTCTCGCCGGGCAGGAAGGGATCGTGCTGCCGCAGGTAGCCCAGCCGCAGCCGCGGGTGCCGGATCACCTCGCCACCGTCAAGTTCCTCCTCGCCGAGGATGACGCGGAGCAGCGTGCTCTTGCCGGCGCCGTTGCGGCCGATGAACCCGATCTTGCCGTCGTCGGTGATCGTGGCGCTGGCCCCGTCGAGCAGCACCTGGTGGCCGTAGCGCTTGCTGGCGTTCTTGATGTCGAGGAGGACGGCCATGAGGAGAGGGGGGAGCCGGGCGGGGCCGAGGTGGCAGGGCGGGGCGGGGCGGAAAACCTCCACGGTAGCCAGAGCGGGCCCTCTGCGGAAATATCGGTCGATCCCGCCCGGGGTAGACGTCGAAGCGTTGCCCGTTGCTGGCCCGCGCCGCGCCGGGTCCGCTACATTCACAGTCTCCCGTGCCGACGCCTCACGCTTCCCCTTGGAACCCCGTCATGCCCGCCCCCACGCTCCACCCCCGCCGCGCTGCCGCGTTCGCCCTGGCAGCCGCGGCGACCCTCGCTGCCGTCCCCTCACGCGGCCAGCCCGCGCCGGCCCCAGCCGTGAATCCGGCCGCATCGACGGCAGCTGCCGCCGCCGTGATCGAGGGGGTGAAACAGGCGGCGGCGGCCTACGTCGCGAGCTTCAACGCCAGCGACGAGAAGGCTCTCGCCGCGCACTGGACGGCGGGTGCCGAACTGGAGGAAGGAACGGGCCTGCTCAAGGGCCGCGACACGATCGTGGCGTCGCTCGTGCAGTGGCGCAAGGCCCATCCACAGGGCAGCCTCGCGATCGAGGTCACCGACGTGCTGCCGCTGGGCGCGGGCGTAGCGCGGGTGCAGGGCACGATCGCGTTCACCGGCCAGCCCGGCCAGGAGCCGCTCGCGTCGCGTTTCGATAGCCTGCGGGTGCTCGAGGATGGGGCTTGGAAGATCGCCGAGTCGCGGGTGGTGCCGTCGCCGCGGACGGCGATCGGTGCCCTCTCGTGGCTGGTCGGCACCTGGCAGTCGACCGATCCGAAGACGGGCACGACGATCGACGCCATCTACGAGAGGGCCGTAGGCGGCAACGCCCTCATCGGCAGGATCAAGACCACCCGCAAGAACGGCGTCACTGTGGAGGCGATCGACCTGATCCACGCCGACCGGCTCAGCGGGCTGGTTCGTTCGACTGTGGTCGATTCGACCGGCGCCCAGGCCGAGGGCGTCCTGTCGAGCGACGGCACGTCGTTTAATCGCAGCTATTCGGGCACGCCCGGCGATCCCGCGATCGGCGACCACGCCGAATGGGTGCAGGTGCTCGCGCCGCTGGGCCCCGACAAAATCCTCTGGCACACGATCGAAAGGACGGTTGACGGCCGCGGCATGCCCGACACCGCGCCGTCGCACTTCCGCCGCATCCGCTGACGCCGCGCCGCCGGCGCGGGCCCCGCCTCCACCTTCTTCGCATCCTCCACCATTCTCCCCGGAGCACCACGATGTTCACCCTCACCCACGCCAGGTTCATCCGCGCCGTTGCCGCTGCGGCGGTCGCGTTCGCCCAGCTCTTCGCCACGTCGTTGCCGGTCTTCCCGCATGGCGGTGGTGGCGGCGGCCGCGGCGGTGGTGGCGGCCGCGGCATGGGGGGCGGCGGCGGCATGCGGTATGGCGGTGGCGGCGGCGGATATGGCGGCGGTGGCGGACGCATGGGCGGCGGCGACTTCGGCGGCGGGCGCATGGATGGCGGCATGCGCGACTTCGGCGGCGGCCGGATGGATGGCGGCGGGATGCGGGATTTCGACGGAGGCCGCGGTCTTGACGGCGCTCGTGTGATCGACGGCGCGCGAGGCCTTGATGGTGCGAGGGGCCTCGACGGGGCACGGGGCCTCGATGGCGCGCGTGGTCTGGATGGCGTGCGGGGCGTGGATGGCGTG
>JBILVO010000048.1:0-24701 GCA_044370415.1 Pirellulales bacterium
TGAGTCCCGTTTCGCGGCGGAACTCGCGGACGAGATGGCTCTGGTCGTAGAAGCCGTGGGCCGCGGCCACCTCCGCGAGCGGCTCCGCCCGCGTGACCAGCGCCTGGCAGGCCAGCCGCACCCGCAGCCGCCTGAGGTAGTGCTGGGCCGTCAGCTGCATCTGCCGACGAAACATTCGCTCGAAGGCCCGCACCGACCGACCGGCGATCCGGGCGAGCTCGGGATTGGAGAGCGGCTCCGCGAAGTGCATCCGCATGTGGGCCAGCACCCGGCCGAGCGCCGCGTCCTCCTGGTCCGACTCGACCACCGACGCATCGACCATCCGCGTCATGCCGACGGTGCCCACGATCCGCCCGCGGCGGTCGACGACCGGCCTCTTCGTCGTCTGCGACCAGATCGCCGTCCGATCGAACCGGCCGACGAGCTCGATGCGGTTTTCGACCGGCTCGCCGCAGAGCACACGCTCGTCGTCGAGCCTGTATTGGTCGGCGAGATGCGCGGGCGAGAGGTCGTGGTCGGTCCTGCCGACGACCTGCTCGACCCGTTCGAGAGCGTAGTTGAGCAGGAAGCCCCGATTGACCCACTCGTAGCGGCAGGCCCGGTCCTTGATCCAGCACTGCACGCCGTCAAGGTGATCGAAGAGCCCGGCCACCGCCGTCACCAGCGGGTCGTGTCGCGGAGCTCGCCGCAGCGGGGCCTTTGCCATGACGGCACCTCGTGACTCGGGCGACCACCGCCGGCCTGTGGCGCAGGCCGCATGTCGCCAGAGGATTATCCACATCGCCGCCCAAGTTGCCCGCCGCCCGGTGCCGCTTCCATCCCATTTCCGGCCGTTCCACTCCAATCTGACAGGCCCTGCGGTGCACTAGACTGGTCCCGGGCCAGGACGCCGGAGGGACCATCCATGAAGACCGCCACGGGCACGACCATCATCACGAACGGCCGGCTGGTCGACGGCAGGGGCGGCCCTCCCGTGCCCGACGGCGTCGTGATCGCGACCGACGGCCGGATCGCCTACGCCGGACCGAGGCCGGCCGCCCCGCCGGTGGCCCCCGATGCCCGGCGGATCGACGCCCACGGCGGCACGATCATGCCCGGCCTCGTCGAGGCCCACTTTCACGCCACCTACTTCAACGTCGAGAAGCTCGAGGACCTCGACATCAAGTATCCGGTTGAGTACGTCGCGATCCAGGCGTCGGTCAACTGCAAGCTCGCCCTCGAGTGCGGCTACACGGCGGCCCGCTCCGGGGGCTGCCTCTTCAATTGCGACGTCTGGCTGAAGAAGGCGATCGAGGGGGACCTCATCCCCGGCCCCCGGCTCTGTGCCAGCGGCCGCGAGATCTGCAGCGCCGGCGGCCTCATGGACTGGAACCCCGAATTCCGCCGCATCGGCATGGAGGGCCTGATCTTCTGCATCAACGGTGTGGAGGACGCCCGCAAGGCGGTGCGGTCGCTCGTCAAGGACGGCGTGGAGTGGGTGAAGACCTATCCCACCGGCGACGCTGCCTGGCCCGACACCAACGACCACCACACGCTCTGCATGACGTTCGACGAGATGCACGCCGTCGTGGCCACCGCCCACAACCACAAGCTCAAGGTCACCGGCCACTGCCGCGCCACCGAGGGGATCAAGAACGCGCTCCGCGCCGGCTACGATGCGGTCGAGCACGCCACCTTCATCGACGACGAGGGGCTCGATCTCCTGCTCGCCCGCGACGTGCCGGTGGTGCCCGGGCTCTACTTCGAACTGGCGAGCGTGGAGCGGGGCCGCGAGTTCGGCCTCCCGCAGCGGGTGATCGACGGCCACCAGGAGACGCTCGACGGCGGCGGCGAGAGCTGCCGGAGAATCCTCGCGGCGGGCGGCCGGCTCGGCATGGGGGGTGACTACGGTTTCGGCTGGAATCCGCACGGCGACTACGCGAAGGAGCTGACGTTCTTCGTCCGCCACGTGGGCCTCGACCCGCTCGTCGTGCTCACCTGCGCCACGAAGACCGGGGCCGAGATCATGGGCCGCGGCGATGAGTTCGGCACGCTCGAGCCGGGCAAGCTGGCCGACGTGCTCGTGGTCGACGGCGACGTCGTCGCCGACATCTCGCTGCTCGAGGACCGCAGTCGGTTCATCGCCGTCATGCAGGGGGGCGTCGTCAAAGCCGGCCGGCTCGCCGAGCCGTTCCCCACCGTCGTGAGCCGCGAGCGATGACCTGGCCGACGCAGGTCACCGGCGGCACTCCCGCGATCGCCCGTGCAGAGTCACGGCCCGACGGCCCGCCCGTCGTGCTGTTCCACGGCGTGACCCGCTGCCGCGACGACTGGAAAAGCGTGCTGCCCGACCTGGCCCGCACGGACCGAGCACGCCCCTGGCGTGTGATCGCCGTCGATCACCGCGGCCACGGCGATTCCGCGAGAAGCGACCGTTACCTCGTGACCGACTACGTCACCGACGCGGTGCGGCTGGTCCGCGACGAGATCGCCCAGCCCGTCGTGCTGCTCGGCCACTCGCTCGGCGCGATGGTCGCCGCCGCCGTCGCCGCCGAACTGCCCGACCTCGTGACGGGTGCGGTCCTCGAAGACCCGCCGTTCCAAGGCATGGGCACGCGGATCCACGGCACCGCCTGGCAGGCCCAGTTCGTGGGCGTGCAGGCGGCCGGCCGCCGCGGCGGCAGCGTGGACGACCTGGCCGCGGCGCTCGCCGACATCGAACTGCCCGTCGCCGGCGGCGGCACGGTCCGGTTGGGATCGATCCGCGACGCCGCCGCGCTCCGGTGGAGCGCAGCCTGCCTGGCGAGGCTCGACCCGGAGGTGCTCACGCCGGTCATCGCCGGCCGCTGGCTCGATGGCTATGATCCAGCGGAGATCGCCCGGCGGATCAGCTGCCCCGTCGTCCTGCTCCATGCCGACCCGCGGGCCGGCGGCGCCCTGGCCGACGACGAGGCGGCGGAATTTGCGGCCGCCGCGAGACGCTGCGAGGTGGAGCGTTTTCCGGGCTCCGGCCACCTGATCCACTGGCAGCATCCCGACGCGATCGTCGCCGCGGTCGAACGGCTCAGGATCGAGGTGGCCCCATGAAACGTCTGTCACGACGCCTGATAGGAGCCATCCTCCTCGGTATGGCGGCGGCCGCCGCGGTGGCGGCTCCCGCTGCCGATGCACCGCAGCCGCAGCGGGAATGGTCCGCCGACCGCGTCGTCGAGATCGTGGCCGATGCGCGGGCCCATGGCGATGCCCGCCGCGGCGCCGGCGTCTTCAACGTCGCCACGTCCGCGTGCACGTCCTGCCACAAGGTGGGCGATCATGGCGGCGAGGTCGGGCCCGCGCTCACGACCGTCGCCAAGTGCCTTACCGCGGAGGAGATCGTCGAGTCACTCTATTGGCCCTCGCGCACGGTGAAGCCCGACTACCGCGCCGTCGCCATCACCACCTCCGACGGCCGCGTGCTGCAGGGGATCGTGAAGGAGGAGACTGGCGACGCCCTGCTCGTGGCCGACGCGACAGGCAAGCGACACCGCATTCCCGCCGCGGACGTCGAGGAGCGAAGGGACATCGGGTCACTCATGCCCGCCGACGTGGTCACCGCCCTCCCGCCACAGCAGCAGCGCGACCTGATCCGCTATCTGCTCGAACTCGGCCGCACTCCGGGACTGGAATCGCTCACGCACCGAGTCGCTGCGTTTGCGCCACCCCGCGGTCCCGTGCGTCCGGAGGAGTGGCCCAATGCGGGCGAGTTCGTGAACCGGGAGCGTGTCTACGATTTCTACGCGCGGGAGGCGGCGCACTTCCGCGGCATGGATCCGCTGCCGCTCCTGCTGCCCGCCTATCCTGGCATCGACGGCGGCACGCAGGGCCACTGGGGCAACCAGAACGACGAAGACACCTGGAAGGACGACCGCCGCAACGCGTCGGACCCGGGCACGGTGCAATGCTGGCCCTTCGCCATCAAGGGCCGCACGGTGCCGCGGGCGGTCTGCCTGCGGCTCGGCGAGAAGGGCGAACTCTCCGCCTGCTTCAACCCCGACACGCTCGCCATCGAGGCCGTCTGGACCGGAGGCTTTCTCACGTTCGCCGCACATCGCCACGGATTCCTCGCCCCGGCATCGCCGGCAGGCACGCTCATCGAGCCGCCGCCTGCGCCGCCGCCCGCGGGGCCGATCGACTACCACGGCTTCTACCGGCACGGCCCGCGGGTGATTTTCTCCTACTCGGTGAACGGCACCGAGATGCTCGACGCGCCGTGGGCCGAGAACGGCAGGATCGTCCGCGAGGTCAGTCCCGCGGCGAGCCATTCTCTGGCCCATCTCACCCGCGGCGGCCCGCCGCAGTGGCCGCAGGCCGTGCACACCACGGGCACCCTCGGCGACAAGGCTCCCTACGCGATCGACACGATCACGGCTCCCTTCGACAACCCCTGGAAGTCGCTGCTCTTCTTCGGCGGCCACGACTTCTTCGCCGACGGGTCGGCCGCCATCTGCACGATGCAGGGGGAGGTCTGGCGGGTGTCGGGCCTCGACGACACGCTCCGCGACGTCCGCTGGCGGCGGATTGCCGCGGGCCTGAACCAGCCGCTGGGTCTCGTCGTGGTCGACGACGTGCCGCACGTCCTCTGCGGCGACCAACTCATGCGGCTCGTGGACACCAACGGCGACGGCGAGGCCGATTTGTACGCGTGCCTGTCGCAGAAGTTCCAGCCCTCGACCGGGCACAACTACAAGTGCGGCCTCGAGCGGGATGCCGCGGGGAACTTCTTCACCGCGTCGCACGAGGGGCTCCTGCGGATCAGCCCGGACGGCGCTACCGTCGACGTCCTGGCCGTCGGCTTCCGCAATCCTGATGGGCTCGGCCTCCTGCCCGACGGCACGCTCACGGTGCCTGTGTCGGAGGGCGATCTCACGCCGGCGTCGGCGATCTGCTCCGTGCGGCAGCAGCCGGGCCGACCGCCGGCGAGCCCGGTGCCGAATTTTCGCGGCACGCCGCCGGCCCTGCCGCTCGCCTATCTCCCGCGCGGCCTCGACAACTCGAGCGGCGGGCAGACCTACGTGTCGAGCGATCGGTGGGGCCCGCTCCAGGGCCACCTCATCCATTTCTCGTTCGGCACCTGCACCCACTTCCTCGTGCTCCGCGACGAGGTGGACGGCATGCAGCAGGGGGCCGTCGTGCCGCTGCCGGGCGATTTTCGTTCGGGCGCGCACCGCGGCCGGTTCAGCCCCGCCGACGGCCAGCTCTACGTCTCCGGCATGAACGGCTGGTCGAGCTACGCCGTCGACGACGGCTGCTTCCAGCGGGTCCGCTACACCGGCGGCACCGTGCAGCAGCCGATCCGCTGCCGCGTGCATCGCAACGGCGTGCTGCTCGCGTTCTCCGCGCCGCTCGACCGCGGCGTCGCCGGCGACGCCGCGAACCACTTCGCCCAGTGCTGGAATTACCGCTATGGCCCGGCCTACGGATCGCCCGAGTTCTCGCCGAGCCACTACGGCGTCGTCGGCCACGACCCGCTGGCGATCCGCTCCGCCACGGTGCTGCCCGACGGCACGAGCCTGTTTCTCGAAATCCCCGACATCCAGCCGGTAAGCCAGCTGCACCTGCACATCGCCGTCGGCGGGGGCGAGGCCCGCGACCTCTTCGCGACCGTCCACGCGCTGGCCGAGCCCTTCCGCGACATCCCCGGCTTCCGCGATGTGGATCGGCCGATCGCCGCCCATCCGATCCTCCGCGACGTGGCGATGATGAAGGCGACGGTCAAGAATCCGTGGCTCAAGCCGATCCAGGGCGGCCGCGACATCCGGATCGAGGCGGCGTCGAACCTCGCCTACGCGACGACGGAGGTCCGCGTGAAGCCAGACGAGCCGCTGGCGGTGTCGTTCGTGAATCCCGACGTGGTGCCGCACAACTGGGTGCTCGTGCGGCCGGGAACGCTCGAGGCGGTCGGCACGCTCGCCGACCGTGCGATCGCCGATCCCGAGGCGGTGGCCCGGCACTACGTGCCGCAGACCGGCGACGTGCTGGCCTACGCCGACATCGTCCAGCCGGGCGACACGCAGACGATCCACATCCGTGCGCCCAAGGATCCAGGTCGCTATCCCTACCTCTGCACGTTCCCAGGCCACTGGAAACTCATGAACGGGATACTCGTCGTTGAGCCCTGAACTGGGCTCTCGTGCCAGTCGCCCTCGCCTGCCCACTGCAGAAGTCGATTCACCACACTTTCGATGGAATGGAACGTGTGCTCCGCTGGCAACGGTATCCGACTGTACTTCGTGACGGCGAGGGGTTGCCCATGCCCTGAGAGCCGACGTAGGCGGCCAGCGAAGCCATGGATGGCGGAGCGCAGACGCCTCCGAGAGAGCGGAGGCCTGGAAGGCTGGAGCGAACGTCCGGCGGCGGGGCATGGGCAGCCCCGGGACACGACGGCTGACGAACAAGTGAAAATCGCATGCAACCCTTCGGAGAGCCTTTCATGACGAAGCTTCCTGACCTGACCGGCGTCCTTCGCGGCCGCACCCTGTCACTGCTCGTTGCCACGTGGCTCGCCGCCGTGGCCTGCGGCCCGGCCTCGGCCGCCGAGCCCGTCGACGTCGCGGCCCGCGCCCGGCATCTCTTCCGCCACGACAACCTCGTGGCGTGGTGCATCGTGCCCTTCGACGCCACAAAGCGGGGCCCCGAGGAACGCGCCGCCATGCTGGAGAAGGCCGGCTTCAAGCACTTCGCCTACGACTGGCGGCCGGAGCACGTGCCCACGTTCGAGCAGGAGTTCGACTGCCTGAAGTCCCACGGCATCGCGCTCGACGCCTTCTGGGCGCCCGGGCCGCACGCCGAGCCGCTCCTGGCCAGCTTCCAGAAGCGGGGCCTCACGCCGTCGCTCTGGGTGATGATCGGCGCGCCCGACACCCTCGACCACACAGCGAAGGTGAAGCATGCGGCGGCGGCGGTGCGGCCGCTGGCCGAGGCGGCCGCGAAGGCCGGCTGCCGGGTCGACATCTACAACCACGGCGGCTGGGGGGGCGAGCCCGAGAACCAGATCGCCGTGATCGAGGAGCTGAAGCTGCCCAACGTCGGGATCGTCTACAACCAGCACCACGGCCACGACCATCTGCCACGGTTCAAGGAACTGCTCGCGAAGATGCTGCCGCACCTGCGGTTCCTGAACCTCAACGGCATGACCGCCGAGGGGGACAAGAAGGGAAAGAAGATCCTGGTGCTGGGGCAGGGGGATCTCGATCTTCAGCTGGCCCGCACGATCTGCCAGAGCGGCTACGACGGCCCCATCGGCATCCTCGGCCACACGCAGGACGACGCGGAGGCCCGGCTGCTCGACAACCTCGAGGGGCTCGATTGGATCACGGGCGAGTTGACGGGGAAGTCTGTCGCGAAGCCGGTGCCGCGGACGAAGTGACTGCGCGTCACGAACGCTGCCCCAGCCTCCACACCAGCCAGTCGCCATGCAGTGCGGGGAAGTGATCAGGCCAAGACGGCCTTGACGACGTCGCCGAGGATGTCTGTGAGCCGGCGATCGGCGAGTCGGTGGCCTGCCCGCCGCATCTCGGCGGCGACCGATCCGCGACGGTACATCCAGCCGCGTCAGCCGGCCGAGTGGGCCGTATCGGCTGCTGAGTCCTCCGTCGCCCGCCGCTTCCAATAGGAGGCGATCAGGCCGCCCATGATGTTCTGGATCACGCCGCTGAACACCGCCGCCGCGGCGGCCAGCGGCAGCGTCGGAAAATGCTCCCGCGCCAGCGATGCGGCCATCCCGCCGTTCTGCATGCCCACCTCGATGCTCACCGTCCGCGCGACCGACTCCGGATACCGGAGCAGCTTCGGCACCGCATACCCCAGCGCAAACCCGCAGACGTGCAGGAGGGTCGCCGCCACCGCCAGCCGGCCGCCGTGCGCGGCGATCGCATCGGCGCTTGCCGCCACGATGCCCGCCGTCACGAACGTGAACGCCAGCACCGCGAACGTGGGGCCGCACGCCCCGATCCGATCCGCCGCCCGCGGAAGCCACCGCCGGATCGCCACGCCGACGACCACCGGCGCGACCGTCAGCTGCAGCGCCGAGAGGCACATCCCCCAGGCGTCGACCGGGACGTACGTGCCGGCCAGGATGCTCGTCCACAGCGGCGTGAACAAAAACGCCATGAATGTGGACGCCAGCGTCAGTACGACCGACAGCGCCACGTTGGCCCGCGCCAGGTATGTGATCATGTTCGACGCCATCCCGCCGGGACAGCTCGCCACCAGAATGATCCCGACCGCCAGGCCCGTCTCCAGCCCCAGGAGCGTCGCCACGCCCCAGCCGCACAGCGGCATGATCGTGTACTGGCATGCGAACCCCAGCGCGACGGCCGACGGCATCCGCGCGATCCGCCGGAAGTCATCGAGGCTCAAGGTCAGCCCCATGCCGAGCATCGAGCCGGCGAGCGACCAGAAGATCCAGGGCCTGTCGAACCAGAGCATCGTCCGGGGCCAGATGAACGCCACCACCGACAGCGCGACGACCCAGACCGAATAGAGATTGTTGAACTGCTGCAGGGCTCGTCCGAGCATGAGTGTCTGCCGATCACAGGGGGGGTGTGGGGTGATGGTTCGTGACGTCAGGTCTCGTATGTCTGCGTCGCAGCGCGGCCCTCCTGCCGGCCGTCGGCGTGGCCGCTGATCGCGACCTGTACCGTCTTCGCATTCGTGCCCGCCCTGGACGACTTCGCAGCGTAGCGACTGGCCCGGCCCGACGACAGCTGCCACGACTCTCACGGCTGCGATGCTTGGCCACGACGAGCAGTGCCCCGACGTGCCGGGCAACACGACGGCGTTCATATATAGTGGTGCCATGCCAACGCAGCCTTCCGCCCCACAGTCCCACCCGCTCCAGGTGCTCCTGGTCGAGGACGACGGGGCTTCGCGACGGACGCTCGCCGAATCCCTTCGCGCCGAGCAGTGCGTCGTCTTCGAGGCCGCCGACGGCGTCGTCGGCCTCGAGATCGCCGCCCGGGAGCCGCTGGACATCGTCGTGCTCGATCTCATGCTGCCACGGCTCGACGGCGAGCAGATGCTGGCCCGGCTACGACATGGCAACGACGTGCCGGTGATCGTGGTCTCGGCGAAGCAGAGCGAGGACGATCGGGTGACGGTGCTCGATCTCGGCGCCGACGACTATCTCGTGAAGCCGTTCACAGTGCGCGAACTGCTCGCCCGGATGCGCGCGGTGCTGCGTCGGAGCGACGCCACCCAGAGCGTGCTCACGCTCGGCGACGTCACCATCGATTTCGGCTCCAAGACGGCGCAGCGGGGCGACGAGAAGATCGTACTGACTCCAAAGGAGTTCGCGTTGCTCGTCCATCTGGCCCGGTGCCGCGGCCGGCTCGTGAGCCGTGAGGAACTCGACAGGGCGATCCACCCCGACGCCACGGAGCCTCGCGAGGACGTCAGCAACGTGGTGGACGTGCTCGTGCTGCGGCTGCGGCGAAAGCTTGGCCGCGATCTAATCTCGACCCGGCGCGGGCACGGCTTCATCATCGAGTGCTGACGGATGCGAACGCGCTGGCTTCATTCACTGCGTTGGAGGCTCGCGGCGGGCTTCGGCCTGATCCTGCTGGCGATCGGCATCGGCGGTCGCTTCATCCATTACCGGCTCACCGTCGAACTCCTGGCCCGCGACCTCGACTCCCAGCTCCAGGCCCGGCTCGGAATGTTCGAGGCCGAGCGCCGCGTGGCCCCGACATCCGAGCGGCCGGCGGCCCGCACACCCGGCGATCCATCCTGGGCCGCCATCCGGCTGGCCAGCGACCGCAGGCCGTCGCTGCTGCTCCGGCTGTTCATGCCCGCCGAAGCCCATTCCGGGCTCCCGGATTCGGACCTGCGCTGGTTCGCCTCGGCGTGGGATGCCGGCGGCCGGCTCGTGGCATCTGCCGACCTGCCGCCCGGCCTTTCCTGGGATCCACGCTGGCTGGAGAGGATCGATCGGATCTGGACCGACGACGATCGTCGCCTGCGGCTGGCCGCATGCCGCGGCGAGGCCGAACCGCTGCTGCTCGTGGGGACGTCGCTCGACGTGCTGCGGGCGGCGGAGCGACAGGCACGGGTGTTTTACGTCTCGACGCTGGCCGTCGTCCTGCTGCTTCTCCTCGTCACGCTCTGGTTGATGCTCGGCAGGTTGCTGCAGCCGTTGCGGGCGATCACACGCACGGCGGATCACATCCGCCGCGGCCGTTTTGACGAGCGGCTCGACCTGACCGTGGCCGACGACGAGATCGCGGGCATGGCTGCAACGATCAACGCCATGCTCGACCGGCTCCAGGAGGCCCGCGACAAACAGAGCCGGTTCAACGCGGATCTTGCCCACGAGGTGCTCGGGCCGGTGCATGCGATCCTGCTCGAGTCCGACGCCATCCTGCAGCGGCGGCAGGGGGCGCAGGATGCCGAACGGCTGGCTACGATCCGCGGCCGCGCCGCCCGCATCGAGACGCTCTGCGAGGCGCTGCTGACGTATTCCCGTTCGCTCGCGGTCGGCGCGGCGGGCCTGCAGGCGATCGATCTCGAGCCGGTGGTCGACCTAGCCGCCGAGCAGGTCGCCCAGGCCGCCACTGGCCGGAATGTCACGATCCGTAACGACGTCGGCTCCGTCGTCGTGCGTGGCCAGCCGGACCTGCTGCAGCAGGTTTTCACGAACCTGCTGGCCAACGCCATCAGCCACAGCCCCCCGGGCGTGGAGGTCCGCATCGAGACCGAGAAGGGCCCCGACGGCTGCGGAATCCGCGTCATCGACCACGGGCCTGGCGTGTCTAGCGAGAATGCAGCGCGGATCTTCGACCGCTTCTTCTCGAGCCAGACGGCCGCAGGGCCGTCCGGCAGGAGCCACGGCGTCGGCCTTTCCCTCTCCCGCGAGATCATGCGCAGCCACGGCGGCGACATCGACCTGCTGCCGACGCCGGGCGGCGGAGCCACCTTCGTGGCACGATTTCCGACCTGGACCGGCGCCGCTCGACCACGGCCCTAGCTGGCTGTGGAAAAAGACCTGCGAGCGCCCCTCCGTCGGAGGGTGACCTGGCGGGGATCGTCGCAGGCGTGTCCCGACCATGCGGTGGCCACCGTACCAACGTGTCCAGTCGCCGGACCCTTTTTTTTCGGCCTCGGATCGGCTGCGGGCATGTACGGCGCCTGAACCGTCCATGAACGGCGGATGAACGGCAGTGATGGCACCCGCGTTTTTCGCGGCTGCACTTAGGCTCCCGAGACCGGCGGCCAAGACGGCAAGTCGGGCACCGGTTCGCACTGCTGTCCGTCGCGCAGTGCCGAGCCGTACAGATTCCAGCGGTTGGGGGCAACCGCAGGACGTGAAAGGGACATCCCATGAATGGCATCAACGGCAGCGATATCTCCGCACTGGCCGGGCATCGTTTCTCCTCGCGACAGCTGCGCCGGAGTTCGCATCGCCGGCTGGCGGCCGCCCTCAGGAGGGCCGACCAGGGCCTGTCGTCCGAGGCGCTCGAGCCGCGGACGCTGATGGCCGTCACGCCGTCGATCTCGATCGACGATGTGACGGTCGTGGAGGGCGACTCCGGCACGAAGAATGCCGCCGTCCTCCTGCGGCTCTCGCAGGCAGCGACCACCCCGGTGAGCGTGCGCTTTGCGACGGCCAACGGCACCGCCACGGCCGGCGTTGACTACCTGGCGAAGACCGGGCTCGTCTCGTTCGCCACCGGGGCCACCACCACCCAAGTGCTGATCGCGATCAAGGGCGATCGCACCTTCGAGCCGAACGAGACGTTCACGATCAACCTCTCGGCGGCACGGGGGGCGACGATCGCCGATCCGCGCGGTGTCGTCACGATCGCCAACAATGACGGGTCGCCGACAGGAGCCGCAGCGGCACCGTCGACCACCACGACGACCACCGCACCGAGCGTCGTCTCCGCTCCGACGGCCACGCTGACCGCGACACCGTCCGCTCCGGTCACATTCGCGGTCACGAGCGACTGGGGCAGCGGATTCAACGGCGACGTCACCGTGCGCAACACGACCACCGCCGCGTATGGCAGCTGGACGGCCACGTTCGACTTCGACGGCCAGATCACATCGCTCTGGAATGGTGTGATCGCGAGCCGGTCGGGCAGTCGCTACACGGTTCGCAACGAGAGCTGGAATGGCTCCCTGGCGGCTGGTGCCTCGACGTCGTTCGGCTTCACCGCCACCCCCGGCGGCAGCTCTGCGGTGCTCCGCAATCTCACGCTCGTCGGCAGCGTGGCGGCGACGCCCACTCCCACGCCGACACCGACTCCCACGCCGACTCCCACGCCGACTCCCACGCCCACGCCGACGCCCACGCCGACGCCGACACCAATCGATGGCACCACAGGCCGCGTCTTCCTCGTCAACCCGGCGGCTGACGACATCGTGGGGTTCGATCCCTCCCGCGATCGCCTCGACTTCGCTGGCGTGTCGGTCCACAACCTGATCATCGCCAAGACGGAGGCCGGCGAGGTGGCAATCGTCAATCCTTGGGCGTCGACGCCCGAGTTCCAGGTGCTGCGCGGCATCAGGTACCGCGACCTCACGATGGCCAACTTCGGCGTCGTTCAGAACGAACATCTGCGTCAGGACATCGGTGGCGTGGTCTCCTGGGAGCAGGGCATCGGCCCCCGGGACGGCAGCACGGTCTACGTGCGGTCGCACGAATATGGAGTCAAGCAGCGGATTGAGGGCTTCAATCCGGCCACAATGAAGCTGAGCTTCCTCTACTTTGGCACCCGCGAGCGGCTCTCGGTGACAGACACGGCCGAGGGTCTTTCAATCGCCGTCCTGCCCACCAACCAGAGCATCCTGCTCGTGGGCGTGACAAAGGCACAGCTCATGCCGGGGAACGTCGAATTCCATCACGACCAGATCGTGGAGGATCAGCTGGAGGTGCCGTTTGGCCATCCCGCCGAGCACTTCACCCTTGTCAGCCGGACATCGCTGCTGACGCCGACCGCTCCGGCAGGCCAGGTCACCGACGGCGACCAGACATCGATCGGCCAGTCCCAGCCCGGCGGCACGCATCACGGCACGATGCCCACTCCAACCACGCCTACGAATGGCGATCTGTGGAAGGAGCAGTTCTTCGCACCCTACGTGGACATGGGGCAGTATCCGGTGCCGGACCTCGTCGGTCTGGCCCGGCAGTATGGCGTCGGGCTCCTGACGCTCGGATTCATGCAGGCCACGCCGACCGGCAAGCTGGGTTGGGCGGGATACGACGTGCTCACGCTCGGCAGCACGAACGAGCAGGCGGTGGCGATCCAGACTGCCATCAACTCGCTGCGGGCAGCCGGCGGCGATGTGATGGTGTCGCTGGGCGGCGCCGCGGGACAGAGCCTGGCGCAGTCGTACGCACGGCGCGGGCTGGGCGCCCAGGCGTTGGCGACGGCCTACGGCGACATGGTCGACACCCTGAAGCTGAACAAGCTCGACTTCGACATCGAGGGCGCCGCCGTCGCTGAGACCCAGACGATCAAGCTCCAGATGGACGCCATCGCCCTGGTGCAGGCGACCCGTCCGGGGCTCGGCGTGTGGCTGACCCTGCCGGTGCTGCCCCAGGGGCTCACTCAGGACGGCCTGAACGTGGTGAGGGCCGCCCTGGTGGCCGGCGTGAAGGTCGACGGCGTGAACGTGATGGCGATGGACTACGGCGACAGCGCCGCGCCTCCGCAGCTCAAGTCGATGGGGGAATACGCCATCGACGCGGCCAACGCCACGTTCGCGCAGATGACCAGCCTCTTCGCCGCCCGCGGCCAGACGTTCGGCTGGAATCAGCTGGGCGTGACACCGATGCTGGGCGTCAACGACGTCACGACGGAGGTGTTCACCCTGGCGGACGCCGATCGACTCGAGACATTCGCCCGGGCCAAGGGGCTCGGAATGCTCTCGATGTGGTCGCTCAACCGCGACAACCCGGGGACCGCCGGCCAGCTCTCCAACTTTCATACGGGCATTCCGACGATGTCCGCGGGCGGCTTCAGCACCATCTGGGGCGACTACGGCAGTGATCCGGTGATCGCCGGCGCGACCGGCGGTACCACCCCGGTGGCCACGCTGCCCGGCATCACCGTCAGCGATGTCTCCGTCACCGAGGGCAATCCGCAGACGGCCGTGGCCAACGGCTACCTGCACACGTCGGGCAGCCAGATCCTCGACGCCAACAACAACGCGGTGCGAATCGCCGGCGTGAACTGGTTCGGCTTCGAGACGACGAACTTCGCGCCCCACGGCCTGTGGACCCGCGGCTACAAGGAGATGATGGATCAGATGAAGTCGCTCGGCTTCAACACGATCCGGCTGCCCTACTGCGACCAGCTCTTCGACTCGGGCAGCACGCCCAACAGCATCGACTTCAGCAAGAACGCCGATCTGCAGGGGCTCACCGGACTGCAGATCATGGACAAGATCGTCGGCTACGCCGGCCAGATCGGGCTCAAGATCTTCCTCGACCACCACCGCTCCGAGGCCGGCAACAGTGCCAACGCCTCCGGCCTCTGGTACACATCCGCGTATCCTGAGAGCAAGTGGATCAGCAACCTGTCGATGCTGGCCACCCGCTATGCGGGCAACTCGACCGTCATCGGGATCGATCTCCACAACGAGCCGCACGGCCCCGCCACCTGGGGTGACGGCGGCGTGAACGACTGGAGGCTGGCCGCCGAGCGTGGGGGCAACGCGGTGCTCGCCGCCAATCCCAATCTGCTGGTCATCGTGGAGGGCATCGAGACCGCCTCCTCGGGCAGCTACTGGTGGGGCGGCAACCTGTCCAATGCCGGCGCGGCTCCGGTGCGGCTGAACACGGCCGGACGGCTCGTCTATTCGGCACACGACTACCCGGCCAGCGTCTACAGGCAGACCTACTTCAGCGATCCGAACTACCCGAACAATCTGCCGGGCGTGTGGGACAAGAACTGGGGCTATCTCTTCCGCACAGGGGCCGCGCCAGTCCTGCTGGGCGAGTTCGGCAGCAACCTCGCCACGGCGAGCGACCAGGCCTGGTACGCCAAGATGACGAGCTATCTCAAGGGGGACCTCGACGGCAACGGGACGAACGATCTGGCCGCGGGCCAGCAGGGAATCAGCTGGACCTACTGGTCGTGGAATCCAAACTCGGGCGATACCGGTGGCATTCTCGCCGACGATTGGAGGACCGTGAACACCGCCAAGGTCGATCCACTCAAGGCCGTACAGTTCCAGTTTCCGGCGGTGACCGGCACGGGCGGCGCCGTCACCACGACCCCGATGACGTTCACGGTGTCGCTCTCGGCGGCGAGCACGCAACAGGTCACCGTGCAGTACGCCACGGCGAACGGCACGGCGATCGCCGGCAGCGACTACACGTCCGCTTCAGGCAGCCTCACGTTCGCTCCGGGCGAGACGCAGAAGCTCGTCACGCTGCTTGTCGCCCGCGACACCACGGCCGAGTCGAGTGAGACGCTGTCGCTGACCTTGAGCAGCCCCACGAATGCCACGCTGACGAAGGCCGCCGGATCGGGCACGATACTGGACGACGACACAGCGACTCCGACTCCGACCCCGACTCCGACCCCGACTCCGATGCTCCCGACGCTCAGCGTCTCTAGCAGCAGGGTGAACGAGGGCAACACCGGCACGACGTCGCTGCTGTTCACGGTGACACTCTCGGCAGCCTCCACCCAGCCGGTCACGGTCCAATATTCGACCGCCGACGGCACCGCGGCCGCCGGAACGGATTACACCGCCGCCAGCGGCACGCTCACGTTCGCACCCGGCGAACTCACGAAATCGATCTCCGTTGCCGTCATCGGCGACACGACGGTCGAGTCGGACGAGACCCTGGTCGTCAGGCTCGGCTCGGCCTTGGCGGCGACGATCCTCGCGGGCACGGGGACCGGCACGATCGTCAACGACGATGCCGTGACGGCCGGCACCTACAACTACGCCGACGTGCTGCAGAAGTCGCTGCTGTTCTACGACGCCCAGCGGTCCGGCGATCTGCCTGCCACGTTCCCGCTCAACTGGCGCGGCGACTCCGCGCTGACCGACGGCGCGGACGTGGGGGTGGATCTCAGCGGTGGCTATTACGACGCCGGCGACCACGTGAAGTTCGCCCTGCCGATGGCTTCCTCGATGACCCTGCTGGGCCTCGGCGTCGTGCAGTACCGCGACGCCTACGCCACCAGCGGCCTGCTGCCGCAGATGCTCGATGCGCTGAAATGGGGCACCGACTGGCTCATCAAGGCGCATCCGTCGGCGAACGTGTTCTACGCACAGGTCGGCAACGGCAGCGCCGACCACGCGTTCTGGGGCGCGCCCGAGGTCATGACGATGGGCCGCCCGGCCTACAAGCTCGATCCGACGCACCCTGGCTCCGATGCCGCGGGCGAGGCGGCGGCGGCGCTGGCCGCGGCCTCGATGGTCTTCCGACCGACCGACACGGCGTACGCCGATCTGCTCCTCAAGCACGCCCGCGAACTCTACAACTTCGCCGACACCTATCGAGGCAAGTATTCCGACAGCATCCCCGACGCGGCGGCCTACTACAACTCGTTCAGCGGCTACAACGACGAGCTCGCCTGGGGCGCGACCTGGCTCTACAAGGCCACCGGCGAACAGACCTACCTGGCGAAGGCGGAGTCGATCTACGCAGCGAGCCTCGCCGGCCAGCAGCTGCAATGGACGCAGTCGTGGGACGACAAGACCTACGGCACCGCCGTGCTGCTGGCGCAGGTGACCGGCAAGACCGCCTACAAGGCCGACGCCGAGCGATGGCTCGACTACTGGACGGTCGGCAACTCCAGCGGTCGGGTCAAGTACACGGCCGGCGGCCTGGCCTTCCTCGACACGTGGGGCTCACTGCGGTATTCGGCCAACACGTCCTTCTTCGCGCTCGTCTACAGCGACACCGTGGGTGACAAGGGCGGCCGCTACCACGATTTCGCGGTGCGGCAGATCAACTACATGCTCGGCGACAATCCGCAGGGCCGGAGCTACGTGGTCGGCTTCGGCAACAACCCGCCGCTGAATCCGCACCATCGCGGTGCCAGCGGCGTGTACGACGGCAACGTCAACGCGGCCTACAACAACCGCCACACCCTCTACGGAGCTCTCGTCGGCGGGCCGCAATCCGCCAGCGACGTCGACTACGTCGACTCGCGGGGCAACTACATCGGCAACGAGGTGGCCCTCGACTACAACGCCGCCTTCCAGGGGGCCGTGGCGCGGCTCTACACGGAGTATGGCGGGAAAACGGTGGCCACGATGCCGCCGGCGGAGACGCCGACCAACGAGTTCTTCGTGCAGGCGGCGGTGAACACGGCGGGGAGCGGCTTCACGGAGATCCGGGCGATCATCAACAACCAGTCCGCCTGGCCGGCTCGGATGTCGTCGAATCTGTCGTTCCGCTACTTCATCGACATCTCGGAGGTGACGTCGGCCGGCTACACGCCCGCCGACGTGCAGGTGACGAGCAACTACACCCAGGGCGGCACCGTCAGCGGCCTGCAGGTGTGGGATGCCGCCAAGGGCATCTACGCGGTCACGGTCGACTTCACCGGCACCGCGATCGGGCCGGGGACGGGCAGCTCCTTCTGGCGCGAGGCGCAGTTCCGGGTGGGGCTGCGGAGCGGGCTGCCAGCCTCCGCGTGGAGCGCGCTGAACGACTGGTCGTACCAGGGCATCGCGACCGACCGGAACGCACCTGCGAAAACCACGTTCATGCCGGTCTACGAGGTGGGCAAGGTGGTGTTCGGCCAGGCGCCGACCGGCTCGCTGACGCCGAGCCCCGTGCCCGTGCCGACACCGACCCCCACGCCTACCCCCACGCCTACCCCCACGCCGACGCCTGCTCCCACCAGCGGCATCGCCGTGACGTATACGCAGACGATCGGCTGGGGGACCGGTTTCAACGGGGATCTGAAGATCAAGAACACCGGCACGGCGGCGATCAACGGCTGGACGATGGAATTCGACATGCAGGCCAACATCGTCAACATCTGGAACGCCGTGATCGTCAGCCGTGTCGGCACCCACTACGTGATCAAGAACGCCGACTGGAACGGCACGATCGCCGCCGGCGGTGAGGTCTCGTTTGGCTTCCAGGCCGACGGCATTGCCGGCGAGCTCCCGTCAAACAAGAAAGTGAACGGTGTGCTCGTCTCCTAGCTGGCTGTGGAAAGAGCCCTCCCTGGCCTTTTTCCACGGGGGCGAGCGGTGAAAAAGCCGAAGGTTTTCACCGCTCGCTGCCGCCGCCTTCAGCGGCGGATGACTGCATCCACGGCCGCCTAGCCCTCCCGTGGTGGCCCGCCCCGCATTCAGGAACGTGGCTCGGCCACGTGCCTGTCAGCCCGCGCCCTGAAAATTCGGCCGCAGCCGGTAGCCGCCGGCGTCGAGACGCTTGAGGATGCCGACGAGCTCGCCGCTTGCGTCGAGCGCGGCGATCGCCGGTGCCTCGGGCAGCTGCATCGGCCGGGCCGGCAGCGGCAGGAGAAAACCACGGACGGCCAACAGAAGCACGTCGGCATCGAGCGTCGTACAGGGCAGATGCGCGACGGCCTTGGCCGGCGGCAGGAGCAGCTCGCGGACGGTCTGCGGATCGATCGCGTCGAGCAGCGCGCACGCGTGAAGAGCGAACGGCCCCACCGCCGTCCGCACGAGCGACTCCATCACGCCCCGCGTGCCGAGGCTCTCCGCCAGATCGCGGCCGATCGCCCGCACGAACGTGCCCGACGAGCACTCGATCTCGACGTCCAGCCGCGGCCATTCGTAGCCCATGATCTCCAGCCGATCGATCCGCACCGGCTTGGGCTCGAGCACGACAGGCTTTCCCTTCCGGGCCAGCCGATACGCCCGCCTGCCGTCGACGTGCACGGCCGAATAATCGCACGGCCGTTGGAGGATGTCGCCACGAAACGTCGCGACCGCGGCCTCCACCGCGGACAGCGTGGGCCGCACCGGGTCGGGCTCCTCCTCGACAGGCGTCTCGAGGTCGTCCGACGGGCTCGAACGGCCCAGCAGGAACGTCGCGGCATACCGTTTCGGCAGCTCGTGCAGGTAGTCGACGAGCTTCGTGGCATGGCCCACGCAGACGATCACCACGCCGCGGGCGAGCGGATCGAGCGTGCCGGCGTGCCCCACGGCCTTCGTGCCGAGCGCCCGCGACACGACGTCCACCACGCCCCGCGACGAGATGCCGGCCGGCTTGTCGACCGGGATGACGCCGCTCTCAGGACATTTCATCGATCGCCCAGGCCGTGGATGGGGAATGCGTACAGTTCCGCCACCTCGGCTGCACTGCGGCCCGCCAGGCGGATCCGCTCGCGGAGCCGGCGCGGGTCGTCGACCGCCCCGGCGACGAGCCGGTCGAACTTGAGGGCCACGACATCCGCCGTGCGGGCCGGATCGGACCGGGCGTGACCGAGCGGATGCTGCACGAGCCCGCCGCCGAGCGACCCGAGCGACGCGTGCTCGATCGTCACGCTCGTCGGAATCCCGTCGGGGTAGAGCCGATCGTAGTCCGGGCCGCCGTGCTCGATCACGATCCTGTCGATGAGGCTGCCCACCGCCGGATCCCGGATGGCGGCGTCGGCATAGTCGTCGGGCAGGAGCATAAGGCCCTCCCAGCCGGGTGGACCTCCCGCAGTTGCGGCACCGGCCTTGAGGAGCGTCTTCGCCAGGATGTATGGCAGCGAATGGTCGGCCGACTGCCGGGTCGTGGGCGTTCGCTTGGCGGGGTCGGCGATGATCGAATAGGCAGGCTCGTAGATCTGCACGCGGATCGTACGCACCCGGTCGAGGTCGCCGGCGAGCGCTGGATGCGCGGTTAGCAGATCGACGATCGCCTGGAGCGCGCCGGCCGACTGATGCTCGTAGAGGCCGAGCTTGAAGTGCATGGCATGGATCGCGAAGGCGTCGCCGTCGACGCCGAGCTCGAGATCGAACGGGCTCTCGCCGGCGGGGCAGGGCTCGTTGAGCCGGTAGATCGCCAGCGGATTGCGAAACACGTCCTGCGGCCCCTGGAAGCCGGCCAGCGCCCGTCGCGCGCTCATCACGGCAGCCTCCGCGGCGAGCGCCGCCGACGCCCCCTTGCTGTCGGAGAGCTGATGGCCGGCCCGGATCGCGCGGTAGGGAACGTAGTGGGCCACCACCATGCCGATCGCCGACTCGACCTGCTCCTCCGTGCCCCCCAGCGCCGCCGCATAGGCCGCCGCGGAGGCGACGGCACCGTGGTGCACATGGTCGATCGCGTACTTTCGCAGCGCGAAGACCTCGGCGAGGCGGCCGCGGATCTCGTCGATGAGGAGCATGACGCGGAGCGTGGCATCGCCGTCGAGGACCGCCTCCCGAGCGGCGGCCAGGGCCACCGGATAGAAGTCGTTGTGGCCAAACTCCCCGGCGATCCGGCCCTTCGCGGCGTCGTAGCCGAAGTTGGTGCCGTTGGAATCCCACTCGCGGACAGCCGACGCGTTGGCGGCGACCGCCTTCTCCACGAGACAGGGCCTGGCCGACCCGAAACAGACCGCCCCCCGGCTGCCCGCCGCGGCCGCGATGGCCAACGCCTCGCGCCGCAGCACCGTGGGGGCGTTGGCGCCGTGGGCCAGCGCCGAGACACCGCAGCCGACGCTGTCGAGATGGAACCGCTCCAGCAGGTCGAGCGTGGCCCGGCCGATCGGCCGGGGCGCCCGCAGGAAGTCGATGGAGTAACGGGCCAGGAGACGGGCCTGGTTGTCGCGGCGGGGAAGTGTCACGGTCGCACCGGGCCCGGGCTCGCCGGGCCGGCTGCGATCCTGCTGTGCGGAGTGCATGGCGGAATGCATGGGTGGTGGTCCGTTCCTGGCCGGGTTTTGCCTCGACCAGTCCCGCACGTTGTACCCGAGGCCGTGGCATCGCGCCGCCTCCCGACCTGGCTGGCCGTGCCGATCCGAGCGGACGACCGTTACACTGTCATCCATGAACCCGACGCAGTTGGGCCCCTACAGAATCGGTCAGCGGCTGGGACGCGGCGGCATGGGGGCCGTCTACGAGGCGGTCGATACGACCAGCGGCAGGGCCGTTGCGGTAAAGGTGCTCTCATCGCACCTCGCCGAGGACGCCGGCCTGCGGCGCCGGTTCGAGTCGGAGATCGACGCCCTCAAAAATCTGCGGCATCCCGGGATCGTCCGCCTGATCGCCTTCGGCGAACAGGACGAGCAGCCCTACTTCGCGATGGAGCTGGTCCGCGGCCGGAGCCTCGAGCAACTGCTGCGCGACGGGAGGCGATTCACCTGGCGCGAGACGATCGCCAAAGCGACCGAGATCACGCGGGCGCTGAAGGTCGCCCACGACGTCGGCATCGTGCACCGCGACCTCAAGCCCGCCAACCTGCTGATCGCCGACGTGGCGCAGACCGCCACGACGGGCCCGCAGGCACTCGCCGGCGAGACGATCACGGTGAAGCTCGCAGACTTCGGCATCGCCAAGCTCTTTGGTGGACAGTCGCACACGGCCCACGGCCACGTCGTGGGGACGGCCGAGTACATGGCGCCGGAGCAGGCGATGGGCAAGCCACTCGACCATCGCGCCGATCTCTACGCGCTGGGCCTGGTGATGTACGCCATGCTCACCGGGGCCCCGCCGTTTCGCGGCGGGCAGCTGGCGGAGCTGATCGACAAGCAGCGGCGGATGGTGCCGCCGCGCGTGTCGACGCTCGTGGGCGACGTGCCGCCAGAGCTCGACGAGCTGATCGCCCGGCTCCTGTCGAAAGAACCAGCCCAACGTCCGGCAAGCGCGCTTGCGCTCGGCCGACTCCTCGCCGCCATCGAAACGCTGCACACAATGCCGGCAGCCGCTCCCTCCCCGCCTGCCGCCGCGGCGTCGGCACCCGCCCGCCCACCGCAGCGGCCGGCTGCGCCGTCGCCGACCGCGCTCGACCGCAGCAACCGTCCGACGACGCCCGGCGAACCGGACCGCCAGCCGTCCGGCCCCGCCCCCACGCGGCCCTCACAACCGCCGGCCAAGGCGGCGGCCCGACCACGCGGGCCTGACCCGCTGGCACCCACGGTCGCCCTGCCTGCCTCCCCGCCGACGGATGCCGCCACCGCGGGAAGCATCTACGCCACCGCCCCCACCGCCGCGCCCTCCGGCCTCCCGCAGGATGCGGCCGCCGCCGCCTCGGCGGCCGATGGCTCACGACTGCCGACAGGCGTGGCCTCGGCGACGACTCTCGTCGGCCGCGGCCCGCGGAACCGGTTCACGACCGTCGAGGATCTCGACCGCATCGGGGAGGAGCAGGCCCGGCGGGATCGCCTGCGGGGTGCCATCTGGCAGTGGCTCGCGGCCGCCGGCCTGACCGCGGCCGTGGTCTTCGTCGCATGGAGGCTACTCTCGCCGCCATCCGCAGACATGCTGCATGCGCGGATCCTGGCGATCGCGGGCGACGACACGGCCGACCTGCGCGACGCCCGCGGACCGATCGAGCAGTTTCTCGAGCGCCACCCGGACGACCCACGGACCGCGGACGTGCGCGCGATCAAGAAGACGCTCGACCTCGACCAGATGGATCGCCGCAGCCGCCGCCGACGCAACGACCGCGACCTGTCGCCCATCGAGCGTGACTACCGTGCGGCGATCGCCAACGAGGAGAAGGGGCCGTCCGCCTGTCTCCAGTCGCTCCAGGCGCTGCTCGCCGTGCACTCCCGGCCCGGCGTCGGCGCACCCGTCGACGAACAGACATCGCTGTGGATCGATCTCGCCCGCCGCCAGGCCGAGCGGATCAGGCCCGCGGCGGAGGCCGAGCAGCGGGACGATGCCGCGCGGATCGAGAAGATCTTTGCGGAGGCGGAGGCGCTGGGGGCCGAGGCCGACGCCGCCGTCAGCAACGCCACACGCAGGCAACTGACCGAGAAGCGGCGGTCGCTCCTGGAGAGTATCGTGGCGGTCTACGGCGACCGCCCGCACGCCGCGGAGTCCGTGGCCAACGCCCGACTCCTGCTCGAAGAGTCGGCCACCGCGCCCACGCCGCAGCCCACCGCTGCACCTTCCGCCGACCCCACGGCACCGAAGCCTGCCGAACCCGCCACAGAGAGCCGATGACGCCCATGCCCGCCGCACCCCACGACATCCATGCCGACCGCCGCACCGCCAGCCGGGCCGCCTTCGCCCGCGCCCACGGCCTGATCCCCGGCGGTGTCAACTCGCCGGCACGGGCCTTCGGCGGTGTCGGCGGCGAGCCGATCTTTTTTGCGCGGGCGGACGGCCAGCGGCTCACCGACATCGACGGCAACACCTACCTCGACTACATCGGCTCCTGGGGCCCGATGATCCTGGGCCACCGGCATCCGCGCGTGGTGGCCGCGATCGCCGCCGCGCTCGAAACCGGCACGAGCTACGGCGCGCCGACCGAGGCCGAGAGCCGGCTGGCGGAGCTCATCATCGCGGCCGTGCCGGGCATCGAGAAGGTGCGGATGGTCAGCTCGGGCACCGAGGCGGCGATGAGCGCGGTGCGGCTGGCCCGCGGCTTCACTGGCCGCGACGTCCTCATCAAGTTCGCCGGCAACTACCACGGCCACGTCGACAGCCTGCTCGTCGCCGCTGGCTCGTCCGCCGCCACGCTCGGCGCGCCCAACTCCCCGGGCGTGACCGCCGGCACGGCCCGCGACACGCTCGTCCTGGAATACAACGACACCGCCGCGCTCGAGAACGTGTTTCGCACGAGAGGCGACTCGATCGCCGCCGTCCTCATGGAGCCTGTCGTCGGCAACATGGGACTCGTCGTTCCGTCGCGGGAGTTCCTCGACGCCGCACGGCGGCTCACGCAGGCCAAAGGCGCGCTCCTCGTCTTCGACGAGGTGATGACCGGGTTCCGGCTCGCCTACGGCGGCGCCCAGGAGGTGCTCGGCGTCACGCCAGACCTGACGACGCTCGGCAAGATCGTCGGAGGAGGCCTGCCGCTGGGTGCCTACGGCGGCCGCCGCGACGTCATGGACCACGTGCTGCCGGCGGGCAAGGTCTTCCAGGCCGGCACGCTCTCCGGAAACCCGTTGGCGGTGGCCGCCGGCACGGCCACGCTCGAGGAGCTCCGCGACCATCCGCCCTACGCCCAGCTCGAGCGGCACGGTGCGCGGCTCGAGGCGGGCTTCCGCGCCGCGGCGGCCCGGGCAGGCATCACCACCTGGATCGCCCGCATGGGCAGCATGATGACGATGTTCTTCCAGCCGGGCGCCGAGGCGTTTCCGGTGACCGGCTGGCAGACCGCCTCGAAGAGCGACACGGCCCGCTACGCCGCCTTCTTCTGGGGCATGATCGACCGCGGCAGCTACCTGCCGTGCAGCCAGTACGAGGCGCTCTTCTTCTCGAGCCGGCACACCGACGCCGACATCGAGGCGACGATCGCGGCGGCCGACGAGGTGCTCGCCGGCCTCGTGCCGCACAGCTAGCTGGCTGTGGAAAAAGCCCTCCCTGGCCTTTTTCCACGCGGGCGAGCGGCGAGAAAGCCGAGGTTTTTCGCGCTCGCTGCCGCCGTCTCCAGCGGATGACTGTATCCACGGGCTCCTAGCGCCCATGCGAGCCCGCTGCAGCAACGACCTGGCACTCTGCGGCAACCTGACCCGCTGCGGAAACCTGCCCCGCTGTGAAGACGGGCAGCCGGGATCGGCGGAAGCTCGACGAGCCTGGAGGATTTCGCATGTCCACGACGCATGCAGCGTGAAAGGCCGTCGCGCGAAATCATCCCGCGAGGAGACTTC
>JBILVO010000160.1:0-8181 GCA_044370415.1 Pirellulales bacterium
TCGCCATGCCCCCCGGATCGGGAAACGCCGTGAGCGTGAGCCGCAGATCGGGGGGAGCGAAGGGATACCACCGGCCGGGGCTCCAGCCATCCACCCGGCACGACATGCCCCCGCCGTCTGCACCCGGCGGCGGTGCCTCGATCGACTCGGGCTTGATCGTGATCAGCCGCAGGTCGAGGGTGGCGTCGGCGGCTTCCGGCGCCGGGGCATCGGTGCCGGCGGCCATCGCGACGCCCGACCGCGACAGGCAGAACACCCGCGGGCCGCGCATCACGGCGACCTTGCCGGCCTGGGCCACCCTGCCCTTCACGAACCGCCAGCGCATGGGCAGGTCGAGCGTCACGCGATCGCCCGCCTGCCATCGACGCGACAGGCTGCAGAAGCCGTCCTCGTCGCGCAGGGCCAGCGCGGGCGGGCCGTCGTTGACCTGCACCGTCGCCTCGGTGCACCACCGGGGAATCCGCAGCCACAGCGGAAAGTTCACCGGCCGGGCCGGATCGATCGCCAACGTTACGCGGCCCGACGTCGGGTAGTCGGTATCCTGGCGGATCCCGACGGCGACGCCCTCCACGTCGACGGTGGTCCGCGACGGCGTGTAGTAGCGGATCTGCCGGCCGTCGGGCGACTGCGCGGCGAACAGGGCGTTGTGGATCGCCCGCTCCATGACGTCGCCGAAACGGCCGTTGGCCTCCCGCCGCAGGCAGTCGTCCATCAGGCGGATCACGCAGCCCGTGGCGCAGGTCTCCGCGAGGTTCGTCGTGCCTTGCTGCGTGTCGTGCCAGCATTCGTGGTCGCCACAGCCGCCCGTGATCGCCAGGCCGTCGCGACGCAGCAGGAAGTCGACCGCGGCATCCACCTGCCGACGCAGGCCGGCGTGCCGACCGGCCAGCCGCGGATCGATCCGGTCGAGATGGGCCTGGGCGAGGGCATGATCCATGAACGCGTAGGCGTGCCCGTCGATTCGTCCCCAGCGACCGGTGACGATCGGCAGGTTCCAGGCGGGCAGCCTCCGGTCGGCGATGACGAATTCACGGAACGTGGCCTTGCCCGTGCAGTCGGCGAGCCGCAGGAGCGCCAGGTCGAGGCCGGTGGTGGCGGTGTCGTTGGACACCTGGCCGTCCCCAAGGTCGCGGTCCGGGGCGGACCGCAGCCGCTCAACGAGCCGATCGCCAATCCGCTCCGCGGCCTCCAGCGATCGCCGCTCGCCACAGAGCAAAAAATCGCTCGTGAGCCCGTGGATCAGGTACGCCGACTCGTGGGTGTCCCACAGCCGCCAGGTGCGGCTCTCCTCCGGCATGATGCCGAGGTAACCGTCGTCCTGCTGGGCCGCGATCGCCTCCGCCACCGTGCGGTTCTTGAGTGCCAGCACCCGTTCGTCGCCCGTGTGCCTGGCCATGTGCACGAGGCTGTCGATGAGCATCCCCAGGCCGATGAAGCCCCCGCGCTGGCTGCGGCTGCGAAAGGGCGCGAGGAAGTCGCGGTCGACGTCGAGCTGCAGGATGTTGCCCTCGATGGTGGCGGTGATCGACCGGCTGATCTCGCCCCCCACGCTCGTCGTGCCCGGCTCGAGCGGCACGAGCCGGTCCGTGACGGGCGGCTGCGCCTGCCCGCACACGCAGAGGATGCCGCCGACCACGGCGAGCACGACGGCATGGCCGTTGACCGCCAGCCGTCGTCGGGATCTCAGACTCGCGAAACGCGTGATCGGAACACCTTCGAAACGCGGCAGCCAGTCATGCGGACAGATGGATCGTACGCTATCGGCGTCGTTTTGCCATTGCGCAGAGCCGCCAGGCGCTCCGCCGGACGCTGACGCCGACCGCGGGGGCCCGGCACCGCAGCCACCGCGATTCATTCAGCCGGAACCTGGATCGCCGGAACCTGGATCGCCGGAACCTGGATCGCCGGGACTTGGATCGCCGGGACTTGGATCGCCGGGACTTGGGCTGGCTGCATGAGGTAGCCGACGAGGTCGCGCACGGCGTCGGCGGAGAGCTGGTCGAGCATGCCGTCAGGCATGGGCGACTGGTTGGTCAGCGTGACCTGCTCGACGTCGGTCAGCGGGATGACCTGTCGGTCGGTGGGCGTCACGAGCGTAAGGCTGCGATCGTCCCGCGAGACGACCAGACCACCGAGCACGCGGCCGTCCGCCAGCGTCACCACCGACATCCGGTACTCCCGCGGCACGACGCCACTGGGATCGACCATGTTCTCGAGCAGGTAATCGAGATTCGTGCGGTTCCCGCCGGTGAGGTCGGGGCCGACGGTTTCCCCGGCGCCGAAGAGGCGGTGACAGCGGCCGCAGTTCCGATCGAAATGCGCACGCCCGCGTGGCAGATCCGCCGCCGCCAGCGCGGCCGGGCCGAGGCTGTCCTTGAGCGCCGCGATCCGAAGCCGCTTCGCCTCCGGCGTGTCGCGACCTCCGCCCCAGAGCTTCTCCGCCTCGGCATCCACCACGGCGTCGCCGAGCGCCCGCAGCTGCCGGACGTCGTAGCTGCCGATGTCGGCGATCGGGATCCGCCCGGCGGCCACGGCGGCGAGCAGTTCGCGGGCGAAACCTGGCCGCGACGTGAGGATGGCGATGATCCGCGGGCGGTCGGGGCTGCGGAACCGGCCGTAGGCAGCGACCAGCGGCTTCGCGGCCTCGGCGTCGTCCTCGCGGGCGAGGCCCTCGGCTGCCACGACGTTGAACCGCCGATCGGCGAGCAGCTTCAGGCAGGTCTCACGGACCCCGTCGCCCCCCTGCCGCACGAGAGACTCGAGCGCCGACTTCCGCACGTCGGCCGCGGCCGACTCGTCGAGGACCAACTTCCGGATCTCGTCGAGCGCCCGGCCGTCGCCGAACACCGCCGACAGGTCGCGCACGGTCGCCGCGATCGGCTCATGGTCTGCCAGGCTGGCCGACAGCACGTTCCAGCCCGCAGGCTGGGGAGCCCGTCGCCAGCCCGCCAGGCCAGCGGCGATGCCCACGACGATGTCCTGCCGCAACGCCACGTCCGTGGAGGCCGCGACCGTCGCGACGAGCCGCTCCAGGCCTTCCGGCCGGGCGTCGATCATGCCCGCGAGCCGCCGTGCGATCAGCCGCCTCGTCGTCGGCCAGCGGCACGCCGCCGCCAGCTCGGCCGCCACCACGGGCTCGGCCTGCACGACCGGCATCAGCCCATACCAGACGAGCAGCGGCAGGTTGTGATCAGCGGCGTCCTCCTCACGGGCCATCAGAAGGGCGGCCAGGTCGGCACGGCGTGCGAGCGGCGTCCGCTGGAGCGTCGAGGCGAGCGCCAGCCGCACGAGGCCGCTCGGATCCGTTTCGGCCAGCCGTGCGAACTCCGCGGCGATGCCCTCGTGCGCGGCCGTGATCGCCGCGGCCTCGTCCGCCGAGACCGCGGACGGTCCCTGCACACCGTCGATCGGCCACACGTCGGAGATCAGCCTCACGCCCCAGGCCCGGAGGTGCTCGTCGGGATGCGCGAGGAGCGTGGCCATGTCGGTGGCGCTGAGCAGCCCGCAGGCGTGCAGTGTCAGCACGCTTCGGCAGGCCGTCACGGGATCCGTGGCGGCCATCTGCCGCCGGAGCACTGCTGCGGCCTCGGCGAGGTCGCCGGACCGCGTTTCCGCGTGACGGGCGAGCTGCAGCCGCGCCTGCCGCACGAACCATTCGTTGCGATGCGTCACGAGCTCCGCGAGCGCGACCGGCGACAGCCTGGCGATATCGGCCGCCGGGCTGCGTCGCGGAGAGCCGTGGGTGATCCGGAAGATGCGGCCGCTCGCCCGGTGCACGCCCGTCCGCTCGTGGCATTCGCCCGTGTCGCTCCAGTCGATCGCCGCGACGGTGCCGTCGGGGCCATACGCCAGCTCGATCGGGCGAAAGAAGGGATCCTGGCTGATGAAGGTGTCGCGACCATGGCGGCCGACATACCCGCTCCCCTCCCGCTCGAGCAGTTCCTGATTGGCACGGCGGCCGTGCATGTTCCAGGTGAAGAGCCGGCCGCGGTACTCGGCGGGCCACTGGTCGCCGAGGTAGATCATCAGGCCGCTGTGCGCATGGCCGCCGCCGAGGTCGTTGGCGGCGCCGTCGCGGGATTTCTGCCAGCCGGCTCCAGTGTCGAAGTGGAAGTGGTCGGAGTGCGCGAGGATCGGCTCGTACACGTGCGGATTCGGGTCGAGCCGTCCGTTGAAGGGATAGTGCGCGCCGGGAATGATCTGCCAGAGGTGGCCTGTCACCGTGTTAATGCAAAAACCGTCGCCGAACTCATTCCAGTCGTGCCCCCATGGATTCGTCATACCGTGCACCATCACCTCGAACCGCCCGAGGCGTGGTGAAAACCGCCAGATGCCCCCCTCCAGCCGCACCCGCCGGTCGGCCGGCGTGCCGGGCGGGCCGATGAGCCCGGGGCACGACCCGCCGCAGCGTCCGTAGAGCCAGCCATCGGGACCGAACCGCAGGCCGTTGGCGAAGTTGTGGTAGCTCTCGGCGGCGACCTCGAAGCCATCGAGCACCACCCGCGGCGGCGCGTCGGGCACGTCGTCGCCGTCGGCATCGGGAACGAAGAGCAGTTGCGGCGGGCAGATCAGCCAGACGCCGCCGGGGGCGACCTCGATGCCGGTGAGCTGCCGCAGGCCGTCCGCGAACACCTGGCGGCGGTCGGCGCGGCCGTCGCCATCGGCATCCTCGAAGATCACGACGCGGTCTCGCAGCCGTTCCTCGACCCGCGCCGGACCGCCCGCATAGGTGAGGTTCTCGGCGACCCAGAGCCGCCCGCGGGCGTCCCACGACATCGCGATGGGGTTGCGCACCTCGGGTTCGGCCGCGAACACGTCGACGCGAAACCCCTCCGGCACCTGCATCGTGGCCGCCGCCTCGGCTGGCGGCAGCGGCCTGGCCAGAGCGTCCTGCTCGGTGTCGAACGAATCGACCTGGTCCGGAGGCTCGGTGGGCGGCGCAGCATGGCCACCGCGTGGCGCCGGGCCCACGACCGCGATCGCAGCGAAAACCGTGGCCGCAGCGGCCTGTAGCCATGGCCGGGACCGCGGCTTGGCCCGACACGCCACGGCGAGGCGGAGTGGCCGAGGTGAGAGGGAGGGGCGTAGCATTTTTTGCAGGGGCGCGGGATTTCATTCGGGCCGACGACCAGGGAACTCTCTGGCACGGTCGGCTTCGCTGCCATGGATCCATTCTGCGTCCGCTGGCCCCGGCTGGGCAACCGTGCGGTCCGCTGTCGGGCCCCTGCGCCGAGGACCATGCGGGTCGAGCGACTCGAGGAACGGCTCGCTCTCGCGGTCGGGGCCGCGGCGAATCCGCAATTGCCGGCGTTCGACATCGGCACGCCGACGCTGATCGACATCTGGGTCGACCCTACCCGGGGCGACGATTCCCGCGACGGAGCGAGCCGGGACCGCGCCGTCCGCACGCTCTCGGAAGCCTGGCGGCGGGTACCGGTGGCAACCGTCCTCACGACGGGCTTCCGGATCAACCTCGCCGCCGGCAGCTACCCGGAGTCCGCCGTGCCGCTCTACTGGGAGAACCGCTTTGGCACCCGCGACGCCCCCGTGCTCCTCCGCGCCGCCGACGGGCCGCGCTCCGCCCTCCTCCCTGCGATGAATGTGTTTGGCTGCCGTAGCCTCTACCTCGATGGGCTCGACATCTCTGCTGGCGGCGGCGACGTGCTCCATTTCGAGGCCTGCTCGCAGATCCTCATCCGCGACACCGCCGTCCGCGGCACCGGCACGATCGCCACCTATGCCGTGCCGCAGGAGGCGCTCAAGGCGAACCAGTGCCGCGACATGTTCCTCGAGCGCTGCGACATCTCGGGCGCCTGGGACAACGCCGTCGACTTCGTCGCCGTGCAGGGCGGCCACGTCGTCGGCAGCCGCATCCACCGTTCGGGCGACTGGGCGATGTACGCCAAGGGCGGCTCCGCCGACCTGCTCGTCGCCGGCAACGAGTTCTACGACGCCGGCACGGGCGGCTTCACCGCCGGCCAGGGCACCGGCTTCGAGTTCATGGTCGCCCCGCGGCTGCGATACGAGGCCAGCGGGATCACGTTCACCGACAACGTGATCCACCACACACAGGGTGCCGGCATCGGTGTCAACGGCGGCGCGGACATCGTGATGTCGAACAACACGCTCTATCGGGTCGGCACGCGCAGCCACGTGATCGAGGTCGGCTTCGGGTCGCGGTCGTGCGACGGCGACCGCGTCACGTGCACGGCCTACCTCGCGCAGGGCGGCTGGGGGACCGCCATTCCCGGCCGCGAGGAGCCGATCCCCAACCACAACGTCGTGATCTCGAACAACGTGATGCTCAATCCGGACGGTGTCGCCAGCCAGTGGCAGCAGTTCGCCGTCGCGACGCCCCGCACGCCCTCGGCAGGTTCCAATATCCCCTCGCCGGCGCGGGCCGACGACGGCCTGCAGATCTTCGGCAACGTGATCTGGAACGGGCCCGCCGATCACCCACTCGGGATCGAGTCGCCGGTGCTCGCCGCCGACGTGGTCGCACGGAACACCGTCAACACGCTGCGGCCGGCACTCGTCGACCCGGAGCACGGCGACTACCGGCTGGCGGCCGACCCCGGACTGCCGCCGCCGGCTCCCGTGACGCCTCCCGTCGTGCCGCCAACGCCGCTGCCCCCGCTGACGGCCGTGTTTCGCGCGGTCGGCGCGACGACCTCCCGCACCCTCACGTCGATCGTCGTGCAGTTCAGCAGACCGGTCAGCGGCGTCACGCTCGACGATTTCGTGCTGCGGCGTGGCCGTGTCACCGTGTCGCTGGCCGGCAGCCGCATCACGACGACCGACGGCCGGACGTACACGCTCTCGTCGATCCGCGGCACGAACATCGCCGGCGGCTACACGCTGCAGCTCAAGGCCGCCGGCACGGGCATCGTCGACGCGACGGCCGCGGCCCTCGCACGACCGGCCACCGTCGCGTGGCGGATGAGCCGGACGCTGCCCGCCCGCTGATGGGCCCTCACGCGGTCGCGGATTCGATCGCGGACCGCTCGTCCGCCGGGAGCACGAGGTCTGCCGCGGCCACGAGGTCGCGGAGCTGGCCGGCACGTCGGGCGCCGACGATCGCAGCAGTGACCGCCGGATTGGCGAGCACCCAGGCGAGCGCGACCGCGCCGGGGCTCGTGCCGTGCCTGGCGGCCACGCCACGCAGCGTCTCCACCCCGGACAGCGCCCGCGAGAATCTCGGCTCTTGGAAGAGCGGATTCTTGTGCTTGCGCCAGTCGTTCTCAGGCAGGGCCGCATGCCGCTCGCGGGTCCACGCCCCGGTCAGAAGGCCCGACGCCATCGGCGAGTAGGCGAGCACACCGATGCCGTGCCGATGGCAATACGGCAGGGTCTCGGCCTCGATCTCCCGACGCAGGAGCGAATAGGGCGGCTGCAGCGACGTCACCGGCGCGATCCGCCGCGCACGCTCCAACTGGCCAACGCTGAAGTTGGATACGCCGATCCAGCGGACCTTGCCCTCCGCCCGCAGGCGGGCGAGCTCCGTCCAACCCTCCTCGACCTCGTCGTCGGGCTCGGGCCAATGCACCTGATAGAGGTCGATCCGCTCGACACGCAGCCGCCGCAGGCTGGCCTCGCACTCTGCGCGGACGCTCGCGGCCGTGAGCCGCTTGCCCACCTCGCGCCGCTCGTCCCAGACCCGGCCGCACTTCGTGAAGATGTACGGCCGCCGGGTGACGCCCTCGAGGGCACGGGCGACGACCTCCTCCGAATGGCCGAGACCGTAGACGGCCGCCGTATCGATCCAGTTGACGCCGAGGTCGAGCGCCTCCCGAATCGCGATGGTGCTGTCGCCGTCCTCCTGGGCACCCCAGCCGAACGACCAGTCGCCGCCGCCGATCGCCCAGGCGCCGAAGCCCAGCGGGGTGATGTCGAGATCCGAGTCGCCGAGGCGTCGCGTCTTCATGGCTGATGCATGGTCCAGGGGGATCGTCCGCGGGTGGCATGGCGTGGGACGTGATTCCGGCCGGCGAGAGCCGCGAACGCGGATGCCGTGTCGACCAGTGAGGCCCGAATCATACCTCGTGACGCCCTCGTGACGCCCTCGTGACAAGCGGACCGGCAGCCGACCGCCGCGCGCCAACCGATCGTTGGTGCCGCCCGGACTGTCGCCTACACTCGTCCCTGTCGCCGGGGTCGACGCCACCTCGAGGAGCTCTCAGT
>JBILVO010000161.1:0-8145 GCA_044370415.1 Pirellulales bacterium
CCACGCCCTCGCTCGGACGTTCGCCTCGGCCCTCCCGGCCTCGGCTCTCTGCATGTCCGCTTCGCTTCGCCATCCTGGCTTCGCTTGCTCCCATAGCCCGCTCGAGGGCGTGGCCAACCCCTCACCGAATGTTCCGTGTGGCCCTTTCTCGGGAGAGGTTGTTGCGCAGCCGTCGGCTCGGCTTGCCAGTCCGGGGCTGCCCACGCCCTCGCTCGGACGTTCGCCGCACGTTGCCCGGCCGAGGCATCTGGATCACGTCGGTGCCCGGGAGCGGACGCAAAGATCGCGTCAGGGCTCGCTCCAGGCGGCGTTCGCGGCGTAGCGGCTGCGGTGCCGCTCGAAGTCGGCCCGCTGCGCCGCATCCTGTGTCAGTGCGATCGCCTCGTCGACGCGACGCATCGCCTCCGTGAAGTCGCCGGCCCGCGCGGCCGCCGCGGCCAGCGTGTCGAGCGCAGGACCGCGCATCTGCGGATCGTCACCCGCCAGCGCCAGGCCCTCGCGGGCGAGCGCTTCGGCCCGGCGGCCCGCCGCTACGTCGGCCGTGGGCCGCGTGGCGACGTACCAGGCGAGGGCGTTGACCACGTCCCAGCGGGAGATTCCCTTGACTCGCGGCGCGGGAGAGGCGGCGTAGAGCCGCTCGAGCCGCTCGAGCAGCGGGACGCAGTCGCCCACGCGGCCGGCGTCGGCCGCCTGCGTCTGCAGGTCCCAGAGGACGGCGGCCAGTTCGTTGGGATCGGCCGCGAGCGCGGCGGCGAACGCGTCGCCAGCCGCCGCGAACTCCCCACGCTGCTGCAGGGCGACGGCCCGCTCGCGCGGGCTGGCCTGGGCCGGAGGGGTGGTGGCTGAGCCGCCCATGGCCGCACCGCCTGTGGCCGCGCCGCCGGTATCGCCGGTGGCCGGTGGCTGCGGCCGCAGCATCACGTAGCCGCCGGCCAGGGCCGCCGCCACGGAGCCGGCCGCGATGGCGGCCAGCAGACGTCGGCCGCCCGCCGGTGTCGGCGGCCGCGCTGCGGCCGTCGGCTCGGGCTCGCGGACGGCCCGCGTCGCAGCAGGTGCCGCGGGTGCCGTTGCGGCCGCGGCCCGCGGCTGCTCGTCCGGGGCCGCTTGCTCGGCCGCCGCCGCTGCCGCCACGTCGCCGCTCGTCGTCAGCCCCGCCTGGCGTGCGCTGGCCCGCAGGGCGCGAACGAAATCAGAGCACGTCTGCCAACGCTTCGCGGGATCGACCGCGAGCGCCTTGGCGAGCACCCGGGCCTCGACCGCCGGCAGCTCCATGAGATCGATCCGCCCGTCGAGCTTCGCCCGCATGATCGCGATCGGACTGGCCTCGGCGTAGGGAAGCCTGCCGGTCCGCAGCTCGAGATAGGTGATCGCCAGCGAATACTGGTCGGTCGTCGGCGACGGGTCGTAGGGAGGCGAGACCATCTCCGGCGCGGCGTAGGCGAGGCTCGCCATCGTGTTCGACGTGGCCCGCACCTCGCCCTGCGCCCGGGCGAGCCCGAAGTCGCAGACCTGCACCACATCGCCCACCAGCAGCATGTTCTGCGGTTTGATGTCGCAGTGCTGCACCGCCTTGAGGTTGTCGTCCGAGCGCCGCGAGCCGCTGTTGAAGTGGTCGAGCGCCAGCGCCGCCTGCTGCATCCACGGCAGCAGCTCCGTGGGGGCGATCGCCGTGGCACCCGCCCGCGTGGCGTCGCGCAGGCGGTCGAAGAGCGTCTGGTCGCCGAGCCCCATGGCGACGATCAGCTCGAGCGATTCCAGCGACGATGATTCCGTGTCGTGGTCGGCGGCCTCGCGGGCGGGGGCCACCGAGAGGATCCGCTTCTCCGCCGCGGCCAGTTCGTCCTCGGAGAGCACGCGGCCATCATTCGCCTTCAGCCACACGCCGAAGAGCGGCACGATGTGGGCGTGACGGATGTTCTTGATCGTCTGCAGCGCGCGATACTCCCGGCCGCCCTCCTTGCGGCCGAGGTTGGCGAGGATCTTGATCGCCACCCCCATCCCGCCCGGCGCCGTCGCCCGCCACACCTCGCCGAACCCGCCGCTGCCGAGCCGCTTCGTCAGCCGGTAGCCGGGCAGGATCACGTCGCCCGGGTGGTAGGGGAAGGTCGCCGGCCGCAGCGGGGAGGGCGTGGGCACAGCGGCCGTGGCGGCCATGTCGAAGGGCACCTGCCCGGTCGCGGCGGGATCCGACCGCGCGGCGGCGTCGGGCGGCGGGCCGGCCTCTGCTTTCCTGTCGTCCATCCGCGCTCCTCGGCCTGTCCGCGGCCGGCGGTCGCGCTCAGGGGCCGCCGCCGGCCACCGTGGATGCCGCGATCGGCAGCGTCATGAATGGTACCAAAGCAGCCGGCGACACGGACGGGTGCTGCGCGGGTGCCCCGACGGAGGCCGTGAGCTCGGGCACCCGAGCGGCGACATACTCGGCCACCTCGTCGAGCGTCACGAAGCCGTCGGCGGCCGCCGTCGCGCCGGGCTCGCGGCGTCGGCCCCCGGCCCGCGTGTCGGCCCGTCCGGCCAGGGCCTCGAGCAGGACGGTGGTGAACGCGCCGTGCCCCCACGATGCCGATTCCTGGCTCGCCTCGTCGTCGGAGGCGGCGGCCAGCACGAGGATCATGTTCTCCTGGAACTCGCGCACCGCGGTCGAGCGCCGCGCCGGGCCGAGCCCGCCCGAGTGGCAGGTGTCGACGATCGCGAGCTTGCGGCAGGGCAGCCCGTCGAGTGCCGCGAAGTCCTGCCACGTGATGCGGCCCGATCGCGCGGGGACGACGCCGTCGGGCCGCTGCTCCAGCTCGGCGTCGTGGCAGAGGTAGCAATACTCCCGGCCGGCCGACTCGTCGATCATGCCGTGCCCGGCGAGGAAGATGACGACGAGGTCGTCCGGCCCCACGTCGGCCGCCAGCCGCCGTCGCGCCTCGTCGAGCGCCTCCCGCAGCGCGGTCCGCGTGACTCCCGTGTCGAGCAGCAGCACGTTGCCGGCCACCTCGTACCGTCGTGCCGCCCGCTGCACGATGCTCTCGCCGACCGCTCGGGCATCGGCCGCCGCGTAGGCGAGGTTGCTCAGCCCCAGCCCGGCGAAGCGGTCGGCGTGGGCGTAGTGGTCGACGCCGGTGGCCACCAGGAACATCCGCGGCCTGCGGCGGGGCGCGGCGGCAGCGGCGGCCGCCGGCGTGGCGACGGTCACCTCGGCCACGTCGGTCGGCCCCGCCGCCGTGCCGACGAACACCTGCACGAGGTGCTCGGTCTCGTCGGGCAGAGGCAGATCCCAGGCGTAGGTGCGGCGGGCGGGCCGGCCCTCGGCGGCGGGCTCTTCGGCGAGGAGCTGCGGTGCGGTCGGGCCCGACACGCCGCTGGCGTAGGCCCGCAGCCGTGAGACCTCCACGCCGGCGGGAATCTCGATCGCCGCGGTGACGCGAAGCGTGGCGGCGTCGGCCGCGGTGTCGGACCGCGGCGTCACGATGCTCACCTCGGGCGTGGCGACGATCAGCTCCGGCAGCACGATCGCCGACGACTTCGGCACGTCGCGGGCCGCCGTCCGCAAGGCCGCGCCGATGCTGCCCGCCGCCAGCAGCTGCGACATGACGTCGGGCCGTTCGAGCCGCCGGCGGAACTGGGCGGCCCGGAAGAACCGGGGCAGCCGCTCGACGCCGCGGTTCACGAGCCAGCCGAACAGGGTGTCGCCGTTGGCGCTGGCGGCGTAGTAGCCGCGCGGCGACCAGAACGCCCATTCGCGGTCGGCGGCCAGGTGCAGGCTGGCGATGTTTTCCCAGGCGGGGAGGCGGTTGAAGGGGTCGGCGGCCTGGCCGTCGCGCGCGACGGTCAGCGACATCTGCGTGGGCCAGGTGCAGCCTGCCAGCGCCGCCAGCACAGCCTGGCCGTCGGCCGCCTCCCGCGTCGCCGGCTGCGGCCCGCCGGACTCTCCCCACGTTGCCTTGGCGATCGCGTCGCCGACACGGACGTCGCGGCCGGCGAGCGGCCCGGCCTCGTCCACGGATTCGACCACGGCTCTGCCGTTCTCGATTTTCAGTCCGGCGCCCCAGCGTTCGAAGAGCGGGCCGCCCGCACCGACGCCCGCGAGCGGCCAGAGCATGACGAGCCCGTCGCGGCCGCCGCTGGCCAGCCAGCGGCCGTCCTGCGAGACCGCCACCGAGAGCACGCCATCCTCATGCCCGCGATACCGGCGGACGATCGGGCAGGGGCCCCTCGCGACGAGCTCGTGCACGAACAGTCCGCGGTCGGTGCCGAGCAAGACGGCCCAGGGCTCGGCCTGACCGTCGCGCGAGAGCCAGGCCACGCAGGTCTCCGCCGGACCGAGCCGCCCCTGCCAGGAGAGCTCGAGATCGATCGTGCCGACAGGCTGCCCGCCTCGGGACAGCTGCCAGGTCTCGAAACCCTCGCGCTGGCCAGCGGCCCGCGCGAGCGTCCATGTACCGGGCCGGCCCGCGGCGGCCGCCCACCCGTCCGCGGCGCCCACGGGCGCGACGGCGAGTGCGTCGAGGTCGAAGGCCTCGGTGAGTTCCGGCCGCTGCGGGCCGTCGGCCGACTGCAGCCCGATGGCGATCCGCGGCGGCGGCGCGTCGTCCTGCTGCTTCGCGAAGGCGACGCGGCCGATCCGTCGGCCGACACCGCCGAGCCGCCGTCCGCCGCGGGCGGCCGTGGCCGCATCGCCGGCGGGAGGCTCGGCGTCGAGCCGATCGACGAGGATCTCGTGGCTCCAGCCCCCGGCGGCGGCGAACAGCCTTCCGTCGGCGCTCGTCGCCACGGACCGCACCGCGGCGGGCATGGGCCGCGACGAGAGCCGTCGCGCGGCCGCGACGTCCCAGATCTCCACGCGGGCCGGGGCGCCCGCCTTCGTCGCCACGCCGACGACGACACGCCGGCCGTCCGGCGACACGGCGAGCGACTCGGCGGCCGGGCTGACCTCGAGCAGGACGGGCGGACGATCGGCGGCGGCGAGATCCCAGACGGCGACCCGGCCGGCGACGTCGGAGGCGGCGAGGAACCGGCCATCGGGCGAGGCATCCACGGCGAGCACCACGCCCTTCATGTCGAGCGGCAGCTGCCGTCGCGCCGGTGCCGCAGGCTGTGCGGCCTTGGCGTCGGGGCCGGCGGCCGCGGGGGAGACCAGCTCGATCCGCCACAGCGGCGGCGTCGCGCCGGCCGGCGAGACGACGACGGGAATCGCCACGCCCTCGCGCACCGCGGCGAGCGGCCGCGTGGCCGGGAGGAGCCGCAGCGCCGCCGCGCGGGCGGCGCCGAGCCGCGCGGCGTCGCTGGCTGCGATCTCGACGGGCCGCCAGTCCGTGGCGCGGCTCCACGCGAATACCCGGCCGTCGACGTCGGAAGAAAAAAGCCAGGCAGCGTCCGGGGAGAAGTCGGCCGCGACCACGCTGCCGCGGTGGCCGGTCCGCTCGCCGCCTCCGAGCACCGCGACGAGCCCGCCGTCCGCCGGGTCGACGACGAGGATCTCCCCCGTGCTTCCCATGGCACCGCTGCCGCCGACCGCCATCACCGGCTTTTCCTGAGACGATACCGCGATCGCCTGGATCGCCCCGCGGGTGCCGCGGGCCACCTGCCACCGCACGACGCGGTCGCGAACCCGCCTGCGGCCGATGTCGCGGGCGTTCACGCCCGCCGCCGCGCCGCGGATGTCCCAGATCATCGCCACCTTGTCCCTGCCGCCCGAGGCGAGCTGGCCCGCGGGGAAGAAGGCGAGACTGCGAACCTCGGCGGTGTGGCCCGGCAGGTCGAGCCGCAGGATGGGGTCGAGGGCCTCGCGCTCGATGTCGGCGACGGCCGTCGACAGGGCCGCGATCGCCGCCGCGACCGCCAGGCAGCAGATCGGCCGCGTCCTCGGGCCGGCGCTCGGACCGGCAATGGTGGGCATGCGTGGGCCTCGTGCGGCCGCGCCGGGCGGCTACTGCTGCGTGGTGCGGGAGGAGCGGAGCGGGATGTCGAGGAAGAGCTCAGGGTCGTCCGTCGACACGGCGATGCCGTAGCTCGACGTCTCGTCGCCCTGCGGCGGCTCGACGTGGATTACACGCCGGCCGGCGCCGAGCCCGTCGGCCCGCTCCACGACCTTGCGGACCGGCCCGCGTGACTGCACGCCGTCGGCCGAGCGTTTCCGGATCGCGTCCATCGTGGCATCGGCCTCCTTCTTCGCGGCGGCCTGCGCCGAAGTGAGCGGCGTGGCCCCCGTCCTGCCGGCCTTGAACACGGCGCTGGTGAGCAGTTTCAGGTCGTCGCTGGGCTCCTGCAGCGCGACGACGACGAGCTTCTCCTCGCCGGCCGGCTCGGCGAAGGTAAAGAAGCCGCCGTCATCCGGCAGCGAGATCTCGACACCCGTCTTCACCAGCGGCGGCTTCTCGTCGCCCGCGGGGAGCAGGCAGGATCGTTCGCCGGTGGGCCCCTCGTTGAAGACGTAGACGTAGACGTCGTCCTGCGGCTTGATCCGCACGAGGAAGGAGTCCCCCACCTTGAACGTGTGCTTGTGCGGATCGACGAACCGCTCCCTGCCGGTGTCGTCGATCGCGATCACGGTGTATTCGAGGGCGATCGAGTTGACGTTCTTCGGCAGCTGCTTGCGGATCACGTTCCGCTCGCGGACCTGCGTCGCCGGCTCGGCGGCCGGAGAACTGCCGGCGGAGACGGCGACCAGGATCTCCGCTGCAGCCAGGATCACCACTGCGGCCAACCGGCTCGGGATGGAAAACGTTCGCATGGTCGATGTCTCCCGCGGAGCGGCGCGGCTCCGAGCGCGTCGGGGTGTCGTTCACCGGGACGCTCGCGACCGGCGGCCGCCCGGCGTCGGCGGGCGGCTTGACGCCCTCGAACCGATGTTCCAGCATAACGCCCGGCAGGAGGCCGGGTCGACGATCCGGGATCAGTCCCCCTTCGAACCGCCACCGCACCCGGTTTCCCCGGAGCCGCCGTGAACGAACCGCTGCGACTCTCCCTGCGGCAGGAAGGCCGGTCCACGTTCTCGGCCGACTCCACGGTGCCCGTGGAGCTCGGCCGTTTCGACCCCTCGAGGCCGCACCCCGACGTGCTCTTCGAGGCCGTCGAGGCGGGCGACGGTGTCCGCATCGCCATCGCGGAGCCGCGCGAAAGCGAGGTGTCGCGGCGGCAGGCACGGCTGGAGTCCGTCGCGGGCGGCCGGCTCCGCGTCACGAACCTCAGCACGTCGATCCCGATCCGCTGCTTCGGCAGTGCCGACGTCGCTCCATCGGCCGCGGTCGAGCTGCCGCTGCCGACGAGCTTCCAGATCGGCCGGGTCGTGGTGTCGGTGGAGGTCGCCGTCGGGAGCCTGACGGGCGGGACGGCGTCGACGCCGCCAGCGCTGCACACGCTCGACCAGCCCACGATGTCCCTGGGGCAGCTCGCAAAAAAGGGCGACCCGTCGATCACGTCGCTGCTGCCTGCGGTCGAGGCGGCGGGCGGCTCAGACATCGTCAATTGGTGGCGGCGGGTGATCGGCGTGCTGCAGAGCGCTTCGACCTCGACCGATTTCTTCCACAAGGCGGCGGACGCGCTTGTCGAGCTTGTCGGCCTGCACCTCGGCGCCGTGTTCCTGCGCGAGGGCAACGAATGGAAGCCGGCGGCCATTGCGTCGCGGGAGGAGTCGCGGGCCCGGCCGAGCACGAGCGTGCTGGCGCGGGTGCTCAACGAGAAGCGGACGTTCTGGAACAGTGTCGACGCGGGTGTCGACGTGCTCTCGAGCATGGCCGTGCTCGACGCCTACGTCGCAGCCCCGATCCTTAGCCAGAGCGGCGACGTGCTTGGTGCGCTGTACGGCCATCGCGAGGGCCGCACCGCCCAGGGGACGCACGAGATCTCCGAGCTCGAGGCCCTGCTCGTGGAAACGCTCGCCTGCGGCGTCGCCACCGGCCTCGCCCGGCTGGAGCAGGAGAAGGAGACGGTCCGCCAGAAGGTGCAGTTCGAGCAGTTCTTCTCACCGCAGCTGTCGGAGCGGCTCGAGCAGGAGCCCGACCTGCTGCGCGGCCGCGACGCGGAGGTGTCGGTGCTCTTCTGCGACCTGCGCGGATTCAGCGGCGTGAGCGAGCGGCTCGGGCCGGCCCAGACGATGGAGTGGATCGGGGGCGTGCTCAATCCCCTCTCCGACGAGGTCGTCGTGAACGGCGGCGTGCTCGT
>JBILVO010000162.1:0-8097 GCA_044370415.1 Pirellulales bacterium
GGCCGAAGATCGACGAGCTTGCTCTACGCGAAACACCGCATCCTGCGGTTTTCGCTTGGCGGGCATCCGCCCGCTGGTGCTGCGCTCGGCATCCTGCCGGCCCGGAGGTGATCGCTCCGGGAGTTCCACGGCCGACAGACGTCGGCTCCGGCAGACGTGCTCCACCGTCTGCTAGCTCTCGTCCTTCTGCTCCGTCGTGCGGCCGCGGACGTAGAGGCGGATCGGCACCTCGTGGAACGGCGTCGTCTTCCGCAGGGCGCCGACGAGATACCTCTTGTAGCCCTCCGACACGCTCCGCGGCGCGCTCGTCGAGAGCACGATCGTGGGCGGGGCGGTCTCGACCTGCGTGGCGTAGTAGATCCGCACGGGACGGCCACGCGGGTCAGCCGGCGGATGGTTGGCCTCGACCGCCTCCCGCACGATCGTGTTGAGCCGCGAGGTCGGCACCCGCTCCCGGCTCTGCCGGTGCAGCCGCTGCGCCGTGTCGACCACGGCCTTCACGTTGCGGCCGTTCTTCGCGGTGACGAAGGCGATCGGCGCCCAGGGCATCGTGCGGAACGTGTCGCGCAGGTACTGCGCCCACTCGCCCCGCTCCACCTCCCCGGCATAGAGGTCCCACTTGTTGACCACGAACACGACCGGCTTCGCCTCCTCCATGATCGTGTCGGCGAGCTGCTTGTCGACCCGGCCGACCGGCTCCGAGGCGTCGAAGAAGAGCAGGACGACGTCGGCCCGGCGGACGCTCCGCTGCGCCCGGTGCGTGGAGTAGAAGTCGATGTCGGTCGTGCGGCTCTTCGTCCGCCGCAGGCCCGGCGTGTCGATGGCGAGGAACGAGTGGCCGTCGACCTCGAATCGCACGTCGACCGAGTCGCGGGTGGTGCCCGCCACGGGGCTGGTGATCACCCGCTCCTCGTGGGCGAGGCTGTTGACGAACGTGCTCTTGCCGACGTTCCGCCGGCCCACGATCGCGAGCTTCATCTCCGGCAGGTCGACCGGCGGCTCCTCCGCGCCGGCCTCCGTCTCCGGCAGGCGGGCGAGGATGGCGTCGACGAGCGTCTCCCGGTTGCGGTGCTGCCGGGCGCTCACGATCAGCGGTGGCCCGAAGCCGAGGGCGGCGAATTCGTGGGCGTGGTCGTCGAGCCGCGCGTCGTCGGCCTTGTTGGCCACCAGGAGCACCGGCGCGCCCGACCTGCGGACGCGGGCCGCGACGTCGTGGTCGGCGGCCACGAGGCCCGTGCGGACGTCCACCACGAGCAGCACGACCGCCGCCTCCACGAGGCCGGCCTCGATCTGGGCGTCGATCCGCTCGGTGAGGCCGTCCGGGTCGTCGAATCCCATGCCCCCGGTGTCGACGAGGTCGACCGTGCGGCCATCCAACGAGATCCGCTGCACCAGCCGGTCACGGGTCACGCCGGCCGTGGGGTCCTCGATGGCGATCCGCTTCTCGACGAGCCAGTTGAAGAGGGTCGACTTGCCCACGTTCGGCCGGCCGACGATGGCGACTTTGGGGATCATGGGCGGCGGTCGCTCGGCGGGGGCGTGGGGCGGATGCTGGCGGGAGGGTTGTGGGCGGAATGTCTGGGCCGCGCATGCGGCCGCGGGCTGCTCGAGTTCAGCCGAGGACCGTGCGGACGCCGTCGCGGGTCACGGGCCGGATCACCCCGCGCTCGGTGATGATCGCGTTGATCAGCCGCGCGGGAGTGACATCGAAGGCGGGGTTGTAGGCCAGGGCCTTGTCGGGTGCCGCCTGCACGCCGAGCGGACGGAGCACCTCCGCGGCGGACCGTTCCTCGATCGGGATGTCGTCGCCCGTGTCGAGCCGCAGGTCGAACGTGCTCGACGGGGCGGCCACGAAGAACGGCACGCCGTGGGCCTCGGCCAGCAGGGCCAGGCCGTAGGTGCCGATCTTGTTGGCCGTGTCGCCGTTGGCCGCGATCCGGTCGGCGCCGACGATGCACGCCGCCACGCGGCCCGTGCGGAGCAGCTGGCCGGCCGCGGCGTCGACGAGCACCGTCACCGGGATGCCACGTTCCACGAGCTCCCACGCGGTGAGCCGCGCCCCCTGAAAGAGCGGCCGTGTCTCGTCGGCGAAGACGTCGAACCGCCGGCCCTGCTCCCAGGCGGTCGTGATCACGGCCAGCGCCGTGCCGTCGCCGCCCGTCGCCAGCGTGCCGGTGTTGCAGTGCGTGAGCACGCCTCCCTCGGGCAGGATGGCGGCGCCGTGCCGGCCGATGGCGGAACAGAGCCGCCGGTCCTCGTCGTGAATGCTGCGTGACTCGGCGAGCAGCGCCGCACCGAGGGTCGCCGCGTCGGCTCCGCCGGGCAGTGCGGCGAGCACGCCGAGCGTCCGCTCCACCGCCCAGCGGAGATTCACCGCCGTGGGGCGGGCGCACGCGAGCAGTTCGCCACGGGCGAGCACGTGGGCCCGCGCCTGCTCGGGCCCGAAGCCGGCCCGGATCGCCTCGCCCGCCGCCACGACGAGCCCGTAGCCGCCGGCCACGCCGATCGCGGGCGCCCCGCGGACCCGCAGCGACTGGATCGCCTCGACGACCGTGTCGACGTCGCGGCAGGAGATCCGTTCGAGCCGCGCCGGCAGCAGCGTCTGGTCGAGCAGTTCGAGGTGGCCCGTGGCGTCGCCGTGCCAGCGGAGAGAGGCGGGGATCATGGCGCGACCGCCAGCGTGTCGCAGGGCAGGCCGAAGGCGTCGGCCACGGCGCGGAGCACGAGCCGGCCGCGGTACACGTTCACGGCGGAGCGGATCGCCGGGCTCGAGGCCGCCGCCTTCTCGACGCCCTGCGCCGCCAGCTGCAGCACATAGGGGAGCGTGGCATTGCAGAGGGCGTAGGTGCTCGTGCGGCCCACGGCCCCCGGCATGTTCGTCACGCAGTAGTGCACGACATCGTCCACCACGTAGGTCGGATTGGCGTGCGTGGTCGGGCGGCTCGTGGCGACGCAGCCCCCCTGGTCGATCGCCACGTCGATGATCACCGCGCCCGGCTTCATGAGCCGCAGGTCGTCGCGATCGACGAGATGGGGGGCGCGGGCGCCGGGAATGAGCACGCTGCCGATCACGAGATCGGCCCGGCCGAGCTGCTCGCGGATCGTGTGGCGGTCGGAGTGGAGGCAGTCGACGTTGGGCGGCGTGACGTCGTCGAGGTAGCGGAGCCGCTCGAGGTTGGTGTCGAGGAGGCCGACGCTCGCCCCGAAACCGGCGGCCACCTTGGCGGCGTTGGCCCCCACGGTGCCGGCCCCGAGCACCGTCACGTGCGCCGGGGCGACGCCGGGCACGCCGCCGAGCAGGATGCCGCGGCCCATCTGGGGCTTTTCGAGATACTTCGCCCCCTCCTGGATGCTCATCCGGCCCGCCACCTCGCTCATCGGGATCAGGAGCGGCAGCCGGCCCCGCTCGTCCCGCAGCGTCTCGTAGGCCACGGCCGTTGCGCCGGTCGCCAGAAACCCTTCGGTGAGCCCGCGGTCGGCCGCGAAGTGGAAGTAGGTGAAGACCGTCTGGCCGGAACGGATGAGCGCGAGCTCCGGTGGCTGCGGCTCCTTCACCTTCACGATCATGTCGGCCCGGCCGAACACCTCAGCGGCGGAATCGACGAGCGTCGCCCCGCAGGCCTTATAGGCGTCGTCGGGCAGCCCCGAGCCCGCGCCCGCGCCGCGTTCGAGCAGCACGGCGTGCCCGGCACGCACGAGTTCCTCCACGCCGACCGGCAGCAGAGAGACGCGATACTCGTCGCGCTTCGTTTCCTTCGGGATACCGACGATCATGCGTGGCCCCGATCAGGCGATCTTGTAGGTCGCCGGCATCGGGATCGGGTAGTTGCCGTCCTTGTCGGGCACGACCGGCGGCGTCGACTCCCAGGTGAGGTTCTCGGGCATCGTGCGGAAGTTGCTCTTCAGCAGGGTGTCGTATGCCGTCCGCTTGCCGGTGTAGGTGGCCGTCCTGCCCAGGGCCGAGCAGAAGCTCGACGAAGTGCCGTAGTAGGCGTTGTTCATCGGCCTGTCGGTCCGGATCGCGTCGTGCAGTTCGTCGTGCTCGACCTGGTAGGGATTGTCGCCCTTGCCCTCGTACTTCCAGAGGACTTTGCCAGCGTGGTCGGTGATCTCACCCGCCTTGATAAGACCTTTGGTGCCTTGGAAGTATTCGGCGATCTCGTTCTCGCCGCCCGGAAATTGGCGGCACTGGCTGGCGATCCGCACGCCACCCGGATAGGTGAAGTTGACAGCGTGATGGTCGTAGATCTCGCTGGATTGGCCAGGCAGTCGATTCTGCTGGCCGCCGATACCGTAAGCCGACTCGGGAAGCCTGTCGAGGAACCAGTTCGCCACGTCGATGTTGTGGACGTGCTGCTCGCAGATGTGGTCGCCGGAAAGCCAATTGAAGTGATACCAGTTGTGCACCTGGTATTCGATTTCAGACATGTTGTCCCGACGATTTCTGAACCACGGACGGGTACCGTTCCAGTAGACTTGGCCGCCGATGATGTCGCCAGCGAGCCCGTCGCGGACGCGGGCGAGGGTCTGCCGATACTTGTCTTCGTAGCGACGCTGTAATCCTACGACAACCTTCAGCTTCTTCTCGTCGGCCAGCTTGGCCGCCTGCATGCAGAGGTTGGCGCCGAAGGCGTCGACGCAGACCGGCTTCTCCATGAAGACGTGCTTACCCGCCTTGACCGCCTCCTCGAAGTGGAAGGGGCGGAAGCCTGGCGGCGTCGCCAGGATGACGAGGTCGCAGTGCTCGAGCACCTTCTTGTAGCCGTCGAGCCCCTTGAACTGCCGGTCCTCGGGCACGTCGACCTTGTCCTTCATCGACTCGACCGCCTTGAGTGCCCGCTTGATACCGTCATCGAACGCATCGGCGATCGCCGTCACCTTCACGTTGGAGCCGGGAACGGAGAGCGTCTGCTGCATGGCGCCCGTGCCGCGGCCGCCGGCACCGATGAGGCCCACGCGGATCAGGTCGGTCGACGGGTTCTGGGCGTGCACCGACCGCATCGCGGCGAACGTGGCACCGGCGATGCCGGCGACCCTGAGGGCGTCGCGGCGGGAGGGATGGCTGGCGGAGGACGGCTCGCGGGTGGCGGACATCGTGGGGCACTCCTGGGCGAGTCCGGCCGGAAAGCGGCCGGGGATCGGGTGATGCGGGCACGCTGCTGGAAAGAAACGGCAGCGCAGCGGTGCGGCATGCACCGTCGCGAACCGGCATGATACCCTCCCCGCTGGCGGCGTGGAACCATCCGTCCCGGCACCGCGCGTCGGGGCCGCCAGCGCGGTGCCCCCGGCCGGTCGCGTTTCCCACGGCATCCCACACCCTCCCGCGTTCCGTGCCGCCATGCCCTCCATCTCCTGCGATCCGGCCCGGGCGCGAGCCTTCGCCATCGACGTGGTCGAGCGGCTGCGGCAGGCGGGGCACGAGGCCGTCTGGGCCGGCGGCTGTGTCCGTGACGAGCTGCTCGGCCGCACGCCCGCCGACTACGACGTGGCGACGTCGGCCCTGCCCGACCAGGTCCGCGAGGTCTTCGGCCGGCGACGGACGCTCGCCGTGGGCGCGGCCTTCGGCGTGATCACGGTGCTCGGCCCCCCCGAGTCGGGCCAGGTCGAGGTGGCCACCTTTCGCAGCGACGCCGGCTACACCGACGGCCGCCACCCCGCCGGTGTCACGTTCACCAACGCCCGCGAGGACGCCCTACGGCGCGATTTCACGATCAACGGCCTGTTCCTCGACCCGCTTTCGGGTGAGGTGCACGACTACGTCGACGGCCGCGCCGATCTGGCCGCGGGCGTCGTGCGGGCGATCGGCTCGCCGACGCTGCGGTTCGGCGAGGACCACCTGCGGATGCTGCGGGCGGTGCGGTTCGCCGCCGTGTTCGGCTTCGCGCTGGAGGACGAGACCCGCGCGGCGGTCGAACGCATGGCGCACCTGGTGACGGTCGTGAGCCCGGAGCGGATCGCCGCCGAGCTGCGGGCGATGGTGTCGCGGCCGGGCCGGCGGCGGGCGCTGGAGCTGCTCCACGAGACGGGCCTGGCGCGTGAGGTGCTGCCCGAGCTCCTGCCGGCGGACGCCGCCGCGGGCGACGCCACCGGCTGGCAGGAGGCCGCGCGGATCGTCGACGCCCTCGACGAGCCGGAGCTCTCCGCGGCGCTGGCGATCCTGACGGAGCGGTTGCCCACCGACACAACGGGCCGGATCGCCTCGCGGCTGCGGCTCTCCAACCACGAGGCAAAGACGGCCCGCTGGCTGCACGAGGCGGTCGCGGCGATCGGTCAGGACGACGGAGCCGCTTTGGCGCGGCGGCCCTGGTCGGGGGTGCAGCCGTGGGGCGCGCCCCCCGCCGCCGTCGTGCTGGCCGACGTGCTGCGAGCCCGCGCCGCCTGCGGCCGCGGCGACACAGCAGCCGCCCGCTGGGTCACGGAGAAGCTTTCGCTGCCGCGAGCCGATCTCGATCCGCCGCCGCTGCTCGGCGGCGCAGACCTGATCGCCGCCGGCGTGCCGGCGGGACCGCCCATGGGCCGATTGCTCGCGGAGCTGCGGGTGCTGCAGCTCGACGGCCGGATTGCCTCCCGCGACGATGCGCTGGCCTGGGTCCGCGGCCGCGCGGGCGGCTAGCGTGAGGCGTGGCCTGCCGCGACACTTCCTGGGCGGGCCGCGTTACCGCGGCGGGGCGGTCGGCTCGGGGAGGTCGTCGAGGCTCGCGAGCCTGAAGACCTCGAGAAACTTTCGCGTGGTGCGGTACGACGGCTCGGCCGAGCCGTGCCCCTCGTGCACCAGCTCCAAGAGGCCGCGGCGGACGAGCTGCCGCCAGACCGACGGCCGCGCGTCGCAGCCGAACTCGACGATCTTGTCCCGCGGCACCGGCTGGTTCCAGGCGACCAGGGCGAGCACGTCGAGCGATTCCGCGTCGAGCCGCACCGTTCGCGACCGCGATTCGACCACCCGGCCGAAGCGGGCGAACTCGGGCCGCAGCCGCATCACCCAGCCCGAATCCTTGGCGGCGATCTCGTAGGGGCAGTTGTCGGCGCGGTACCGCCGCTTCAGTTCCGCCGCGAGGTCGTCGATCTCCTGCGGCCGCACGCCGCGCATCAGCGCCGCCACGCGCCGGCTGGTGAGGGCCGCGCCATCGGGCAGGCCCACGAAGAGCATCGCTTCGAGAATCGTCGCGGGGGAGACGCGGCAGTCGTCGCCGTCGCTTCCCTCGGGCGGCGCGTCGTCGTCGAGCACCGGCGAGGCGTCGATGTCGACCACCGCCGCCGTCTCCGCCGGCTGCGCGTAGGGATCGGCCGCCCCCATCATCGCGGCGAACGCCTGGGCCAGCTTGTCGATCGACAGGCCCCCGTCGGCTGGCGGCCCCTGGAACCCCGCCGCCGGCTCGGCCGCCCCGTCCCGCGGTGCGCTGCCGCGTCGCTCTCGCGTGCTCATGGCGTCGCCGGCCAGCGCCGGCCGACCTGCGCCTTCATGAAGGCGAGGGCGTCGACCGCGAGCCGGTCCTCCGTGGGAAACATCCTGCGCCAGATCTTGGTTGCGGCGACGATGTTCGGCAGCGCCAGCCCGAAGGCCTCGACCACCATCCAGCCGTCATAGCCGGCGGCGTGCAGGGCGTCGAACGTCTCCTCCCAGTGCACGTGGCCGGTGCCGGGGATGCTCCGGTCATTCTCCGAGACATGCACGAGCACCGTCCACGACGCCGCCGCCCGGATCGCCTGCGAGACATCCTTCTCCTCGATGTTGGCGTGGAACGTGTCGTACATCATCCGCACGTTCGGGTGGTCGACCGCCTTCACGAACGTCACGGTCTGGTCCACGCTCGTGAGGAAGTAGTTTTCGAAGCGGTTGAGGTATTCGGTCGCGATCGTCACGCCCGCCTGGGCCGCATGCTCGGCAGCCTGACGCATCGTGTCGACGCCCCACTTGAACTCATCGGCGGTCGGGCCCTTGCCGGTGAACTCCCCGATCGCCGAGTGCGTCGGGCCGCAGAGGATCCGCACGCCGGCGGCCCGGCAGCAGTCGATCGTGCGCCGCATGGCGTCGACGGCGGCCGCGCGCACGCCGGCCGAGGGGCTGATGGGGTTGTCGCCGGCGCCGCGGACCGTCAC
>JBILVO010000049.1:0-24302 GCA_044370415.1 Pirellulales bacterium
GATGCCGCGCGAGCACGAGACCGAACCCGGCCGTGCCTCCCGCCACGATCACCCGTCGATCCCGCCACGTGCGCGTCGTCATCGGGCGGAGTCTACCGGAAGAGGCACCGCGTCCGGTACAGTGCTCCTGCCCTCCTCGCCGTCCGCCCCTCCCCCCGCAGGACGCACGCCCATGCCGACCGAATCGCCGATCGTCCGCACCAAGATCGTCGCCACCATCGGCCCCGTGTGCCGCGACGAGGCCGGGCTCCGCGGGCTGGTGGACGCCGGCGTCGACGTCTTCCGGCTCAACATGGCGCACGGCTCGATCGCCGAGCACCAGGAGGCGCTCGACCGCGTGCGCCGGGTGTCCGAGGCCGCCGGGCGGCAGATCGGCGTGCTCGTCGACCTGTCGGGGCCGAAGATCCGGCTCGGCGAGATTCCGGGGGGGGCCCTCGAGTGCGTGCCGGGCGCCGTGTTGAGCTTCGTCCGCGGCGCGGAGGGCGGTGACGGCGAGCTCACCACCAGCTACGAGCGGCTCGTCGACGAGCTGGCCGTGGGCGACTCCGTGATGCTCGCCGACGGCACCGTGAGCCTCGTCGTCGAGGAGCGGACCGCGCGGCACGCCCGGTGCCGCGTCGTGCAGGGCGGCCTGGTCCGCAGCCGCCAAGGGGTGAACCTGCCCGGCGTGAAGCTCTCTGTGGCGGCGATGAGCGCCGCCGACTGGCAGCACGCCGAATGGGCGGCGACCGCCGGCGCCGACTTCGTCAGCCTGTCGTTCGTCCGCACGGCCGTGGAGGTGAAGCTGCTCAAGGAGCTGCTGCGGACCCACGGCTCGAAGGCCCGTGTGGTGGCCAAGGTGGAGAAGCGGGAGGCGCTCGAGAACCTCGAGTCGATCGTCGAGGCCGCCGACGTCGTGATGGTCGCTCGCGGCGACCTCGGCGTGGAGATCGACGTGGCGAGCATGCCGATGATGCAGAAGCAGATCATCCGCGCATGCCAGCGGTATCAAAAGCCGGTGATCGTGGCGACGCAGATGCTCGACAGCATGCAGCACTCCCGGCGGCCCACGCGGGCCGAGGCGACCGACGTGGCCAACGCCATCCTCGACGGCGCCGACGCCTGCATGCTCTCCGGTGAGACCGCCATCGGCGAGCATCCGCGGCTGGCCGTCGAGATGATGCGGCGGATCGCCAGCGCCACCGAGCGGCAGTACCTCGACGACCGTCGGCAGTTTCTCGGCGAGACGCTGGGCCGGGGCCGCTCGGCGATCTCGGCGGCGGAGTTCCCGCCGGCCCCCGAGTTTCTCGTGGAGGGCCTGCACCCCATCACGCAGGCCGTGGTCGACGGGGCGGGCCGGATCGCCGCGGAACTCGACGCGAAGCTCGTCGTGGTGGCCAGCCGGAGCGGCGTGACGGCGATCGCGCGGTCGAAGCGGCGCGGCGCCACGCCGACCGTGGGCGTGAGCGACGACCCCGCCACGCTGCGGCAGATGTCGCTCTACTGGGGCGTCACGCCCCTGGCCGCGGTCGTGGGGGGCGATATCAACGGCCTGCTGGAGCATGTCACCACGTGGGGCGTGCGCGAGGGGCGGCTCCGCAAGGGCGACCGGATTCTCCTCGTGGCGGGTATCGGATTCGGCGCCGGCGGGCATAATATGGCCCTCGTCCACGAGGTCTGAGCGGGTGACCGGGCCCGACGGTCGGGTCAGGCATGACCCCTATGGACAACGAAACCAGTCACAACGAAACACGCGGAACAGGTCGATGAAGAAGAAGTGCGTGCTGGCGTATTCGGGAGGGCTCGACACCTCGGTGATCCTCGGCTGGCTCATCGAGCAGGGCTACGAGGTGGTGGCTGTCTACGTCGACCTCGGGCAGCCCTGCGAGGACCGCGAGGCGACGCTGGCCAAGGCGCGGGCCTGCGGCGCCGCCAAGGCGCTGATCGTGGACGTCCGAGAGGAGCTCTGCCGCGACTTCGCCTTCCCGGTGATGCAGTGGCAGGCCCGCTACGAGGGCACCTATCTGCTCGGCACGTCGATCGCGCGGCCGCTCATCAGCAAGGTCTGCGTGGAGATCGCGCACCGGGAGGGAGCGACCGTCTACGCGCACGGCGCCACCGGCAAGGGCAACGACCAGTGCCGCTTCCAACTGGCCGCCGAGGCCCTCGACCCGGCGATCACGGTGCTCGCCCCGTGGCGGATTCCCGAGTTCCGGGCGCGGTTTCCCGGCCGCAAGGAGCTGATCGAGTTCTGCGAGGCGAAGAACATCCCCGTGAAGGCGTCGAAGTCGAAGCCCTACAGCTCCGACGAGAACTGCCTGCACACGAGCTACGAGGCGGGGCTTCTCGAGGAACTCACGACCGACGGTTTCGGGCTCGTCGACTTCGGCATGACCGTGTCGCCGCAGGCCGCCCCCGACACGCCCGAGGTGGTGCGGCTCGACTTCGAGTCGGGCGTGCCGGTGCGGGTGAACGGCCGACAGCTGCCGGCGCACGAGATGGTGCTCGAGCTCAATCAGATCGGCGGCCGCAACGGCGTCGGCCGCACCGACATCGTCGAGAACCGTCTCGTCGGCATGAAGAGCCGCGGCGTCTACGAGGCGCCGGGCATGACGCTCCTCTACGAGGCGCACCGGCTGGTCGAGCAGATGACGCTCGACCGCGACCTCGTGCACCTCCGCGACCGGCTCTCACCCGAGGTGGCGGAGATGGTGTACTACGGCTTCTGGTACGTCGCGAAGATGGACGCCCTGATGGCGTTCATCCGCGAGGCGCAGAAGCCCGTCACCGGCACCGTGGAGCTGAACCTCTACAAGGGCAACGTCCTGGTGAAGAGCCGCCAGAGCGGCCAGAGTCTCTACGATGCGGCGATCGCGTCGATGGAGGGCGGCGGTTCCTCCTACGACCAGACCGACGCCGAGGGATTCCTGCGGATTCTCGGCCTGCCCTCGCGGGTGCAGGGGCACGTGCGGCCCCGGCGATGAGCCCGCGGCTGCTGCGGCTGCTCGTCGGCATCGACGCACGGCGGCCTGCGTCGTGGATCGCACTGGCGGTCGGCGCCGCGGCCGGTTGGTGGGCCGTCGTCACCGGGCCGCACGCCTGGCTGGTGGGCGTTGCCTGCGGCACGTCGGTGCTCGTCGCCGCGGCGGCCGTCGGCGACCTGCCGGTGGAGCTCTGCCGGGGCTCGGCCTGCATCCCGCCTGCCCGGCTCGCGGCTGTCTGGGGAATGCTGCGGGCGGCCTGGCCGCTCGTGGGCGCCGTCACTGCAGCCTGCCTGGCGTCCGGGGCCGAGGCGTTCCCTGCAACGCCGGCGGTGGCCGCGGTGCTTGCCGGCGGCATGACGGTCGCGGCCATCGTCGTCGCGCGTACGGCCCGCGCGACCGCGGCCGACGCCGCGGCGGTCGCGCTGGCCATCGGCGGTGCCGGTGCCGCGGCCGGGCTGGCGTTCGGGCTCGCGGTCGGATCATCGGGGGGCGGTGGATGGGAGGCGGTCGCTGCGTCAGCCGCCGGCTGGTGCCTCGCCGCGGCGGTCGCGGTCGTGGCATGGCGGACCTTCGCCGAGGCCGACGCCGTCGTCGATCTGCTGGCGTTCGCCGGCCACCCGCCCGGCGCCGTGCCTGCCATTGGCTGGGAGCGGCTGCACCTCGATCCGCTGCCGGCCGTCGGCCCGGTCCAGGGCGTCCTTGAGAGGCTGGCCATGGCCAGCACGCTGGTCGCCATGGCCGGCTGGCTCATCCTGCGGCCCGACCTCGTCCCTGAGTCCGGCCACGGTGCCGCGGCCCCCGCCTGGCCGTGGGCGCTGCTCTCCGCGGTCTGGTACGTCTGCCTGGCGGTGCCCCGCGCGACGCTGCTTGACGGTGCCTGCGGCACGGCCGCCTGGGAGCGGCTCTTCCTGTCGGCTGCGGGGCCGGCGACCGACGGCCCGGGCCGCATCCGCGGGCTCACGGCAGGGCGGGTCGGCGGGCCGCGGTTCGCCGCGGTTGCCGCGCTCGTCCCGGCCGCGATTCTCGGCTGGCCCCCGCTCGTCGGCGGCCTCGTCTCGTCGACGAGTCCGTCGCACGGCTGGCCGCCCCTGGCGATCACGGCGGGGCTGGCGTTCGCGGCCGTGGCCCTCGCGACGCTCACCATGGCTGGAACGAGGACCGGTGCGGCCCGCGAGACGATCTTCGCCGTGGCGCTGGCGTTCGCGGTCACAACGATGCTCGCCGCAGCCGGGCTCCCCTGATCGGGCCGACGGCGGCATCCCCCACGCGGAGCGCCCGGCACGCCGCAGACCGTCCGCCCGCCATACCTCCCAGACAGCCCAGCCTCGTGGCGGCGGCGCCGGCCGATGCCGACGGGATTTCATGTTGAGGAAACTGCGGTTTCCTGCGAACCTTCTGGCCTGCCAGTGGTGTCGGCCCGGCCGACGAGCGTCCGCGGAGAATTGAGAAACGATGCCCGGAAGAACGATATCCAGAGGAACGATGGGGCCCGAGAAGGGGATCACAGCGCCCGTGGCGCCGGTTGTCCCGCATCCCGAAGGAGGTTGTGTCGTGGACGGAACAAGACTCGAGCGGATGAACGTCACCGTCCACGCGATCCGATCGCTGCGGCTGGCCGCCTGCCTCGCCGTGGCCGGCATCGGCCTCCTCGTCCACGGCAGTGCCGCGGACGCCGCCGGCGCCTTCACGGCCAGCGAGAAGATCTTCCCCGCGACCACCCGCGGCTGGCTGAGCATCCCGAACACGCCCGCCTTCCGGGAGCGGTTCGACGCCAGTCAGTACGGTCAGCTGCTTCACGATCCCGTGATGAAGCCGTTCATCGACAGCGCCCGCAAGCAGGTCGAGACCTCGGCCAACCGCCGGTTCGGCCGGCTGGGCCTCACGCTCGAGGACATGATCGACGCCTGCGGCGGCGAGTGCGCGGCCGGGGCCGTGGAGTCTCCCTCCGGCCGGCTGGCCACCGTGGTGCTGCTCGACACGACTGGCCACGATCAGCAGGCCCGCGAGCTCGTCGAGACGATGACCAAGCGGCTGGAGGAGCAGAAGGGAACCAGGCTGGACGGGGCCAAGGCCGCCGGCGACGGTGGCGCGGCGGTGACGGTCTACCAACTCCCCGCGGCAGATGCCGGTGGCCGCACCGCGCCGCAGGAGCAGCGCGTTGCGTTCGCCCTGGTCGGGGCCGCGCTGGTCGTCGGTGACGATCCCGCCCTCGTCGCCCAAGTGATCGGCACCCTCGCCGAGGGCCGGGGCGACTGCATCGCGTCGTTGCCGACGTTCGAGAAGGTCGTGGGCAGCGCCCAGAGCCAGCTCAACGTGGCGGCGCCGCTCCGCTGGTTCGTCGATCCGATGGCGTTCGCCAAGGCCTACCAGGCCACCAACCCGCCGCGGGAGAAGCGCAAGGGGCCGGACTACGTGGCGATCGTCGCACGGCAGGGCTTCGACTGCATCAAGGCCGCCGGCGGCGCGCTCGCGTTCGGCGACTCGGGCCACGCCATGCGGCACCACACGATCGTGCACGCGCCGCCGCTGCCCGGCCGGCAGCCGTTCACGGCCGACCGGTTCGCGCTCGGCGCCCGCATCCTGCATTTCCCGGACGTGGCGACCATCGACCCGCAGCCGTGGGTGCCGCGCGACGTCGCGGGCTGGACGTCGATGCAGTGGGACCTGCGGAATGCGTTCGTCTCCGTCGAGTCGCTGGTCGACGACGTCGTCGGCGAGAAGGGCGTCTACGACGACGTGATCGCCTCCGTGAAAGAGGATCCGGACGGTCCGCAGATCGACATCGAGAAGGATCTCGTCGCGGCGCTCGGCAGCCGTGTGACGCTGATCACCGACCACACGACGCCGATCGACGTCGACAGCGAGCGGCTGGTGATCGCCGTCGAGGCGGTCGATCCCACCCGCGTGGCCGCCACGGTCGCCAAGAGCATGTCGATCGACCCCGACATGGCGAAGATCGACGTGCAGGGGCACGTTGCCTGGGAGCTGATCGACCGTTCGTCCGCCATTCCGAAGCTGGAGGTGGAGACGCCGGGCGGTGCCGTGCCCCACGCTGATCGCGACGATGACCGCAGCCGCAGGGCGAAGCTCCGCGAGCGCGAGGAGAAACTGCTGCCCCACTCGGTCGTGACGGTGGCCCACGGGCACCTGCTGGTGGCCTCGCACCGCGACATCCTCGAGCGGGTGCTGGCGACCGACGGCGGCGTCGAGTCGCTCGGCCAGGCGGCCGACCACGCCCAGGTCGCCGCCGAGATCTCTCGGCTGCTTCCCGGCAGCGCCGCGGTGCGATCGTTCAGCCGCGAGGAGGAGCTGGTCAGGCCGGCCTACGAGATGCTGCGGCAGGGCTCGATGCCGAAGTCGAAGAGCCTCACCGGCCAGATGCTCAACGCCCTGTTCGGCGACGGCAAGCCGGGCAGCGTGCGGGAGCCGCGGCTCGACGGCACGGCCCTGCCCGACTTCGAGATGATTCGCCGCTATTTCGGCACGGCCGGCATCGGGATGCAGACGCTGCCCGACGGCTGGGCCATCACGGGAGTCTCGCTGCCCCGCACGCAGCAGGAGCCGGAGGTCGCCCGGCGGCCGCTCTCGCCCCCGAAGTGACCGTTCGTGCCAGTGACGGGTCGTCCACGACGAGTCTGCCGGCAGGAGAGGTCCGGCGGAGATTCGCCGGGGGGCTCGCTCACGGAGGTGCCGGCCGCTTGTCCCACTCCACGACGGCCCAGAACGGGTGCTGCCGGTCCGCCCGGAGCCGCAGGTCCTCGAGCATCACCCGCGTGTCGGGGCTCACGTCGCCCTTGAGGAGGCGGCGGCCGTCGAGGGTGACCGTCACCGGCTTCGTGAAATCGACGAGCTCCGGTGAGAGCCAGATCCGCACCCGATCGGCGCCGCAGCGGACCGCGAGGGTGCCGGCCGGCACGGTGTTCGGCGGCATCGTCTTGGCCTCGATCGAGAACGGCTTCACGTTCGCGGGCAAGGGCCACTGGGCCGGCAACACCATCGTGCGGGCCGGCTGCCCCTCCATCTCCACCCACCAGAAGAAGCGGTCCCACGGCCGCATCGACACCGCGTCGATGGTGGCGGGAAAGAAGGCCCGCTGGCGGCGGCCCATCCAGTCGAAGATCCGCGGCACCTCCTCGGCGAAGTGCTCGTGTCCCCGGCCGCGGTACTCGACGTACGTCGCGTCGAAGCCCTTGGCCAGGTAGCGGTCGAGGTCCATGGTGTTGCGGCCGAAGCAGGCGGCGTCGAGCTCGCCGCCCACGAGGTAGATGGGCAGGCCGCGGGCGTTGGGCCAGTAGTGGTTGACGTACTTGCCGGCGGACGCGGAGACCGCCACCAGGCCGGCCCACATGTCGGGGTGCGACAGCGCGATGTCCCACGCGGCGTCGCCGCCGATCGAGTGGCCCGACAGGAAGACGCGGTCGGTGTCGATCGAGAACCGGCGCAGCGATTCCCGCAGTGACGCCAGGACGACCGCGTGCTCCGGGGCGGAGTAGTCGTATGCCGTCTGTCTGGCGGCGGTCCAGGCGGGCGCGATCACGATGGTGCCGTTGCGTCCCGCGTGCCCGCGCCGCTGCCCGTCGGTGCCGGCCGGCCCCGCCCACCACTCGATCTGGTCGAGTGGGTTGGACCACGAGGCGTGCAGCGACACGACCGCGGGATAGCGGCGCAGGGGGTCGTATTCCGGGGGCAACTGCACCAGGCAGCGGACCGGCTCCTCGTCGGGCAGGCCTCGCACCTCAACCTCGTGCAGGCCCGGGGCGATCTCCGCGGGCGGCTCGAGCGGCGGCCGCATCTGGCGGGCGATCGCGGCGATGATCGCGGGGGAAAACGCCTCCTCCTGGCCGAGCGCCTGGTACGCCCGGTCGCGGGCGGCGCGGTCCGGCGCCCGCAGGTACTCGATGAGGAGCGACCGCACCCGCGCCGCCGAGAGCGCGAGCTTGAGGTTGCGGTCGGCCGCCGCCGCACCCTGCAGCCAGCCGTTGATGCCGATCGCGAGAGCGGCCTCCGCGGGCGTGTCGGGATCGTCGCCCAGGCGTTCGAACGTCGCCAGCCGATCGAGGGCGGCGAACGTCAGGTCGTGCTCGATCTCGTCGACGATCCCGGCCGCCTCCCGGCGGGTCTCCTCCTCTGCGACGCCCTCGGCCCGCCGGCGGAGTTCGGCGAGGATCCGGCGTGCGGTCTCCTGTCGGCCGCGATACTTCTCGCGGGCCTCGCGGACGGCCTCGAGCGTCTCGGCGCCCGTGCCGTCGACGGGAAACTTTTCCAGCAGGTCGACCACCAGGCCATCCTGGCCGACGCGGCCGCGGACGAGCACCTCCTCGAGAAGCTTGTCGGCAGCGAGGCCGGCCAGGTCGCGACGCTGCTCCGCCAGGGCGAGGTCCGGAAAGTCGCGCAGCACCTCGTCGAGTTCCTGCCGCGCGTCGTCGTAGCGCTCGGCCTGGAGGAACAGCCGCACCACCCGCAGCCGCTCCTCCGAGCTGGTGCGGTCGATCTGCTGGTCGATCACCCGCTTGAGGACGTCGCGCGGGATCGACGACGTGGCGATCCTCATGTCGAGGGCGTACTGCTGCTCCGTCACGACGGCCTCGACGCTCGTCCAGCGCGGCGCGATGCGGGTGATGCCCTGCACGATGTCGAGGCGTCCGCCGGCCGTGGCGAGCGTGAGAATCCGCCGGCCGAATTCGTCGAAGGGTGTGGCGCCGACGATGCCGCCGAACGCGGCCAGCCTCCTGCCGCCGTCGGGAATCCGCTGCGGGATCAGGATCTGCTCGTTTCCGGACGTCGCCGCCGGCTCGGCCTTCACGACCCGGCGTTTCGAGACCATCGTCCGCGTCAGCTCGTCGTCGCACAGCAGGATCGGCATGGCGCCACTGCGGTTGACATCGGCGGCGGGATCGACGGCCACGCCTGGCAGGAGCACGAACTTGCCCTCGAGCACCCGGCCGTCGGCCAGTTCGACCCGATCCGCATGCAGCGGTGCCGGGCGGAGCGTCAGCGCGGCGAGGGCCAGCAGCCATGCGGCCGCGGGCCGCGCGCATCCGAACCGAGCTTTGACTCGCGTCTTCCTGACTCGCGTCGCCACCGGCGTGACCTCCTGTCGTCAACGCATTCTATCGGCGGGCGGCCTGGGCGTCTGGGGCGGCGGCCTGCCCCGCCGGCCGCACGTGCACGCCCGACGCGGTTGCTTGACCGGCGCCGGACGGGTGGCCGACAATGCGGTCAACGCGGGGTCGCTGGCCGCGGCCCGTCACGGCGGGTTGAGGCCGCGTCCCATCGCGGCGGTGCGTGGGAAACGTCGGCCGGTTGGAGCGATCGAGTCGCCATGCGGGAATCGAGAATGCGAGACGCGCTGCGGCGATTTCTTCTGCGGGCGGTCCTCCTGACGCTACTGCTGCCGGTGGCGCTCGCCGTCGTCGTCGGCCTGGGCGCGCTGCTTTCGGCGGTGGGCGACCGGGCCGGGGCCGTTGCCTGCGGTCGGGTGTGCCTCGTCGTCGGCGCGGCCTGGCTGATGGCCCTCGCGGGCACGGCGACCGTCGCCGGCCTGCTCGCGCTCGATGGGCCGCCTCCCCCCGGCCCGCCGCACGATCGCGATCGGGGTGAGCCGCCCCCCGCGGGCCACTGAGTCTGCGGGAGGCCATCATGGCCATCGCCTTGCGTTGCACCGGCTGCCGGTGCCGCATCCACGTGGCGGACCGCCGGGCCGGCACCACCGTGTCGTGCCCACGCTGCCGGACGCGGGTGGTCGTGCCCACCGCCGGCGAGCCAGCCCAGCCGACTCTGCTCGAGGGGCGCGAGATCGAGCGCTCGCTGGCGGCGCTGGAGCCGGTCGTGGGAGGGTCGTTCGCCGAGGAATCCTTCGTCGTGCCGGTGCCGGAAGATTCGGACGTGGGGGAGACCCATGGCGGCCCGCGGCCTGCCGGCGTGACACTCCCCCGCTGGGCCATCTATGCTGTGCTTCTGGCGTTCCCCGTCGTCGCGGCGGTGTCGTTCGTCTGCGGGTGCCTGTGGATGGCGGCCGGCGGACGCTGACATCCGCCGGCATCTCCCCGCGGCCATGTCGTCCCGCCCGGCATGTCCCGCCCTCGGAACCAGCACCATGAGCAGCCCTGTTCGTCGTGTCCCGGCATCGCGCGAGACCTCGCCTGCTGCGTCGCCTCACTTCATCGCGGTGCTCATGGCGGCGAGTGTCGTCGCTGCCGTGGCCGTGACGACGAGGCCCATGGTGGCGGCCGAGCAGCCGGACCGCGGCTCCTCGGCGTCGACGGCATCTTCGAAGGCCGTCCGCGACCTGCTCGACCAGGCAGCGGAGCTCCTGGCGGAAGGGAGGCCGGGAAAGGCCGCCGACCGCGCGGCGGAGGCCGCGAGGGGGATCGAACAGCTGGCGAATCAGGACAAGGTGCCGTCCGGGCTGCGCAGCCTGTGGGACCGCTGCCGTTCGCTGCGGGACGACATCGCCCTCGAGGGGGTCGACGTCGAGCGGATCGTGCTGGCTCCGCTCCGCCCCGCCAGCCCCAAGGGGGGCGGCTCGCCCCGTCCCGGAACCCCTGCGGCGATGTCGCCTGCCCGCCCCGCCGGCGCGTCCGCCGTCGGCTTCAGCCGCCAGGTGGCTCCGATCCTCGCCCGGCACTGCGGCGGGTGCCACATCGCCGGCCGCAAGGGCGGATTCCAGATGGCGTCCTACGCCGGCCTCATGAAGACCGGGGTGGTTCAGCCCGGCGTCGGCGAGGCCAGCCGTCTCGTCGAGGTGATCCTCAGCGGTGACATGCCACGCGGCGGCGGCCAGGTGTCGCCCGACGAGGTCGCGATCCTGACGAAGTGGATCGACGCGGGCGCCGCGTTCGACGGGCCCGACCCCGCGGCGCCGATCGACGTGATCGCGCGACAGTCGACGGCCGCGGCGGCGCCGCCGGCCGCGGAGCCCGTTGCCGCCAAACCGCTCAAGCCCCTGAAGGGGGGCGTTTCGTTCGCAGCCGACGTCGCTCCCGTCCTGCTCGAGCACTGTGCCGGCTGCCACGACGCCGCCAACCCCGAGTCGAACCTGAGCATGGCGACGCTGGAGCGGCTGTCGCGCGGCGGTCGTGGGGGTGCGCCGTTCATGTCGGGCAAGGGCGCCGACAGTCTGCTCGTGAAGAAGCTCAAGGGTGTCGGCATCGAGGGCCAGCGGATGCCTCTGGGGAAGGACCCGCTGCCCAATGACGTGATCGCGAAGATTCAGGCCTGGATCGATCAGGGCGCCGGGATCGACATGCTCACGGCCAAGGACGACCTCGCCGCCGTGGCCTCCGCGGGCCGGGCCCGCACGCTCACGCACGAGGCGCTGCGGCCGGTGCGGTTCGAGGCCGGCCGGCGGCTCTGGGCCCGCGCGATCCCGGACGAGCGGCCGACCGTCGAGGATCGTGGCGACGTCCTGGTGGTGGGGAACCTCTCGGGGCCCCGGCTGGAGTCGCTGGCCGGACGGGCGGAGGAGGTGGCCGGTCGGCTGCAGGACGACCTGACGGGCGGCTCGGTGATCCTCAAGGGAGGCCTGGTCGTCTACGCCTTCGCCAAGCCCTACGATTTTTCGAGCTTCTGGCAGACCGTCTTTTCAGACGAGCGACCGAAGGGGGTGACGTCGGGCGCCGGCGTCGCCGGCGACGTCGCCTATGCGGCGATCGTCGCGGGCGGGGACGATGCCGATGCGGCCGAGGTGACGGCCGCGCTCACCGAGCAGATGGCCGCCGCCGCACTCCTGGGCCGCGGAGCGCCCGTCTGGTTCGCCCGCGGGGCGGGCCGGGCCCTGGCGACAAAGGCCGCGCCGAAGGCGGCGATCGTGCAGGCGTGGCGCCGCCAGGTGCACGAGGCCTTCGCGCGGATGGGCTCGGTCGCCGACGTCATGGCGGGCCGCGGCGACCCCGAAGCCGCGGCCGGCGCGTCGGGCGGATTCGTCACAACGCTGGCCGGAGGTTCGCGGCTGCCGGCGCTCGTGAAGCAGCTCGACGAAGGGGTCGCCTTCGAACAGGCGTTTCAGCGGGTCTTCCGCGCCGCGCCCCAGGCGGCCTTCGAAGCCTGGTGCGTCCAGCAGTCGCGGGCCGGGCGCAAGTGAACTGCGGGTCGCCCCGGCCGGCGGGAGCGCGGGGCGATAAGTTTTCCACCGCAATGCCGTAGCGTCGTGGATGCGGAGAGCTCGTTTAAAAAAAGACGGGGGTGCCTTGGACACCGGGGCATGTGATCCGAGAGGCAACTCCGGCACGGGGCCGGCACCTTCGGCGGGACACGCGACCAGCACCATTGATTCGGCCCCCAACGAGCCTCGTTAAGAGCTCACCGGCATGGGGCGACGTCATCACGAGCATGGCAGAAAACTTATCGCCGCGCACTCCTTCACTCGGCGCTGTCGCGGCCCGTCGGCCCCATCAGCTTGGTATTCCGTTCCACAGCCATCACGACCATCTGCTGGGCGCCGCCGTCCGCCATGCTGGCGACGATGGGCAGCACCTGTCGCCGATTCGGCAGCTCCACGCGCACACGAAACGTGCCGTCGGCGTGCACCTTGACCGGTTCGCCCTGCAGCGTGACGTAGGCGCCCGGCTGGGTCACGCCGTAGACGACCATCTCGGCGTCGACCTCGAGGTCGAAGGGGGCGACCACCTCGTCTGTGTCCTCTTCGTCGGGCGCCGCTGCGCGGCCCGACGGTGGGCCCATCGGCCGCTGCAGCCGCTCCTGGAAGAGCTCCTGCAGCTCCGAGCTGTTCTGCTCCGCCGAGAAGCCGCCGCTCATCGCGTAGATCCGCTCGCAGTCCTCGGCGATCGCACCCCAGTGGGCGTCGAGCGTGTCCCCCTGCGGCAAGGTCGGCGTCGACACGGCGTTGCTGCGGGCCAGCGAGTGAAACCGGCCCGAGACGGCAAGGTAGCCGATCTCGCAGCGGTAGCGCAGCGGCTCGCGGATGTCGATGAACCAGTTCTTCACGCCGCCGTGCACCGGAATCTCGCGGACCACCCGCTCCGACGGCGATGCGTGGAGACCGCTCTCGAGCTGCACGAGCCGCAGCACTGGGCTGGCGCCATGCCACTCCTGGCCGAGGGCCGCCTGCGCACGGGTGATGCTGCGGGCGGTCAGCTCCCAGAAGACGTGGAGCCAGTGCGGACCCCGCACCATGAGCACCATGCGGTCTCGGACGGGCCGCGGAACGCGTCCGCCCTCGGGGGGCGTCGCAAGGTTCTTGGCTTTGAGCATGCGGTCGCGGACCTGCTGCAGCCTCTGGGCGACGGCCTCGTCGCGGGCGGCGTTGGTGACGACGGCCGTCGGCGCGGCGACCCGATGCGGTGATCCACCCCGTCCCGACGGCCTCGCCGTCGCGGTGACCGAACGGGCTGCAGCAGCGACGACGGGCGGGCTCGACCGCGCCTTCCGCACCAGGGCGCGGATCAGCTGGTCCTTCCGCATGGCGTGCCAGCCCGCGACGCCATGCTGCTTCGCGAGCCGCGCGAGATCCCGGACGGGCTTGTCCTTCAGACTGGCTGACGTCATCCGGCGATCCTGTTGCGACCTGCGAAGGACGCGTTCGAGAGCGGCATCGTTTCTGCGGTCCGGGGATCCTGCAACGGACGAACCGATCGCGCTCGCTGCTGCGGCGGGCAGTGTCGCCGTGGCGGCAACCCGCAGCCGGCGGCGGCACGAAGATCGATACGACCGAAATCAACCGTACCGAGAAACCGCCGAGAACGCAAACAGGGCACCCTCCGAAAGGGTGGTTTTTTCGGCATCGTCCCCGGTTTTGAAGATGTTTTCGCGACGGGGACACGTCGGCGGGCCGCTCGCCCGTTCGCCGCAGGCCGGCTCAGTCGCCGCGGAGCTTCAGGCCCCGCTCGGCCAGCTTCTCCCGCACCTCGTTGAGGCTCGTGACGCCGAAATTCTTGCACTCCATCAGGTCGTCGGCCGTCCGGCGCACGAGGTCGGCGACGATGTTGATGCCGAGCCTCGAGGTGCACTTCCGCGCGCGCACCGAGAGGTTGAGCTCGGTGATCGGCAGCGACAGGAGTTCCTGATCGTCGGTCGAGGGCTCGCCCACCACTTCGGGGGGAAGTTCCTCGACGCCCGTGGGCGCGGCGAACTGGCCGAGCGACAGCCCCTTCGACGCGAGCATCTCCTTGATCTCGATAAGGCTGGTTTCGCCGAAGTTCTTGCTGGCCAGGATCTCCTCCTCGGTCGTCCTCGCGAGGTCGCCGAGCGTGTGGATCCCCATCTTCTGCAGGCAGTTGCGACTGCGGACCGAGAGCTCGAAGTCGCTGACGGGCAGGCCCATCACCTGGTCGATCCGATCCCGCTGCTTCTGCTCCTGCTCCTCGGTGCGGAGGTCGCCGGCGGCCGTCGAATCCTTGAGGAACAGCCGCGCCCGCGGGTGGTCGGGGAACGCCTCGAGGATCCGGCGGTAGCACTGCTGGGCCTTGAGGAAATCGCTGCGGTCCTCATGGATGATGCCGAGGTTGAGCAGTGCCCCGAGCGACGCGGGATACCGCTGCAGCGAACGCTCGTAGCAGGCCTGTGCCTCCTCGTCATTTCCGGCGCGGTCGTTGAGCACCCCCAGCGAGAAGAGTGCGTGGGCGTGGCCCGGATCGATTGCGGTCGCCTTCTCGAAGGCCTCGGCCACCTCGGCCGCCGCGGCGCCCTCCGCGGCGAGCACCGCGCCTCTGGCCGCCCAGTAGTCGGCAGATCGCTTCGCCGCGTCGCCGTCCTTGCTCGACGCCAGTGCGTCGAGCGTCTTGGCCGCGTCACCGAGCTGGCCCGCCGCCCGCTGTGCGTCGGCGACGGCAGCGCCGCAGACCACTGCGTCGTAACCCGACTTCTTCGCCGCCTCGAAGGACTCGCGAGCCTTGTCGAAGTGCTCGAGCGCCGCATGCGCGAGGCCCTGGTGGTAGATCGCCAGTGCGCCGCCGTCCGCCGCCCGCAGCGTCTCGAGGGCGGCTTCGTAGCGGCCCAGCAGGTACTGGCACACGCCCAGCCTGACCGAGGCGGCGGGGCTGCGGTCGCTGATCTGCTCCGCTTCGCGGACCGCGGCCCGCAGTTCGCGGTGTGCGGACACATCGCTCGCCAGCGCCGCGGTCAGCTCCTTGATCTCGGTCGGGCCAAACGACCCGGTGCCGGTCACGAGTTCACGAACGTCGACGGAGGTCTTTGCGGAGGCGACCATCAAGGGTCCTTTCGGTTCGATCGGGCTGGCCACGGCGACGCCGCGGCCACGGGGACTGTGGACGGGGAACGAGAGCCAGCGGTGGGAATCGAACCCACAACCCCCGCATTACGAATGCGGTGCTCTGCCAATTGAAGCTACGCTGGCCCGGCGGGGCTGGCGCGGGAGTCGCGGCACGCCGCGGCATCCAGGCTGCCCAGAACACCGCACAGTAGCGCACGACGCCCCCCACAGTCAAGGGTCGCCGCGACGCCCGGTCGGAAGCCGACGGCACGCGGGAGGAAAGCGGTCGCCGCCGCAGCGGGCCGCCCCATCGGCCCGAGGCCGTTCCGAGGCCGTTCCGCGGGTCGAAAACCAAACAAAAGTGGGGCCTCTGACCCCGACAGGAGCGCCCTGTCGTGGCCGCAAGGGTCAGGGGCATGGCACCCTGCGGCCGGGATAAAGGTCGGAGGCCCCACTTCGAAAGTGTGGCGGCTGCCGGGCGCCGGCCCGGCGAGCGATACGAGAAGCAAGCATCTGTCGTGCCAAATAGTTTTGAATGGTGTTTTTTCGCCGCTGCGAGCGGGATGGGGCCCCGGGTTCCTCACCGAACAAGGCTGGATTCCTCAGGACCATTGCAGGCAGATGGCCGGCGGGGTGGTCGAGGGCCGCGGCCCGTCTCCGTTCGCCCGCCGGCCCGCGGGCCGGCGCGGAATGCGACGCGGAATGCACCTGGCGCGGCAATTTGCGCCGGCCGACCGCGGCGGCGGACTCCGCTGGTCGGGCGGCATCCGCGAGCGGTCGTGGTGCCGCCTGTGCTGCGGCCTGGCCCTCGTGCGTCGCCTCGCGACGGGGCGAGTGGGCACGCGGGCTGTATGATCGTGGCGTTTACTGCCGGCGCATCCGCCTGCCGAAATCTTCACGAGGCCCGTCGCGTGACCCCCAGACTTCCCGCCGTCGTCGGCCCGCACCGCTGCGGGCCGGGCCAGCCGCTCCTCCTGATCGCCGGCCCGTGCGTCATCGACAGCGAGCGGCTGTGCCTCGAGATCGCCGAGCATCTCGTCGCCCTCGGCCGCGAGTTCGGCGTGCAGGTGGTCTTCAAGGCGTCGTTCGACAAGGCCAACCGCACGAGCGTCTCCTCCTTCCGTGGCCTCGGCATCGATGAGGGGCTGGCGGTGCTCGCGCGGGTCCGCGCCGCGACGGGGCTGCCGGTCACGACCGACGTCCATCTGCCCGAGCAGGCCGTGGCAGCGGGGCAGGTGTGCGATCTGCTGCAGATCCCCGCATTCCTCTGCCGGCAGACCGACCTGCTCCTCGCCGCCGCCGCCACGGGCCGGGCCGTCAACGTGAAGAAGGGGCAGTTCGTCGCCCCGGGTGACATGAAGCACGCCGTCGCCAAGCTGCTCGCCGGCGGCTGCCAGGACGTGATGCTCTGCGAGCGCGGGACGTTCTTCGGATACGGTCGTCTCGTCAACGACTTCGCCGGGCTGGTGACGATGCGCGGTCTCGGCGTGCCGGTCATCTTCGACGCCACGCACTCCGTACAGCAGCCCGCCAGCCGCGGTGACTCGACCGGCGGCGACCGCGGGCTGGTCGAGCCACTGGCCCGGGCCGCGGCCGCGGTGGGCATTGACGGGCTCTTCTTGGAGACGCACCCTGATCCGGATCAGAGCCCCAGCGACGGCCCGAACATGGTGCCACTGGGGCAGCTGCGGAGCGTGCTGCAGCGTGTGCTGCTGATCCACGAGGCGCGACTGGCGGGGATGGAGATCACCTGATGGTGCGGCATGCTGGCGGTTGCGGGCAGGCTCCTCGTGCGTCCCGCGCTCAGGCCGGCGCCTGGCTGGCGGCGGCGTGCACGTGCCTCGGCTGCGGCGGGCCGCAGCCCCCTGCCCTGCCGGCGTCAGCGCCAGCCGCCTCGGCGGACGTGCGGACGATGCCGGCGGTGTCTGACGAGGTCCGCGAGCAGCTGCTCGACGGTGCGGTCGCGGTGCTCGACCGGCTGGAGGACTACGACGAGCAGTCGGCGTTCGCGCAGGTGTTCGATCGCCTGAACCAGTGGAGCCACGCGACCGGCGCCGCCGGCTTCGAGGCTGGCGGCTGGCGGGTCGATCCGCTGTTTGCCGCCCTGCCCGCCCGGCTGCGCGAGGGCACCACGCCGGAGTCCCTGGGCGGCCGGGTCTTCGACGCGACGGTCGACGTGTCGGCGCTGCGCGACCAGCGGTGGCTCTCCGACATCGCCGCGACGGCGCGGGGCGATGCCGTCGAGGATCTCGACATCGCCGTCAACCTTTTTCGCTGGACAACGCGGTCGCTCGCTCTCGTGAGCGATCCGCCGCTGGTGCCGACCGACGCTGCCCCCGGCAGCCGCTGGTTCCTGCCGGGCGAGATCCTGCTCTCCGGCCGCGCCAGCTCCGCCCAGCGGGCGTGGATCTTCCTCGAGCTCCTGCGGCATGCGGGACTCGACGGGGTGATGCTCGCGACGGGGCAGGCGGATCGCGGGAGCGTGCGGGCCTGGGTGCCTGCGCTCGTTTCGGGAGGGGAGGCCTGGCTCTTCGAGCCGACCTACGGCATACCGATCCCGGGCCCGGACGGCAGCGGCGTGGCCACGGCGCGGCAGGCCGCCGCCGATCCGGCGGTGCTCGAGCGGCTCTCGTTCCCGGACCGCCGCTACCCGGTGCAGGCCGGAGACATCGCGGGACTGTCCGTGCTCGTGGCGGCCGACCCGTGGAATCTGTCACGCCGCATGAAGGCGGCGGAGGCGCAGCTCGTGGGCAGCCGCGCCACACGGCTCGCGCTCGACGCCAGCGGCCTCGCCGAGCGGGCGCTGCGGGCGCTCGACGCCGACGCCGGGGCGGCCACTCCGGCAACGCGGGCCGGCCTGTGGGAGTTTCCCTGGGAGGCCGTCACCCGGCGCCGCGGCAACGACGGCCGCGTGCGGGCGGCGCTCGGCAGGGAACTCGGAGTGATGTCGGTGACGCTCGCGGAGGCAACGGGGGGCGGCGAGGGCGGTCGTCGTGGGACGCGGATCGTGCGGCCGCTCTACTCGGCGCGGCTGCGGGAGTTTCGCGGTCAGCTCGACGGGCCTGATGGGGCGAAGGTGAGCTACCTCGCCGCCCGCCCGGGGAAGCAGGCCTTGGCGGAGGCCGTCGCTCAGGCGGCTCCCGAGCAGGCCGACGCGGTCCGGCGGCTCTTCGAGCAGATGAAGGAGGACGCCACGTACTGGCTCGGCACGCTGACGCTCGCCGAGGGGGAATACGAGACCGCCGTCGACTACCTGGGCAGGATGATCCTCGAGGCGGCTCCGGACAGCCGCTGGGCCGACGCGGCGCGGGTGAACCTGGCCCGTGCGTACGTCGGCCTCGGCCGCACGGCCGCGGCCGCCACGCTGCTCCGCGAGGACCAGTCGCCGCAGCGGTTCGGCAGCAGGCTCCTGGCGGCGGAGCTGGAAAACACCCCGAAACCCTGAGCGGCTTCCGGGCGGCCCGCCGCCGTGCGGGGCCGCGTTGCCTCCCGCCGCCGCACAGGGTATCCTCTGCGGTTTCCCCGCGGTGTGCGCCGCGGATGGCGGAACGGTGACCGACGACCCGACGGACGATTCGCGACGAGAAGACCATGAAAGAAGAAATCCATCCCCGCTACCTCGACACGGTGGTCCGCTGCGGCTGCGGCAACACGTTCTCGACCCGCAGCACGGTGCCCGAGATCAAGGTCGACATCTGCAACATGTGCCACCCGTTCTTCACGGGCAAGCTGAAGTTCGTCGACACCGCCGGCCGCATCGAGAAGTTCAAGTCCAAGTTCGCCGGTGCCGGGTACGCGAGCCTGAAGAAGAAGCCCGCGGCCGACGCGAAGCCGTCCTGACCGTCGCTGTCGGCCGCCCTGCGGAATCTCGCGGAGTCGGCCCTGCCGGACCCATGCGCGACCAACTCGAAGCCAAGCTCTCCCGGTTCGAGGAATTGGAGCGCGCCCTCGTCGATCCCGAGGTGCTGGCGGACCAGTCGCGGCTCTCGGCCACGGCTCGCGAGCACGGCACGCTCGCCCGTCTCGCGTTAAAGTATCGCCAGTTCGTCACGCTCGAGCGGCAGATCGACGAACACGTCGCGATGGCTGCCGGCGACGCCGAGCTGAAGGAGCTGGCCGAGGCGGAGCTGCCCGAGCTGCGGGTGCGGCGGGAGCGGGAGTGGGACGAGCTGCTCGATCTCTGCTCCGACGACGAGGATGCCGACCGGTCCCGGTGCATCATGGAGTTGCGGGCGGGCACCGGGGGCGACGAGGCTGCGCTGTTCGTCCGCGATCTCTATGAGATGTACCGGCGCTACTGCACCGAGCAGGGCTGGGACGTGGAGGTGATGGACGCCAGCCCCACGGAACTCGGGGGGTTCAAGGAACTGGTGCTCGGCCTCGTGGGGCCGGCGATCTTCCGCACGCTGCAGCACGAGAGCGGCGGCCATCGCGTGCAGCGTGTGCCCGACACCGAGACGAAGGGCCGCATCCACACCTCGGCCGCCACGGTGGCGGTGCTGCCCGAGCCGGAGGACGTGGAGGTGTCGCTGCCCCCCGATTCCTACCGCAAGGATCTCTTCTGCGCGAGCGGCCCGGGAGGCCAGCACGTCAACAAGACGGCCTCGGCCGTCCGCCTCACGCACCTCGAGACCGGGATCGTGGTGCAGTGCCAGGACGAGAAGAGCCAGCACAAGAATCTCGCCAAGGCGCTTCGCGTGCTGAAGACGCGGATCTATGAACACCGACGGGAAATCGAGCATTCGAAGCGATCCGCGGAGCGGAAGACACTGGTGGGCTCGGGCGATCGCAGCCAGCGGATCCGCACCTACAACTTCCCGCAGAACCGGCTGACCGACCACAGGATCAACGAGAGCTTCACGCTCGACCAGGTGATGGCGGGCCGGCTGGGGCTGGTGATCGACGCGATCGGGCGGCATGCCAGGGAGCAGCGGCGCAGCGACATGGAGCGGTCGGCGAAAACGTCGTCCGCCTGAGCCGGCACGGCCGGGGTGCCGCACGCCGCGATGCCTGAGAGTGAAGGAGCACGGATGGCCGACGAACGAGATCAGGCAGATGTCTGGACGGTGGGCCGGCTGCTCACCTGGACGGCCGACTGGCTCGCGGCCCGCGGCAGCGACTCGCCGCGGCTCGACGCCGAGGTGCTGCTGGCCTTCGTCCGCGGCTGCCCGCGGATCGCCCTCTACACGGCGTTCGACGTGCCGGTGGGCGAGGAGGAGCGCGGCCGCTTTCGGGGCCTCGTGAAGCGCCGCGGCGAAGGCGAGCCGGTGGCGTATCTGGTGGGCAACCGTGAATTCTTCTCGCTCTCCTTCGCGGTGAGTCCGGCGGTGCTCGTGCCGCGGCCGGAGACGGAAGGACTGGTCGTCCGGCTGCTCGATCTCTGCCGGCCGCCACCGGCGGATGGCCGCAGGCTGCGGATCGTCGACGTGGGCACCGGTTCCGGGGCGATCGCCGTGACGCTCGCGAAGCATGTGCCGCACGCCGAATTCGTCGCCACCGACGTCTCGGCGGCCGCGCTCGCGGTGGCCCGGGACAACGCAACGCGGCACGGCGTGGCCGACCGCATCGAGTTTCTGGAGTGCGATCTGCTCGACCACCCGCGGGCGGCGGGGCCGTGGGACGCGATCGTGAGCAATCCGCCCTACGTCCGCGAGGACGAGTTCGATTCCCTGCCCCGCGACGTGCGGCTGCACGAGCCGCGCGGAGCGCTCGTATCCGGCCCGAGCGGCGTGGAAGTGATCGCGCGGCTGGCCGCCGCCGCCGAAAAAACGCTCGTGCCCGGTGGCTGGCTCGTGGTGGAGGTGGGGCCGGCGGCGGCCGCCGAGGCTGCTCTCGCCGGCTGCGCAGGGCTGCGGCCGGGGCCCACGCTCAAGGATCTCGCTGGTCTGCCCCGCATCGTGCAGGCCTGTCGCGCCGGGTGATGCGGTGGCTGGGGCGGCGGGACCGATGCACCGGACCGCACGGTCGCTCATAGCGAGCCCCGATTGCCCCTGGCGCCATCGCCTTCCGCCAAGAAGGACATGGCCGCGTGCGGCGTTCGATCCTGGCTGAAACGGTGTGGCGACCGGCTGCTCGGCGGCCGGCTTCGTGGTGTCCTGTGCCCTGGCATCTCGCAGCTTGGCATCTCGCAGCTTGGCATCTGGTGCCTCGCCCTCGGGTACCGGGCTCGGCGTGCCGGATGGATCCGCACGGAGCCGTTGCCTGAGAGGCCGCTGGTGGCCGTGGCCGCTGCGGTCGCCGCCGGATGTGCCGCGCCGATCCTCGTGCCGGCCTCGCCTGTCATGTGGTGGTGCTGCGCCGTGGCCGCCCTGGCGGCCTGGGGATGGGCCGTCCGGGCGGGCCGGCCGGCCCGCGCCGCGGTCTGGCTGCTGGTGGGAGGCTTCGCTTCCGCCGCCGGTTGGTCGACGGTCAGCTCGAGCCTCTTTGCGGCGGATGATCTCGCCTGGAGCCTGACTGAGTCTCCACAGCCGGTCGCCGTCGAGGGGGTCGTGCTCGAGTCGCCGCGGCTCCTGATGCCTCAGACGGTCGATCCGCTCCGGGGCGGCACGGGCCGGGCCGGCGGCCCGCGGTGTCACGAATTCGTGCTGGCCGTTCGGGCGGTTCGCGACGGCCCTGTCTGGCGTCCGGCATCGGGCCGGGCCGCCGTGATCCTCGACGGCCACGGGTCGGCCGCTCGCGAATCAGCGGGGCGCGAAGCAGCGATGCGCGAGTCAGGTGACCGGGGCGGTCCGGCGGCGCTGCTTTCCCCCGGCACCCGGGTCCGGCTGCTCGGCCGCGGGCTGCGGCCGTCGTCGCCGCTCAACCCGGGGGAGTTCGACTTTCGCGACCGCGCGCGGTCGCTGCGCTGCCTGTCGATCGTACGGACGCACGAGGCCGACGGTGTCGCCGTGATCGCCGGGCCCGCGCCGGTGTCGGTTGCGGCGATCCTCGACCGACTGCGTGGCCGTGGGGTGCGGGTGCTTCACGAGCATCTATCGGACCGTCGGGCCGCACTGGCTGCGGCGCTGCTGCTCGGCGCCAGGGAGAGCCTGCCCCGCGAGGACACCCTCGAGTTTCTCGTCACGGGCACGATCCATGTCCTGTCGATCTCCGGACTCCACGTGGGACTGCTGTCGCTGGCGCTGTTCCGCATGTTTCATGTGGCTGCGCTGCCGCGGGGTTGGTCGCTCGCGGCGGTGGCGTGCTGCACGGGGCTGTACATGACACTCGTCGGAGCAGAGACGCCGGTCGTCCGGGCCACGCTGCTCGTATGGCTGGCCTGCCTGGGAGCCGCCGTCGGCCGGCCCGCGCCGGCGGCCAACTCGTTGGCGCTGGCCGGCGGCCTCGTGCTCGCCTGGCATCCGCAGGAGCTCTTTCGCACCGGGACGCAGCTGTCGTTTCTGTCGACGGCGGTGCTCGTGGCCGCGTCGGCGGCGGTGTCCCGCCCCGCCTGCGTCGATCCGATCGAGCGGCTTATCGACCGCAGCCGCTCCCCCTGGGAGCGTCGGCTGCGGCGGATGGCACGCCAGGCGTGGAACTGTTTCCTCATCGGCACGGCGGTGTGGGCGGTGACGGCGCCGATCGTGGCGGCCCGATTCCACCTCTTCAGCCCGATCGGCCTGGTCGTCAATCCGCTGATCGCACCCCTGGTCGCGCTGGCGATGGCCTGGGGCTTCGTCTGTCTGGCGACGTCGGCGGTGTCGCCTGGCCTGGCGGCGGCCTCGGGCTGGGCATGCGATGCCACGCTCGAGTCCATCGCGATCGCCGTGTCATGGGCCGCCAGGGTGCCGGGTGGATACTGCTGGGTCGCCGGACCGCCGGGATGGTGGGTGGCCGGCTGGTACGTGGCGGTGGTGGCGATGCTGCTCGTCATGCCCCGGGAGCGGCTTGTGCGCGTGGGCACCTGGGCTGCGTTGGCCGTGGCCTGGTGCGGCATCGGCCTAGCGTCCAGCGGGGCCGGCCGGCTCGTCGCCGCGGATCCCCCGGCGCTGCGGGTCGTGGTCGCGGCGATGGGGCATGGCTGCGGCATCCTCGTGCGGAGCCCGACAGGCCGCTGCCTCCTCTACGACGCCGGCCGTCTCGGCGCGGCGGCCGCCGCGCGTCGCGGTATGGCTGCGGTGCTCTGGCACGAGGGAATCGGCCGCATCGACACACTCGTGATTTCCCATGCCGACGCCGACCACTTCAACGCCGTGCCCGAACTCTTGGAGCGATTCACGGTGGGGGAGATCGTCGTCGCCCGGTCGTTTCTCGAGAGCAGCTCGCCCGCCGTCGCCGACCTGCTCGATCAGGCGCGGGCCGCGGGCATCCCGGTGCGGCTCGTGCGGCGAGGCGACTCGTTCGCCGTCGATCCGCTCTGCCGCGTCCGCGTGCTGCATCCGCAGGACGCGGAGCCCGGTGGCTGGAAGAACGACAACGAGGCGAGCCTCGTGCTGGCAGTCGAGTCGGCCGGACGCAGGCTGCTCCTGACGGGCGACCTCGAGGGGGAGCCGCTGCGCCGGCTCGTCGCGGCGAACCCGGGGACGTGCGACGTGCTCATCGCGCCGCATCATGGCAGCCGCACGAGCCTGCCGCCCGACATCGCGCGGGTGACGGCGGCAGACTGGGTGATCGTCAGCGGCCCCGGCACGGCGGCCTGGGACGAGATCCGCGAGGCCTACGCGACGGCGCGGGCCGACGGACAGGCCGCCACCGTGATCAAGACCGGCTGCGATGCGGCGCCCGGCGGTGCGATCGCCCTCGAACTCACCGCGGCCACGGTCGGCGTGCGGCAGTTCGTCGCCGGTGTCTGGCAGCCCGTCGAGCCGGAGCGTCGCTCCGCCGATGTGCGGGCCATCCACGGGCCGCGATCGACCGGGACGCTGACTCGCGGGCGGGCTCAGCCCGTCTCCGCGAAGCCCACCGGCTCGCTTGAATCGGGACGCGTCAGCGCCCAGCCGGCGGCGATGACCACGAGCTGGCTGACGACGAAGCCGGCCAGGAGCAACAGCACGCCGCTGGTGAAGCCGTAGCTGTGCAGGCCGATGCCGAGCTGATTGGTGCCGAACCAGCTCCAGGCCGTGATGATGTTGCCGCCGATGGCGAAGAGCGCGAAGCCGCGCTGGCCGATCCAGCGGTCCCACCGGGCGTGCAAGGCGGCGGCGTTCCAGAGCACGATCATCAGCGCGCCGTTTTCCTTCGGATCCCAGCCC
>JBILVO010000163.1:0-8043 GCA_044370415.1 Pirellulales bacterium
TCGACGTGCGGGTCGTTGCGGGCGGCGTAACGCAGGTCGTTGCGGAGGCCGCGCAGAAGGTGCTTCCCGCCGTGCTCTTCTGCCTGCCGTGGGTGGTCGCGCACGCCGCCGCCGCGGCGCGGACCCGCTGGGGACGGTGCGTGCTCGTCGCCGCGGCCGCCATCCTGGCGGGCGTGTTCGTCGGCACGCTGACCGGCTCGTGCGAAGGGCCGCTGTCCCTCCTGGGCGGCTGGTGGAGGCCCGTGGGCCGACCGGCTCACGACGCCGTCGTGGGCGTCATCCGCTGCGGCGTGCTCGGCGTCGTCGTCGCGCTCGGCATGGCGGTGACGGAGGCGGCGCGGCGCCGATGCGATTCAGCCGATCGATCGCGGCTGCCCGCCGCGATCCTCATGCCGCTCGCCTTCCTCGTGCCCTACGGCTGCTCGCTGCTGATGGTCGCGGAGACCACCGGCGGCGTCTATCCGCGGTATTACCTGCCGTTCCTGCCGGCGCTCGCGACGTGGCTCCTTCACCATGCCCGGCCGGCGCCGGGGGCGGCGGCCTTCACCACGCGGCGGTCGGTGCTGGGGTGGGCGCTCGTCGGCTTCTTCGCGGTGCGGGGCATCGCCATCACCCACGACGAGTTCGCCGACATCCGTGCCCGGCTGGCGGCGATCGCGTTTCTCGAGCGTCAGGGAGTGCCGAGAGACACGATCACCTCGAAGTGGTCGATCGACGGCTGGGAGCAGGTGGAGCGGGAAGGCCACGTGAACGACCGGCGGATCCGCGTGCCCCCCGGCGCCTACCGCGCGGACGTGCCGCACGACTATCCAGATCCGCAGTTCCGCGAATGCTTTCCCGCCCTGAGGCCGGACTACGTCGTGGCCGAATCACGGGAGCGCGTTCCGGGCGACGTCGGCGATTTTCCGCGGTTTGCCTCCACGTCCTGGCTGCGGCCGCCGTATCGGCGCGAGATCGTGATCCGCGTCCATCCGCCGCGGGACGGCACCGACGGGGTGGAAGCCGGCAGCGCGCGCTGATTCCGCAGGCCCGCCGTCCCCGGGGTGCCTCGCGGCTCGCGGGCGATAGACTATGCTCCTTGCCAGCCCGCGGCACGCGTCGCGGGGGCACCCGGGATGAGTTCTGGATCAGCCCGGAGTCACCAAGAGTCGGCGGTTGTGGAGGGTCAGTGTTTCCATGGTCACGCTCAGCACCACCTACGAGGGCGGCCTGCGGTGCCGCGCCACGCACGGCCCGTCCGGCACCACGCTCATCACCGACGCCCCCGTCGACAACCACGGCAAGGGGGAGAGCTTCTCCCCGACCGATCTCGTCGCCACGGCGCTGGGGGCCTGCATGATGACGATCATGGGAATCGTCGCCGAGCGGCACGGCCTCGACCTGGCCGGCATGAAGGCGGAGACCGTGAAGGAGATGAGCAAGGAGCCGCCGCGCCGGATCGCCGGGCTGCGGACCAGGCTCACGGTGCCGCTTCCCGCCGACCATCCGCAGCGGCAGCTGCTCGAGCAGGCGGCCCACACCTGCCCGGTGCACAAGAGCCTCGACCCGTCCATCGACGCCGCGATCGAGTTCGTCTGGGCCGGCTGACGCAGGAGGCCGCACCACGCGGCGCGGATCGATGCAGGAAAACTCCGGCCGGACGGCGGCACAGCGGCCCTCCGGTGTCAGGCACATGGTGCTCGTGTTCGCGGTGGCGCTCGCCGTGATCACCTACGTCGACCGCGTCTGCATCTCGCAGGCGGCGCCGCAGATGCAGGAGGATCTCCACCTCACGAAGGAACAGATGGGCTGGGTCTTCACAGCCTTCAGCCTCGCCTACGCCCTCTTCGAGATTCCCGGCGGCTGGCTGGGCGACCGGATCGGGCCCCGCCGCGTGCTGATGCGGGTGGTGGCGATGTGGTCGCTCTTCACGGCCGCCACCGGCTGGGCGTGGAACTTCGCTTCGCTCGTCGTCTGCCGGTTCCTCTTCGGCGTGGGCGAGGCGGGCTGCTTCCCCAACGTCACCAAGGTCTTTTCGCTCTGGCTGCCGCAGGACGAGCGGGTGCGGGCCCAGGGGATCATGTGGCTGGCCGCCCGCTGGGGGGGCGCCTTCACGCCGCTGCTCGTCGGCTGGATGCTCTCGCGGGATCACCTCAACCTGCACTACCGCTGGACGTTTCTCTTCTTCGGCGGCCTCGGCGTGGTGTGGGCGGTGATCTTTTACTGGTGGTTCCGCGACAACCCCGGCGACCATCCGGCCGTGAACGCGGCGGAGCGCGCGATCATCGGCGACACGGCGGCGCATGCCGTCGGCCACGCGGCCGTGCCGTGGGGGGCGTTCGTCGCCAGTCGGAGCGTGTGGCTTCTCTGGCTGCAGTATTTCTGCATGAGCTTCGCCTGGTACTTCTACATCACCTGGATGCCGACGTTCATCAAGGAGACGTTTCCCGGGCTGACCGACATGCAGCGGGCGCTGGCGGGATGCATTCCGCTCTTCTTCGGCGGGATCGGCTCGTTCGTCGCCGGGATCATGGCCGCCGCGGTCGCCCGCAGGATGGGCGGCACGTCGCAGGCCCGGCGGGCGCTGGGGTTCGCGGGGCTGTGCGGCGCGGCGGTGATGCTGCTGGCATCGGTCTGGCTTCGGCAGGCGGCTGGCGAGGGTGGGCCGCCGTCGCTCGTGCTCGGCATGGCGTCGATGATCGCCGTGGGGCTGGCGAGCTTCGCCAACGACATCGCGCTGCCCGGCGGCTGGGGGGCTTGCATGGACGTCGGCGGCCGGCATACGGGCTCGCTCTCGGGCAGCATGAACATGATGGGCAACCTCGGCGGGGCGATGCCCGGCGTGGTGGTGCCCTGGGTGCTCAACCTGTCCACGCCCGCCGGCGCGGCGGCGCAGAACTGGAACGCCGTCTTCTACCTCTTCGCGATCGTCTACGTGATCGGCGGCGTGAGCTGGCTGTTCATCGATTCGACGACGCCGCTCGAAGCTCCCCGGCACGACTAGCACCGCGACGCCGCCTGGCCGCGGCAGGCAGCCATGGCCGATCTCTTCTCCGCCTCCCGAGCCGCGAACGTCGCCCGCGCCGCCCCGCTCGCCGCGCGGATGCGGCCGCGGCGGCTGGCCGACTACGTGGGGCAGGCGCAGGTGGTGGGGCAGGGGACGCTGCTGCGGCGGCTGATCGAGGCCGACCGGCTCGGGTCGGTGATCCTCTACGGGCCGCCCGGCGTCGGCAAGACGACGCTTGCCGAGATCATCGCCCGGGAGACGAAGCGCCGGTTCGTGGAGCTCTCGGCCACCGCCTCGGGCGTCAAGGACGTGCGTGACGTGCTCGACGCCGCCCGGCGGCGGCTGGAGGACGACGGCCAGCGGACCTGCCTCTTCATCGACGAGATTCACCGCTATTCGAAGGCCCAGCAGGACGTGCTCCTGCCCGACGTCGAGAGCGGCGTGATCGCCCTCATCGGCGCGACCACGCAGAATCCCTTCTTCGCGCTCACGAGCGCCCTGGTCAGCCGCAGCCGGATCTTCGAGCTGGAGAGCCTGTCGCGGGCCGACATCGCGGAGATCCTCGACCGGGCGGTGGCCGACCGCGAGCAGGGCCTGGGCATGGAGCAGGTGACGCTCGTGCCCGAGGCCCGCGACTTCCTCGTGGAGACGAGCGACGGCGACGCCCGGCGGGCGCTCGGGGCCCTCGAGATCGGCGTGCTCTCGAGCAGCGAGCGGCCCCTCGCCTTTACGCTTGAGCTGGCCCGCGAGAGCGTGCAGCGGAAGGCGATCACCTACGACTCGGGCGACACGCACTACGACTGCGCCAGCGCGCTCATCAAGAGCATCCGGGGGAGCGACGCCGACGCCGGCCTCTACTGGCTCGCGCGGATGCTCGAAGGGGGGGAGGACGTCCGGTTTCTCTCCCGCCGGCTCGTGATCCTGGCCAGCGAGGACGTGGGCAACGCCGATCCGCGGGCCCTGATGGTTGCGGTGGCGGCGATGCAGGCGACCGAGTTCGTGGGCCTGCCGGAATGCCAGCTCACGCTCGCGCAGGCGGTCACGTACCTGGCGCTCGCGCCCAAGAGCAATGCCTGCACCACCGCGATCGGTGCGGCCCGCCGCGACGTCCGCGAGCAGGCGGTGATCCCGGTGCCGCGGCACCTCCAGGACAAGCACTATTCAGGCGCCAAGCAGCTCGGCCACGGGCAGGGCTACGCATATGCGCACGACGCCCCCGACGGCATCGCGGCGCAGGACTACCTCGGCGTCGAGAAGCGGTATTACGAGCCGACCGACAGGGGCTTCGAGCGGGATCTCGCCGAACGACTGGCGGCGATCAGGCGGCGGCTGGCTGGCGGGCCGCCGCCGGAGTGACGGCCGGCAGGCCGCGGAGTTCGCGTGCCATGTCGCCGACGAGCGTTTCCTCCAGCCTGGCCAGCGCCCGCGCGGCGGCGACGCCGTCGAGCACGCGATGGTCGGCGATCAGCGTCACGAGGCACGAGCCGTCGGCCGCGAGCGGCGCGTAAGAGAGGCTCGTCGTGCAGATCGTGGGATGGAAGCGGTTGGTGGCCCCCATGCCCGCGAGCGTGGAGAGGCTGAAGGTGCCGATCCTGGCCGCCCGCTTCCGCGACGTCGAGTTCATGTTCCAGCGGAGGATCGTCCGCCGCAGCCACCCGGGCACCATCTCGAGTTCGAACTGTCGCTTGAAGATCTCCTCGACCGGCTTCGTCGTGCAGTCGGCGACGAACGCCTGGATCTCGGGCAGCGGCAGCGCGTCGGGGCGGGCCAGCCGGGCCCAGAACAGCCGATCCTCGCCGTCCTCGACGCGGTTCACGGCGAGCGTGGCGACGCTTTCCGAGGAGGTGGCGAGCCGTCGCGTGAGTCCCCCCGCCAGGCCGTTCACCAACCATGTGCGGAGCACCGGCATTTCCCGGGCGACCAGCGCATAGGCCTTGAGGAAGATCGCTGCCCAGCCGATCCGCACGGACGCGGCGGCCCGCGCCTCCGCCAGTGGCGCCAGCTGCATGCCGCGCTCGACCGGAAAGAGGGGGATCGCGCGGGCCAGCAGCGCCACGTCGCTGACGCAGCCACGGGCGGCGGTGAACCTGCTGGTCGTGACGATCGGTCGTGGGGCGGTTGGCGGCACCGGCGGGCTCCCGTTCTTGGAAACGACACGCTGTCCGCCATCCGGGTCGAGCCGACAGCAGAACTCGTGGGCGGTTGCGGAGGTGGTTCCGGGGAATTCCCGCAGCGATCCTGGGAAGCGATCCTCGTTGGATTGGATCGAAATGCCCGGCGACACGAAATGTCAATTCGGGCGATCTGGGGAGAAGGGGCGGCGGCGTGCCGCTGCGGCTCGGGCTGCACGGACGAGCCTGTGCTGGCGAATGCGGCGGGTGTCGCTAGGCTTTGGCCACGTCTGCGACGTGGATGACGAAGTCTGCCGCACGACCGTCACCCGGGATGCGATCCATGAACGTGATGCGTGGCCTCGTGTCGCTGCTCGGCCGGCTGCTGATCGTGCCGATCTTCCTGCTGAGCGCCGTCGGCAACAAGATCCCGAAATTCAACGCCGTCGCCGAATCGATGGCCGCCGAGGGCGTGCCGGCACCGAAGATCCTGCTCGGGGGCGCGATCGCCTTCCTGATCCTCGGCTCGCTGTCGATCGCCCTGGGCTATCGCGCCCGGCTGGGCGCGGTGATGCTGCTGGTGTTTCTCGGGGCGGCGACCTACTACTTCCACGATTTCTGGGCGGCGGCGCCGGAGCGGCAGCAGGAGGAGCTGATCGCCTTCATGAAGAACCTGTCGCTCATGGGGGCGATGCTCTTCATCATCGCCAACGGCGCCGGCCCGATGAGCCTCGACAGCCGCAACGCCGCACGTCGCGCCGCCGCCTCGACCGCGGAGCCAGAGCACGAGCGGGACGACGACGAATGACCCGTGCCGGCCGGTCGTCCGGCGCACCGGCGCACGGCGGCCGCCTCGCGGGCGTGGACACCGGAAAAAGTGTGGTAAACTGTCCGGCCGTCGGATCGCGGTGGCTGTAGCTCAGTTGGTTAGAGCACTAGATTGTGATTCTAGGGGTCGCGGGTTCGAGTCCCGTCAGCCACCCTTTCTTCACCACCGGCGCCAGGCTCTCACTTGCCGGCGCCGCCCAGATCGAGCTTCGACCACTTCCGCGCCTTGAGCTTCGCCGCGTTGTCCGACGAGAGGGGGCCGTTGTTCTTGAAGGTCAGCGACTGCAGCGATTGGAGCGCCGCGATCTTCGCGACGGCCGCCTCCGTGACGCCGGTTTCGCGGATCGAGAGTTCTTTCAGGTTCGGCAGGCCGGCGATCACGTCGATCGAGGCGTCGGTCATCTTCGGTAGGCTCCAGATGTCGAGCACCTCGAGTTCCTTGGCGGCCGCCAGCCCCTTCAGGCCGGCGTCCCCCACGCTCGCCAGCTCGTGCAGGTAGAGCCGCTTGAGCCGCGGCAGCTTGGCGAGCACCGCCAGCGCCGGATCGCCCACGTCGGGTAGATCCCGCAGCGTCAGCCGGGTCAGCGGCAGCCCGGCGAGCGCCAGCGCGCCGTCGGAGCCGAAGCCCTGGCAGCGGAAGATTTCCAGCGACGAGAGCTTCGACAGCTTCGCGAGGTGGGCGCCCGAGGCACTCGTGATCACGAAATCCTGGATGAGGAGGGATTCGAGCGTGCCGCTCGCGGCCAGCCCGGCCAGCCCGTCGTCGGTCACGGCGGAACTGCGGTGCTTGAGCGCGGTGAGCTTCGGCAGCTTGCCGATCACCTCCAGCGTCATGTCGCCGGCCTCCATGTTGCCCCGCAGGTCGAGCGACTTCAGCTCCGGCAGCCTCGCGAGCCGTCGGGTGTTGAGGTCGTTGAAGCGGTTCTGGAGCAGCGTGAGTCGCTCGAGCTTCGTCAGTGAGGCGATGAGCTTCAGCGCAGCGCCGGTCATGTTGGTGTTGGACGACAGGTCGAGCTCGACCAGGCTCGGAAAGGCCTGGACAAGCGTCGCCACGCCCTCGTCGGTGATGGCGCTGTTGGTCAAGGCCAGCGTATCGAGGCCGGACAGGCCCGCGAGCTGCTTGACCATGGCATCGTTCAAGGCACGGCAGTTGAGAATCTTCAGCGAACGCAGGTCGAGGAGGCGACCAAAGAGCGCCACGTCGTCTGCGGAGATGTCGGCGCCGTCCTCGATCGAAATCTCGGTGAGCCGGCCCGCGTCGTCGATCTTGTATTTGGCCTCGCTGCCCAGGGCGTCGAGCCGCTTCTTGCCCTCCGCCACGTCAGCCGCCGCTGCCCGGGTGGCGGCGGCGGGCTGGGCGAAGATCACGGCACACGGCGTCGCCCAGGCGCACGCCAGTGCCGACACGAGTACCAGCCTCAGGCATTGCCGCCGAGCTGCGCGCAGGTGCATGGTCGCTTACTCCTTCGATGGGGCATGATCGCGTTCGCGGAACCGCCGTGGCGGCCTAGCGGCCGCTCCGGCGGAACAACCTGCGGTGCATGGGCCGCCATGACCGTGCCGGGGCCGGCGCCGGGGACACTGCGGGTGCAGGGGCAGGGGAGGCTTCGACCGCTGAAGCCGGCATGTGGTCGCCGATGTCGACCGGCCGAACCTCTGCCGAACCGCTCGCCACGGTCGGGCTCGCCACGGTCGGGCTCGACGCGGCCGGGCTCGACACCAGGTCGAGGCGATACCCGGTCGGGTAGGTCGGCTTGATGAGGTCCGCGACACGCGGCGTCTTCAGCGACGCCAGGTTGGTCACCTTGAGGTTCCTGGCATCCCACTCGACCTTCTCGCCCCAGTCGCCCATCTCGCCGTCTGCGCCGCCCTTGGCGGCCGCCCAGACGGCGAGGTTGCCAAGGAGGATCGTCTCGGTGAGCGGCCCGGCGCGATCGACGAAGTTGGACTTCGCGATCTTGGGGTCGCCGGCCCGCTTGGCGCGGAACAGCTCGAACATGTTGTTGACGTCGTTGCCCTTCCCCTGATCCTCGGCCTTCTCGTAGTCGACGTTCACCTTCTCCACGCCACGGAGTTCGTACTTTCCGCAGTAGTCGTCGGAACTGTAGAAGGCGCCCT
>JBILVO010000010.1:0-57481 GCA_044370415.1 Pirellulales bacterium
GAGAGCCGGCGTAGCTGACAAGCGCAGCCATGGATGGCGACGCGCAGTCAGCTTCGAGAGAGCGCAGGCCAGGATGGCCGGAGCGAACGTCCGGCGACGGGGCGCGGGCTGCCCCGGCGCCCCGCCATGCGTCGTTCCCGTCCAATCCCCGGCCCGGCCACGGGATCAGGCCGCCGGATGACCCCGGAAGGAGCCGCAGCAGCTCCGATCTCGGTCTATTCCTTCCTCCGCGGCAGCGCCCGTGTCGAGCCGGTGGTGATGCCGCCGTCGACGAGGAGCGTCTGGCCGGTGACGTAGCCGCTGGCATCGGAGGCGAGGAATACCACCGCCCCGTCGAGGTCGTCGGCCCGGCCCGGCCGCCGCATCGGGATCCGGTCGGTGATGTAGGCCAGCCACTCCTCGTCGCGGTAGAGCACGTCGTTTTGGGCCGTGCGAAACCAGCCCGGCGCGAGGCAATTCACCGTGATGCCGTGCGGGCCGAACTCGTCGGCCAGGGCCATCGTCATCTGCTTCACGCCGCCGCGGCTGGCGGAGTAGGGCACCAGGCCGGCGTAGCCGAACACGCTCGTCACGCTGCCGATGTTGATGATCCTGCCTCGGCGGCGGGGGAGCATGAACCGGACCATCGACTGCGCCATGAAAAACGTGCCGCGGAGGTTCGTGTCGACCACGGTGTTCCAGTCGTCCCAGGTGACGTCGATCGTGGGCTTGCGGATGTTGCAGCCGGCATTGTTGACGAGGACATCGATGCCGCCGAAAGCGGCCTCCGCGGCGGCGGCGGCCGACCGGATGCTCTGCTCGTCGCGGAGGTCGAGCGGCAGCGGCACGACCTTGTGGCCAAACGATTCGAGCTCACGGCGGGATTCCGCCAGGGAGTCGACGGAACGGGCCGTGATCACCAGATCGGCGCCGGCGCGCGCCAGGGCACGGGCCATCTGCAGGCCCAGGCCGCGGCTGGCGCCCGTGACGAGGGCCACGCGGCCGGCGAGGCTGAAGAGGTCGGGCGACGGCGGTGCGGCGTGTGGCGTCATGACTGCTCTTTTCCGAGGTTCGCGAGGGGGGAAGGCTTTGGGGCGTCAGGGTAGCCCAGCCTGCGGAAAATGCCCATTGATTGCCGTGTTTTGGGCTGGGACGCGCGTGGGGCGAGGGGCTTCTCGCCGGAAGCCGTGCCGGTCGCCTGGGGCTGGCTTTGGACTCTGGAGCCTGGAGTCTGGAGATCGTTCCCCTGCGGGGGTGGTGCCGCGGCTCGGGCGACGACGTTCGCCGCTGCAAAACGTGGTGTGTTGACACGCCTCTCCGGCGGTCATAAATTCCTAGTCCCTCCGCAGCGACACCGTGGCGGCCTCGGCCGGCCGCGGATGTTCTGACGGCGCGCCGGCAGTGCATGGCGCGGCTTCCAGGACGTCTCGAAGGGTGTCGCGGAAAAGAGCCTTTTCGGAGGCTTTCTTCGGTGCTGACGAGCCGGGTTTCCGGCTTGCGCAGGCCTGCGATTGAACGAGTTCGTACGGTTCGTATTTTCGATCGGTTTTTGAGGAGATCGTCGTGGCTGGTCCGACGCAGGAAATCATTCGGATTCGTATGGAGGCGTACGACCACGCCGTGCTCGACCAGAGCGCCGCGGAGATCGTCGACACCGCCAAGCGGACCAACTCGGAAGTGCACGGCCCTATCCCGCTGCCCACCCGCATCGAGCGCTACACCGTGCTCTCCAGCCCGCACATCGACAAGAAGGCCCGTCAGCAGTACGAGATCCGCACGCACAAGCGGGTGATCGACATCGTCCAGGCCACGGCCAAGACGATTGAGGCGCTCAACAAGCTGAGCCTACCGGCCGGCGTCGACATCAAGATCAAGGCATCCTCCCGCTAGTCGGCCGTCGACGTTCGGGCCAACCGTCCATCCAACCCAACGTCCATCCAACCCAACAAGACCACCACCAACCACCATCAGGAGCGCACGACACGGCATGCTTGGAAGGCGTTGTGGGTAAGGCCCGGGGGCGAGACTCCCGGGTGCTCCCGCAGCCAACGGCTTCGAGCGTGATCGCGAGACGGGGCGGGGATGTTGCGGCATGCCGCAGATCCCCCCGGGTTCCGTTTCGACGGCGATGAATATGGCTGCAGAAACCAAGGCAGGTTCGGCTTCCGCCCCCGGGCGGAAGGGCCTCCTCGGCCGCAAGGTCGGGATGACGCAGATATTCGACGCCTCCGGCATCGTGGTGCCGGTCACCGTGATCGAGGCTGGGCCGTGCCCCGTGACGCAGGTTCGGTCGGTCGCCCGCGACGGCTACGACGCGGTGCAGATCGGCTTTCTCGACAAGCCGCGGCGTCTCGTCGGCAGGGCGGGCCGCGGACAGGTGGCGAAACTTGACGGTCGTCGCGCGAAGCGGGCGGCCGAGGCCGGCGTTGCGGCGGCCCCCAAGGCCAACTGCGAGCCACAGCGTTTCGTCCGCGAGCTGCGGGGCGCCTACGAGGGCGTCGAGGTGGGGCAGGTGCTCACCGTCGAACTCTTCGACGGCGTCGAGTCGGTCGACATCGTCGGCACGTCCAAGGGCCGTGGCACGGCCGGCGTGATGAAGCGGCACGGCTTCAAGGGCCAGCGGGCCAGCCACGGCGTGAAGAAGGTGCATCGCCATCAGGGTGGCACGAGCATGAACACGTCGCCCGCCCGCGTCTTCAAGGGCAAGCGGATGGCGGGGCGGTTCGGCAACGAGCGGTGCACGATGCGGAACGTCAGGCTCGTGCGAGTCGATCGTGAGAACAACCTGCTGCTCGTTCGTGGGGCGGTGCCCGGGCCCAACGGCAGCTACGTCGTGGTGCGGCAGACCAACAAGGTGAAGCGACGCGGCGGGCCTGCTCCCGCCGGCGGCGCCAAGAAGAAGGCGGGTGCCAAGTGAATCTTGCTGTCTACGACATGTCGGGCAAGCAGGTCGGCTCCTACGAGATCGACCCCGCCGAGATCGCGCCCTCCGTCAACAAGCAGCTCCTGCACGACGCGGTGGTCATGTATCAGGCCAACCAGCGGCAGGGCACGTTTCGCACGAAGTCGCGCGGCGAGGTGGCCGGGTCGACCAAGAAGCTCTACCGGCAGAAGGGCACGGGCAACGCCCGCGCCGGCGGCAGGCGCAGCGGCACGCGGCGTGGCGGCGGTCACATCTTCGCCAAGCGGCCCCGTGACTTCGGCTGGAGGATGCCGCGGAAGTCGCTGCAGGCAGCCACGCGGATGGCGCTGGCCGCGAAGCTCGCGGACGACGAGGTCAAGCTCGTCAGCGGGCTCGATCTGGCCGCGCCCAAGACGTCTGCCGTCGCCAAGCTCCTGAAGTCGCTGGGCATCGCCGAGAACACCGTGCTCGTCGCCTCCGAGAAGCACAGCGAGATGCTCTGGAAGAGCGCCCGCAACATCGACGGCGTGTCGGTGTCGCCGGTGGGCGACCTGAATGCGTGGTCGATCCTGCGGCCCCGCGCGTTGCTGATGACGACGGCCGCCATCGACGCGTTTCGTGCGTCGGTCAAGGAGTCCGTCGCCGTGCGGAAGCCGGCGGCATCGAAGAAGAAGCCGGCCCGCGAGAAGCCTGCCCGCGAGAAGCCGGCGGCGAAGACGACGACGCGGAAAACCGCTCGGCAGCCCGCGAAGAGGGAGAAATAAATCATGGCAGTGCCCGTCCCCCCGGCTCCAGCCCTCACGCCCCGGCTCTCGCCGCACCACGTGCTGCTGCGGCCGCTGGTCACCGAGAAGGGCATGCACCGCGCCACTCGGCACAACGCCTACACGTTCGAGGTGGTCACCGAGGCCACGAAGGCCGACATCCGCCGCGCTGTGGAGGAACTCTTCAACGTGAAGGTGGAGAAGGTCGCCGTGCAGAACCGCATCGGCAAGGCGCGGCGCAGCCGGATGCGGCGCACGAGCACGAAGGCCTGGAAGAAGGCGGTCGTCACGCTCAAGCCCGATTTCAAGATCAACCTGTTCTGAAAGCACGTTCATCATGGGCATTCGCACATACAACCCGACCAGCCCCGGCCGCCGCAACGCGAGCGTCTCCGACTTCGACGAGCTGACGGCCGGCGCCAGCGCGCCGAAGCAGCTGCGGGTCCGCAAGCACAAGACGGGCGGCCGCAACAACCAGGGCAAGATCACCTCGCGGCACCGTGGCGGCGGCCACATGCAGCACTACCGGCTGATCGACTTCCGTCGCAACAAGGACGGCATTGCCGGCCGCGTGGAATCGATCCAGTACGATCCCAACCGCACCTGCCGCATCGCGCTGATCCACTACGCCGACGGTGAGAAGCGGTTCATCCTGGCTCCGGAAGGGCTGAAGGTGGGCGGTTCGGTCCAGAGCGGCGAGAACGCGCCGCCGGAAGTGGGCAACTGCCTGCCGATGTCGGCGATCCCGCTGGGCATGCAGGTCCACAACGTCGAACTGCAGGCCGGCCGTGGTGGCCGCCTCTGCCGCTCGGCCGGCTCGTCGGCGGTGCTCGTCGCCCGCGAGGCGCAGTGGGCCCAGCTCACGCTGCCGTCCGGCGAAATCCGCCGCGTGCCCGCGGCCTGCCGCGCGACCATCGGCGCCATCGGCAACTCCGAGCACATGAACGTGGTGCTGGGTAAGGCCGGCCGGAAGCGCTGGATGGGCATTCGCCCGACGGTGCGCGGCACGGCCATGAACCCGATCGACCACCCGCACGGCGGTGGTGAAGGCAGGACCAAGGGCGGACGGCATCCGGTGAGCCCCACGGGCAAGAGCGCCAAGGGCGGCGGCACGCGGAAGCCGCGGAAGCCGTCGGGTGCGGCGATCCTGCGCCGCCGTAAGAGTCGTCGGTATGGTCAGTTGAAGCTCAGGTAAACCGGGCACGCACGGGCGGACGCACACGCAAGCCACAACAGCACGGAATCAAGAACCATGGGTCGCAGCGCGAAAAAAGGTCCCTACATCGATCCCCGCGTCTTCGAGAAGGTCGAGGCCCAGCTCTCGTCCGGGAAGCGGGATCCCATCAAGACCTGGTCGCGGTCGTGCACGATCGTGCCGGAGTTCATCGGGCTGACGTTTATGGTCCACAACGGCAAGCAGCACGTGAAGGTGCTCGTCTCCGAGGACATGGTCGGACACAAGCTCGGCGAGTTCGCCCCGACGCGGACGTTCCGCGGCCACGGCGGCAAGGTGAAGGAAGCGGCGACGCCGGCCCCGGCCTCGAAGTGAGCAGCCAGCAACGGCACAGGTGATTCATGCCATACACAGCCATCCACAAGTACGCCCGCATCAGCCCCCGCAAGGTTCGCGCCCTGGCCGACCTCGTGCGGGGCAAGTTCGCCGACGAGGCCCTCGACATCCTCAAGTTTCAGCCGCATCGCGGCGCGCGGATGCTCGAGAAGGTCATCAAGAGCGCCCTGGGCAATGCGGAGCACAGGCAGGCCGCCGGGCTCGACGACCTCGTCGTCGTGGACGCCCGGATCGATCCGGGCCCGATGTTCAAGCGGATCCGGCCGCGTGCCCGTGGCATGGCGTTCGGAATCAAGCGGCGGATGTCACACATCAAGGTCGCCCTCGACACGCGGGCGGCGGAGTAACGGCCGGTCGTTCCACCGATTCGAGAAACAAGGCATCACTCATGGGTCAAAAAGTAAATCCGGTCGGCTTCAGGACGGGCATCACCGAGCCCTGGAAGAGCCGCTGGTACGCCTCGAAGAAGGACTTCCGGGAGCTCCTGCTCGAGGACTTCAAGGTGCGGCGGTACCTCAAGACCAAGCATCGCGCCGCGGCGATCCCCAAGGTGGAGATCGAGCGGACGCGGGACGAGGTCAAGGTGATCGTGCACTCGGCCCGCCCGGGCGTGATCCTCGGCCGCAAGGGCCAGGAGGTCGACCGGCTGCAGGACGAGCTCCAGGAGCTGCTCGGCCGCAAGGTGAACCTGAAGGTCGAGGAGGTCAGCCGGCCGGAGATTCAGGCCCAGCTGATCGCCGAGGACATCGCCGACCAGCTCACGAAGCGGGCCGCTTTCCGCAGGACGCTGAAGCGGGCGATCGACACGACCATGGACGCCGGTGCCAGGGGGGTGAAGATCCAGCTGGCCGGGCGGCTCGGCGGTGCGGAGATGTCGCGGTGCGAGAAGGCGATTGCCGGATCGATGCCGCTCTCCACGCTGCGGGCGAAGATCGACTACGGATTCTGCGAGGCTCCCACGGCGCAGGGTCACATCGGAGTGCAGGTGTGGGTCAATCAAGGCATGTACGAGGAGAGCGGCGATGGCGCTGATGCCCAAGAGGGTCAAGCACCGAAAAAGCCAAAGAGGTCGTATAAGAGGTGACGCTTCGCGTGGCAACCGCGTCGTCTTCGGCGACTTCGGCCTCCAGGCCGAACAGCCGGGATGGCTGCCGGCGGCCACGATCGAGGCCGGTCGCATCGCGGCCCAGCAGTACCTCCGCAACGAGGGAAGGCTGTTCGTGCGCGTGTTCCCCCACAAGTCGATCACGTCGATCCCGCTCGAGACCCGCATGGGCAAGGGCAAGGGCGAGCCGGAGTATTGGGCCGCGGTCATCAAGCCCGGCATGATCCTCTACGAGATCGGCGGCGTGACCGAGGACGCGGCCCGCATCTGCCTGGCGCGGCTGGCGCACAAGATGCCGCTGCGGGTGCGGTTCGTGAGACGCAGGGTGATGTGAGCTCCCGGGCCCAGAGGGGACGAGGGCGGGATAGCCGAAGAGATCCGGAAAAGAATCAAAAAAGACCTAGGCAAAGATTCAGACAAAGAGATTCAGAGCAGATCGCAGTCGAGAGAGCGAGAAAGCAAGGCCGACATGACGCAGGCACGTGAATTGAGAGAGATGGCGGAGGAGCAGATCCGGCTCGTCTGGAAAGACGCCGCGGAGTCGCTGTTCCGTCTGCGGGTCCAGGCCCAGACGGAGAAGTTGGCCGCGCCGACCGAACTGCGGAACCACCGCCGCACGATCGCCCGTTGCCAGACGATCCTCGCCGAGAGGGGGCTGCTGAAGTCGGGCGAGGATTCGGGCGAGGCGGCGTCGGTTGCCCAGGGCGAGCACTCTCCCCAGCACGAGAAGCACGCCAAGAAGCAGAAGGCCAGTGGCCGGGCCAAGATCCGGGCGGAAAAGACGGGCCGCGTACCGGGAAAGCGGCAGTTCCAGAAGAGGACGCAGAGCGGCAACTGACCGCCGTGATCGGCCATGCGGCCGGGCGGCGATCGCACGAGACACACACAGGATCGCAGGTTTTCCAGTCAGGAATCATCGAAGATGCCCAAGCGAGTCGAAACAGGAACGGTCACGAGCGCCGCGGCGAGCAAGACGCGACGCGTCGAGATCCCGCGCATCGTGCGCCATCCGAAGTACGGCAGGATTCTCCACCGCCGCACCGTCTGCCACGTGCACGACGAGCAGGAGACGTCGCAGATCGGCGACCTGGTCGAGATCATCGAGTGCCGGCCGCGGAGCCGGCTGAAGCGGTGGGAACTCGTGCGGGTGGTCTCCAAGAGCACCGCGGTCGACGTCGCCTCCCTGCGGAGCGGCGCGCGGGCGACGCAGTTGCGTGAGTCGGCCGCCAAGGCCGAGGCCGAGGCCGCCACCGGCGCAGCTGGCCAGCGGACGCAGGGCACGGAAGGACGGACATCATGATCCAGATGCAGACGCGGCTCGTTGTGGCCGACAACACCGGCGCCAAGGAAGTCATGTGCTTCAAGGTGCTCGGTGGCAGCAAGAAGCGCACGGCCGGGATCGGCGACATCATCGTGTGCAGCGTGAAGAGCGTGATCGCCGGCAGCGATGTCAAGAAGAAGGCCGTCGTGAAGGCCGTCATCGTCCGCTGCAAACGGCCGACGCGGCGGGACGACGGCAGCTACGTGCGGTTCGACACGAACGCCTGCGTGATCATCGACAACGACAAGAACCCGAAGGGCACCCGCATCTTCGGGGCGGTGGCCCGGGAACTCCGCGACCGGAATTTCATGAAGATCGTCAGCCTGGCGAGCGAGGTGGTGTGATGCTGATCCGAACGGGTGATCTCGTCGAGGTAACGACGGGCAATGCGAAGGGCACGCGGGCCAAGGTGCTGTCGGTGCGGCCCGCCAAGGCGTCGGCTGCCGGTTCGACTGCCGGCAAGGTGGTCGTCGAGGGCGTGGGCCGCGTTTACCGCCACATCAAGCGTAGCCAGAAGAACCCGCAGGGCGGCCGGCTGAGCAAGGAACTGCCGATCGACATCTCGAACGTCTTGCTCGTGTGCGGCGGGTGTGGCAAGGCCGCCCGCTTCGGCGTGCGGGAATCTGCCGACGGCGGCCGCGTGCGGGTCTGCCGCAAGTGCGGCGCCGAGCAGGGGGTGATCCGCAAGCCGAAGGGGAGCCGCAAGCCGGCGAATAAGCCTGCCTAGCGGCTGATCGGGCGGTCGACGGACCGTCGAACATCCGCCTGGCAGAAAACGAACACGACCGAAGCGAACACGACTGAAGTACGACTGAAGTACGACTGAAGAAAGACGACGAAGGGCTGCAACGATGGCAAAGAAGACGAAGGCAGACACGGCGGCCGCCGGCAAGCGGGCCCCGGCCGACGCGACGGCGGCGCCGGGCACGCCGCGCATGCTTGACTTTTACCTCAACACGGTGCGTCCGCAGCTGGCCACTTCGTTGTCGCGGACCAACCCGCACGCCATCCCCAAGCTCGTGAAAATCGTGGTCAACATGGGCGTGGGCGTGGCCGTGACCGAGAAGAAGTACCTCGAGGAGGCGATCGGCGCGATGACGCAGGTCACCGGGCAGAAGCCGATCGCCACCATCTCGAAGGCGGCCGTGTCGGGCTTCAAGCTCCGGGAAAACCTGCCGATCGGCTGCAAGGTGACGCTCCGTGGCCGCCGGATGTACGAGTTCTACGACCGGCTCGTTTCCCTGGCGTTGCCGCGGGTCCGCGACTTCCGGGGGCTCTCCAACACGGCCTTCGATGGGCACGGCAACTACAGCCTCGGCCTGTCGGAGCAGATGGTCTTCCCGGAGATCAATCCTGACCGCTACACGCGGCCGCAGGGCATGCACATCACGCTCGTGACGACCGCCCGCACCGACGACGAGGCGCGGCAGTTTCTGCGGGCGATGGGGCTCCCGCTCAAGAAGGACGACGACGATGGCGGTGCCGCGGCGTAGCGGCACCAGGACCGGTTGCGAGGGATTCAAAGAGACCCATGGCTAGCAAATCCAAGATCGCCGCGGCGAAGCGGCCGCCGAAGTTCTCCACCCGCAAGGTGCATCGCTGCATGCTCTGCGGAAGGCCTCGCGCCGTCTACCGGAAGTTCGGCACCTGCCGCATCTGCTTCCGGAAGCTGGCCGACCAGGGGTGCATTCCCGGCGTCCGCAAAGCGAGCTGGTAGGCGAGTGGTGAGGTGATCTGGTAACGCAACGTGGTACGGCCGGTTCGACGGCCGATTGGTACGAGTCGATCACAGACAGGCACAGCAGAGCGACGACGAGAACGACGACACGGATCGAGTCCGAGGATTTCACAAGAGGGTTCCGCTGACATGATGACTGACCCCATCGCCGACATGCTCACCCGCATCCGCAACGCGGTGCGAGTCGAACGCGCCACCGTCGAACTGCCGAGTTCCAAGGTGAAGCGCGGCGTCGCCGACGTGTTGAAGCGAGAGGGATTCATCTGGGACTGGAAAGAGGTCGAGTCGGAGCCGGTGCCGCAGCTGCACCTCGAGCTCAAGTACGGCCCCAACGGCGAGCGGCTCATCCGGCACATTCGCAGGGTGAGCTCCCCCGGGCGTCGCGTGTACAGCCGGTCGGCGCTGCTCCGGCCGGTGCTCGGCGGTCTCGGCATCTCGATCCTGTCGACCTCCAGCGGGGTCGTGAGCGATCGTGAGGCGCGGCAACGGAAGCTCGGCGGCGAGGTGTTGTGCGAGTTGTGGTAGACCCCGATCGGCCCGCTCGACGTGGCTCGAGCGGCGGACGGGCGGACGATGATTGACGGACGGAAAGACAGGAAGAAGAGAGGCGCAGGCGATGTCCCGCATAGGCAAGTCTCCGGTGACGATTCCGAAGGGCGTGAAGGCGACGGTCTCGGCCGGCGTGATCACGGTTGAAGGCCCGCTCGGCAAGCTCGAGCAGCGGCTGCATCCCGCCGTGACCGTCACGGCCGACCAGGCGGCGCTGACGGTCACCCGCGACGGCGACCACCGGCTCGCCAGGAGCGTGCACGGGCTCACCAGGGCGCTGGTCGCCAACATGGTCGAGGGCGTGTCCAAGGGATACGAAAAGAAGCTCGAGATCGTGGGCGTCGGCTACCTCGCGGCCATCCAGAAGAACGTGCTGCAGCTGCGTGTCGGCTTCGCCAACGAACTGCAGGTGCCGATTCCGGCCGGCCTCACCGTCACCTGCCCGGATCAGACGCACATCAGCATCAAGGGAATCGACAAGCAGCTCGTCGGCCAATTCGCCGCGGAGGTCCGTTCCATGCGGAAGCCGGAGCCCTACAAGGGCAAGGGCATCCGCTACGAGTCGGAGCAGGTCCGTCGCAAGGCCGGCAAGGCCGTCACCAAGTAGCCCGTTTCGGGCCGTCGCGAGCGGCGGCCCCTCCAACCGACACGCCCCACCACTCACCAGACCCCCCACCACCGGCACGAGTCATGGACCACGCACGCACGATCCTCCGCCAGCGCATCCGTCGCCGCCATCGCGTCCGGCGTTCCATCCGGGGCACCGCGGAACGGCCGCGGCTCTCCGTGTTTCGGACCCACAAGCACATGTACGCCCAGATCATCGACGATGCCTCGGGCCGCACCTTGGCGTCCGCAAGCACGATGGACAAGCAGATCCGTTCCTCCGTCGGCTTCGGGGGCAACAAGGACGCCGCGGCGGCGATCGGCAAGGCCGTTGCCGAGCGGGCCAAGGCCGCCGGCGTCACGAAGGTCTGCTTCGACCGCGGTGAGTTCAGCTACCACGGCCGTGTCGCCGCGCTGGCCGACGCGGCCCGCGAGGCTGGCCTCGATTTCTGACGAGACGGCGACGATTCGAGATTCGCACGGCATTCCCTCCTCCCAGTCACCCCCAGAGAACCAGACGTGTCCACCAGCGGCAGAGAAGGCGGTAGAGAAGGCGGCAGAGACAGGGATTCACGGAGCGGCGATTCCCGCGGCGGTGAATTCGCGGAAAAGGTCGTGAAGGTGCGTCGCTGTGCGACCGTCGTGAAGGGCGGTCGGCGGTTCAGCTTCGCCGGGCTCGTCGTCGTCGGAAATGGTCGGGGCAAGGTCGGCTGCGGTTACGGCAAAGCCAACGAGGTGCCGCCCGCCGTCGAGAAGGCGATCAAGGACGGGATGAAGAACCTGATCGAGGTGCCCGTCGAGGCGGGATCGATCCCGCATCGCGTGGAGGGTTTCAGCGGCACTGCCAAGGTGATCATGCTGCCCGCGAGCCCCGGCACCGGCATCATCGCCGGTGCGGCCGTGCGGGCGGTCTGCGAGTCGGCCGGCATCCGTGACGTGCTCACCAAGGCTCACGGCTCGACGAATCCGGTGAATCTCGTCAAGGCGGCCATCGACGCGCTCAAGCAGTTGCGAACCAAGGCGGATGTGGAGCGGCTCCGGGGAGTGTCGCTGTCGTAGCGTCGGTGCGGCGGGCCGGGGCGGCTCGACATCGGCGGAAATCCAGTGCGGGACATGCGGACGGGAAAACCATGAAACTCAACGATGTGAACAAGGGCGTCCACAAGAATCGCAAGCGGCTGCGGGTCGGTCGCGGGCCCGGGTCGGGCCGGGGCCGCACGGCGGGCCGCGGCAACAAGGGCCAGGGCCAGTTGGCAGGCTGGAGCGCTCCGGCGATCTTCGAGGGCGGTGGCACGCCGCTGATCCGGCGGATTCCGAAGCGTGGATTCCACAACCGCCACGGTCGGATCGTCACCGACGTCAACGTGGAGGATCTGGAGGCCCGGTTTCCCGCCGGCAGCGACGTCTCGCCCGAGACGCTGCGGAAATCCGGTCTCGCGAAGGGCATCTGGCACGAGGTGAAGATCCTCGGCAACGGGGCGATCGCCAAGCCTCTGAAGGTGTCGGCACATCACTTCAGCGCCTCCGCCAAGGAGAAGATCCTGGCCGCGGGCGGCACCGTCACCGAGATTCCCGGACCTGCCGCCGTTGCCAAGAACAAGCGGGGCACGAAAAAGGCATCGCGGAAAAAGCCGGCCGCAGGGTAGGGTGGTGGATCGGCATGCGTCACGTCGGGGCCGTTAGAAGGACCGTCGGCGTGAGAACCTTTCCGCCCCCTCCAGAGGTTGAGGAGCCAGACCCGTGCTCGAAAAGCTGCGCATCGTCTTCACCATTCCCGAGCTGCGGCAGAAGATCCTGCTGACGCTGGGGCTCCTGGCGATCTACCGCGTGGGCTGGCAGGTACCGCTGCCGATCGTCGATCCGAAGGCGATGTCGGCCTTCGCCGAGGAGGCGGGCGGGATCGGCGACCTGCTCCGCACGGTGGCAGTGTTCTCCGCCAGCCAGCTCTCGCAGGCCACGATCTTCGGCCTGGGCATCATGCCCTACATCTCGGCGTCGATCATCTTCCAGCTCCTCTCCACCGTGTGGCCGCCGCTGGAACGGCTCTCGAAGGAGGGTGAGGCAGGCCGGAAGAAGATCAACGAGTACACCCGGTGGGCCACGATCGTCATCTGCCTGGTCCAAAGCTGGGCCTACGTCGCCTTCCTGTCGTCGGCACGGGTGGGCGACATGTCGCTCATCCAGTCGAGCTTCCTCGTGGACGGCCGCCTGCCGCTGATCTGGCAGTTCGTCGCGGTGATGACGATGACCGCGGGCACGATCTTCCTGATGTGGCTCGGCGAGCAGATCGACGAGTTTGGCATCGGCAACGGCATCAGCCTGCTCATCATGGCCGGCATCCTCGCCGCCATGCCCAGCGCCCTCGTGCAGTTGGGCAGTGACACGAGCTGGGAACTGGGCGGCGGTGGCGGCAAGATGGGCGTGGAGACCCTGCTCGTGCTGGCGGCGCTGTTCGTGGGCGTCGTCGCCGGAGTCGTCTTCATGACGCAGGGACAACGGCGGATTCCGACGCAGAGCGCCAAGCACGTGCGCGGACGGCGGGTTTACGGGGGCACCCGGCAGTACCTGCCGCTGCGCGTCAATCAGGCCGGCGTCATGCCGATCATCTTCGCCAGCTCCCTGCTGCTGTTTCCGCAGATGTTCTTCCAGTACCTGCACAACGCCTATCCGGGCAATTCCGTGCTCGGGGCGTTGCACGATTCGTTCACGCGGGGACAGTCGTTCCTCTACAACGTGCTCTACGTCCTGCTGATCTACTTCTTCTGCTACTTCTGGACGGCGATCACCTTCAACCCGAAGGAGATGGCCGACAACCTCAAGAACTTCGGCGCGTTCATTCCCGGGTATCGGCCGGGGAAGCGGACGGCCGACTATCTCGAGCGCGTCATGGAGCGGATCACCTACGTGGGGGCCGGCTTCCTGGCATTGGTGGCCGTCATCCCGACGATCGTCGGTGGCGCACTGGGCATTCCCGCGCAGATCGCGAGCTTCTACGGCGGCACCGGCCTGTTGATCGCGGTGAGCGTGGCCTTCGATCTCGTGCAGAAGATCGACAGCCACCTCGTCATGCGCAACTACACCGGGCTGCTGGAAAAATCCTGACGCCAGGCCGATCAGGCTTCCCGGCCCGCTTCGGCCCCCGGCTCCACGTGCATGCGGAAGTGCCATGCGGATCATCCTCATCGGTCCCCCGGGGGCGGGAAAAGGCACGCAGTGCCAGCGGCTCGTCGAAATGCTCGGCGTGCCGCACCTGTCAACCGGCGACATGCTGCGGACGGAGGTGCGGGCCGGCACGCCGGAGGGGAGCCAGGCCGCCCGGTACATGGAGCAGGGGCAGCTCGTGCCCGATGCACTGATCGTCGGGATGGTGACGCGGCGGCTCGAGGCCGCCGACTGCCGCGACGGCTGCCTGCTGGACGGCTTTCCCCGCACGCTGCCCCAGGCCGAGACGCTGGATGAGCTGCTCGAGCGCCGGGCGATGAGCGTGGACGTTGTGATCGAACTGGCGGTGCCGCGCGACGAGCTGGTGCGGCGGATGCTGGCCCGCAAGCGGGCCGACGACGACCCCGCGATCTTCGCCCGGAGGATCACGAGCTTTGAGGTGCAGACTGCGCCGCTGCTGGACTACTATTGCCGCCAGGGGAAGCTGGCCAGCATCGACGGGCTGGGAACCGCTGACGAGATCTTCGCGCGGGTGAAGGCGGCGGTGCGGCGTGCCGAACGGTCGGGAGGCGTGCGGGGCCGGTGACGTGGCCCGCAGGTATACTGCAGCGGCAAGGGTGCCGCGGCGCCGCGTGTTGTCGGCGTCGCTGCGGTGGAGAATCGTTTCGGGTGTGCGAGGTTCGGACGACCATGGCGAAGAGGGCGGTCAACCAGTGGTGAATCTGCGTTCTGCGCGTGAGATCGCCCTCATGAGGCGAGCGGGGCTCGTGGTGTGGGGCGCCCACCAGGTGGCGGCCGCGCTCGTGCGGCCGGGCGTGACGACCGGCGAGATCGATCAGGCGGTCGACCGCTTCTTCACCGACCAGGGGGCCGTCGCGCTCTTCAAGGGCGTGCCTGGCAAGGTTCCCTTCCCGGCAGCCTGTTGCATCTCGGTCAACGACGAGGTCGTGCACGGCATCCCCGGCAGCCGCGTGCTCCGCGCCGGCGACGTTGTCAGCATCGACACCGGCTGCAGCGTGGACGGGTGGTGCGGTGATTCGGCCATCACGCATCCGGTGGGCGGGGTGGCGCCGGAGGTCCAGCGGCTGCTCGACTGCACGTCGGGGGTGCTCGCGCTGGCGATCAGCCTGATGGCGAGCCGCAGCCGTTGGAGCGACGTGGCCAGCGAAATGGCCACGTACGTCCGCGACCGCGGGTTCTCGGTGGTTGAAAACTTCGTGGGCCACGGCATCGGCCGCAAGATGCACGAAGATCCGCAGGTGCCGAATTTCTGCACCCCGGCGTTCCGCAAGAACCACGATTTCGAGCTCGAGCCCGGGCTGGTGATCGCCGTCGAGCCGATGGTGAACATGGGTTCGAAGAAGGTACGGGTGCTGGCGGACAGTTGGACGCAGTCGACCGTGGACGGCCAGCCCAGCGCCCATTTCGAGCACACCGTCGCCATCACCGACTCCGGGCCGGTTGTCCTGACGGCCCCCCCGAACGGTGGAGAAACGGTCGGGGGCGGCGGGGCCGTGGCGGCCCGGGCCTGAGCCGCCCTGCCGCGGACGAGGGCGGGCAGCGACGTCCCCTGACGGCCCGCGGCAGGCCGTTTTGCAGCCGCGCCCAGCCCCCCCCTTGTGAACGCGGTGGTCGGCTTTCTATATTCTGGGACTCTCCCAAACATCCCATTTCTGTCGAAGGCGTGGTCGGCCGTCGGCCACGGGCTTTTCCATGAAGGTTCGCGCTAGCGTTCGTCGCATGTGTGACAAGTGCAAGATCGTGCGCCGTCGTGGCGTTGTGTTCGTGGTGTGCGCCGACCCGCGGCACAAGCAACGACAGGGATGACGATGCGAGGGAGGGGGCTCGTCCGCGGTCGGCCTTAGGCCTCCGCTGGCGGGCCGTCGTCAGGCGTGAGCCCGCCGGTGTGTCGGTGATCGGATGGTGCCGGCTGCAACGCGGCAGGCGGTGTCCGCCGGCCTGCCCGATCCCGATCACTTGCCCGCACACCGTCGACCAACCATTGGCAGCCCTGTTTCCCCTACGTTCCCTCCGGCAAAAGTTTCCCTCCCGCACAAGCCAGCACGCCCCACCCGCGAGCCCTTCACTGGATTCCTGACATGCCCCGTCTGCTCGGCGTCGACATCCCGTCTGAAAAGAAGACCGTCTACTCGCTGCAGTACCTCTACGGTGTCGGCCAGCGTGTCGCCCGGGAGCTGTGCCACAAGGCAGGAGTCGATCCGCTGGGCAAGGCTCGCGACCTGCATGAGGACGAACTCGCGCGGCTCGCCGCCCTTCTCGACAAGGATTACGTCGTCGAGGGGCAGTTGCGGCGGCAGGTCGCCCAGGACATCTCCAGGCTCAAGGACATCGGCAGCTACCGAGGCTTGCGGCACCGCCGCGGGCTTCCCGTCCGCGGACAGCGGACACGGACGAACGCCCGCACCCGCAAGGGTCCGAAGAAGACTGTCGCGGGCAAGAAGGGCGTGAAGGATCTGAAGTAGTTGCCTGTTCGCTGCGGGGCCGGGCCTCCCTGCAGTGCGACCCCGACGGAACGGCCCCGGCATCGCATTTCTGACAGACGATTCGACACCCCACTCCCCCCTGCACACCCGGAATCCAGCGGAACCCATGTCCAAGGTCGCCAAAGCGAAGAAGAAGAGCGTTTCTTCCGGAATCGCCTACATCAACGCCAGCTTCAACAACACCACCGTCACGATCACCGACCCGCGCGGCGACACGCTGTGCTGGGCGAGTGGCGGAACCTGCGGCTTCAAGGGGAGCCGCAAGGGCACGCCTTTCGCGGGCCAGTGTGCCGCCCAGCAGGCGGCCGAGAAGGCGGCGAAGTACGGTGTGAAGGACCTGGAGGTGCGCGTGTGCGGCCCGGGCAGCGGTCGCGAGAGCGCGATCACGGCGCTCCAGGCGGCCGGTATGAACGTCAAGAGCATCGAGGACATCACGCCCCTTCCGCACAACGGCTGCCGGCCGCCGAAGAAGCGGCGGGTGTAGCGGCAGGTCCGATTTTCGGCGAGGCCCGGTCTCGCCTGCAGGCAATCGATCACCACGGCCGGATTCAAGCGGCCGCCTCTCCACTCCCGAACAACCAGCCTTCCACGACCACGCAGTCAGCATCCAGAAAGAACCACCATGGGACGCATCACCGGACCGGTCTGCCGCCTGTGCCGTCGCGACGGCCTCAAACTGTTCCTGAAGGGGAGTCGATGCGACACCCCCAAGTGCGCCTTCGAGCGGCGGGCCACGCCCCCGGGCATGGTGCAGAAGCGTCGGTCGAAGCCCACGGAGTACGGCCTGCATCTGCGGGAGAAGCAGAAGGTCAAGCACTATTACGGCGTGCTTGAGCGGCAGTTCCGCACCTATTTCGCGCGTGCCGAGCGGGGGACGGGCAACACCGGCGAGACGCTCATGTCGCTCCTCGAGAGGCGGCTCGACAACGTCGTCCACAGGCTCGGCTTCTCCGCATCGCGGGCGGGTGCGCGGCAGTTCGTGATGCACGGCCACATCACGGTCAATGGCCGACGCGTCGACATCCCGAGCTACCTCGTCAAGGCGGGTGACATCATCCGCGTGAAGAATCGCAAGGGCAGTCTGCAGTTGGTGCACGCCGCGCTTGCCGATTCGCGACGCGATGTGCCCGACTTCCTGTCGCGAAGCGAGGTGGGCGTGCCCGAGGGGCGCGTCGACCGCCTGCCGGTCTCCGACGATGTGTCGATTCCCGTGCAGGCCAACCTGATCATCGAGTTGTGCTCCAAGTAGCAGAGCGGAGCCGAACCCTGCGTGGCCGGGGCGGGTGAACGGTCCCCGGCGTGGCCATCCAGCCCAGCCAGTCGTCAAGTCCACCAGTCGAGTCGTCAGCGAGCAGCGCCGTCCGTGAGATGGCAAGAGCAACGAAACCAAAGAACAGCAAAACGCAAGAACAACGAAACAGCACGAGCAACGAAACAAGGAGTTCCGCATGCATATCCGCTGGCGAGGTCTTGAGCTGCCCGGGGCGGTCGTGCCCGATCAAAAGACACTCACGGGCACGTACGGCAAGTTCGTCGCCGAACCCTTCGAGCGCGGCTTCGGCACGACCGTGGGCAACAGCCTGCGGCGGGTGCTCCTCTCCAGTCTCGAGGGCAGTGCCGTCACGCAGATCAAGCTCGGCGGCGCGCTGCACGAATTCACCACCATCAAGGGCGTTCTCGAGGACGTCACCGACATCGTGCTGGCCGTCAAGAGCCTCGTGGTCAAGAATCACAGCGACTCGACCCGGGTCATTCGCGTCGAGCGGAGCACCCGCGGGCCGATCACCGGGGCGGACGTCCAGACCGACGAGGCGGTCGAGGTGATCAACAAGGATCTGCTGCTGGCCACGCTCACCGACGACGTGCCCTTCGAGCTCGAGATGGTGGTCGAGAACGGCCGCGGCTACGTGCCCTCGAGCGAGCAGAGCCAGGTTTCCCAGGAGATCGGCATCATCCCGGTCGACGCGGTGTTCAGCCCCGTCACCCGCGTCAAGTACGACGTGGAGGAGACTCGCGTGGGGCAGAAGACCAACTACGACCGGCTGACTCTCGAGATCTGGACCAACGGCACGGTGACCCCCGAGATGGCGCTGGTGGAGGCCGCCAAGATCCTCCGCAAGCATCTCAACCCGTTCGTGGGCTACACCAAGCCCGGTCCGGCGGTCAGCCTCGCCGCGCCCGGCGGCGTGCTCTCGATCGAGGCGCCGCTGGAGAGCCGCCTCGGCATGCTCGTCTCCGACCTCCGGCTCTCGCTGCGGGCCAGCAACTGCCTGGAGGAGGCCGGCATCTCCACGGTCAGGGAGCTCGTGTCGCGCACCCGCGACGACCTGCTCTCGTTGCGGAATCTAGGCGACACCTCGCTCGAGGAGATCGAGGCGAAGCTGCGTGAGCACTCGCTGCAGCTCGGCATGCGGCTGCCGGCGGGGGCCGAGGCCTGAGCCAGGCTCGGGCGGGGCGGGGGCGGCGAACGGGCGATCAGAGGAAAGACATCCAGCAGGAACGGCAGAGGACACCATGCGTCACCGTCGAATGGGTCGTGTTTTGGGGCGAAGCCCCTCTCATCAGCGGGCGCTGCTCCGCAACCTCGCTTCTGCGCTGATGCTCACCGAGCGCGAGACCGAGGCCGACGAAGTGGGCGCGCCCAAGGTGTCCGGCCGCATCGTCACGACGCTCGCCAAGGCCAAGGAGGTGCGGCCGCTCGTCGAGCGGTGCATCACGATCGCCAAGCGGGGGCTGGTGGCCGCGGAGCGGGCGAAGCCGTTCGGCACCGACGCGGCCCGTGATTCCGCCGAGTGGAAGAAGTGGCGTGCCAGCGGCCAATGGAGCCAGTGGGCGAAGGCCGTCTCGCCCGCCGTGGTGGCCCGTCGCCGCGTGATCACGCTGCTCGGCGACAAACAGGCGGCCAGGATCTTGTTCGAGCGGATTGCACCCCGGTTCGTCGATCGCCCCGGCGGGTACACCAGGATTCTGAAGCTCGCCACGCCGCGTCTGGGCGATGCCGGGCCGCGGGCCATCCTCGAGTTCGTCGGGGCGGACGCCGCGGGCCGTCCGCAGGCTCCTCGGGTCGAGGCCGCCCGGTCGGGCCGGTAACAGCCGGTCGAGCCCGGGCACGCCAGCCTCGGCTGCCGGTCTTGGCTGCCGGTCCCCGACTGCCACGTCAGGCACCGGAACTCAATCGCTGGGACTCCAGGCCGACTGGAGACGAGTCCGGCCGCCCCCCGGGGACCGAGAGAGAGGCTCGAGGGACGCCTGACGCCGTCGGATGGCGGTGAGGGGGCCGTTTTTGGCTCTCGCCGAACGCCCTTCTGCCGATCATAATGCAAGTGTGTGGGACGGAAGGCCGCGGGGCGGCGAGCGCCGCCCGGACTTCCTGCCAGCGACGAGGGGCGTCACGATGCGCTGCGATCCGCTTCAGGCGGTCTTCCTGTCGATGTCTGCCGTCTGCCGCCGGCTGACGCCGTGCGTCGCGCTCCTGCTGCCGCTCGTACTGCTGCTCGCGGCAGGGGGAGTCCGTGGCGACGAAGGGCCGCGCGGCGACCATCACGGCATCCCCCAGGTGAAGTTCATCAACGAGCAGGTGGCCGCCGGATGGGCGGATGCCGGGCTCAAGCCCTCCGACCCTGCCACGGACGGTGAGTGGTGCCGCCGCGTCCACCTCGACATCATCGGGCGGATTCCGAGCGTCGACGAACTGCAGAAGTTCCTCGGCAATCCCTCGTCGACCAAGCGGCTCGAGCTGGTCGACAGGCTGCTGGGAGATGAGTGCGTCGACGACTACGCGCGGAACTGGGCCGACATCTGGACGACGGTCTTGATCGGCCGTGACGTCGAGAACGAGATGGTGAGCCGGCCCGGAATGCGGCAGTATCTGCGGCGTGCCTTCTCGAAGAACATCCCGTACGACCGCTTCATGGAGGAGCTGGTCACCGCCACGGGCTCCAACTCCAACCGCAAGGACGTCGACGGCTTCAACGGCGCGGCCAATTTCCTCAGCGGCAAGATGCAGGAGAACGGCGTCCAGGCCACGGCCAAGACGGCGCAGGTGTTCCTCGGGCTGCAGGTCCAGTGCACGCAGTGCCACAACCATCCCTTCAACAAGGGGAAGCAAAACCAATTTTGGGAGTTCAACGCGTTTTTCCGGCAGACGAGAGCGCTCCGCAAGTTTGACGGCACTCGGGAGATCCAGTGGGTCGAGCTGGTGGACGAGGACTTCCCGGGCGAGGGAAGGGCGCCGAATGCGACCGAGGCCGAGCTCTACTACGAGCTGCGAAACGGTCTCGTGAAGACCGCGTTCCCCGTGTTCGTCGACGGCACCGAGATTCCCCGCAGCGGCTTCCTCCCCGGCAAACTCGACGATGGCACTCCGTTCGGCGTGCATCGCCGCAAGGAACTTGCGGCGCTGATGAAGGCCAGCCCGCTCCTGCCCAAGGCGATCGTCAACCGGATGTGGGCCCATTTTCTCGGCTACGGATTCACCCGCCCCGCGGACGATCTCGGCGAGCACAACGCCCCCTCGCATCCCGAACTTCTCGACGGACTGGCTGAGCGGTTTCGCGAGGACAGCTTCGACCTCAAGCGGCTGATCCGTTGGATCGTCCTGTCGCGTCCCTACGCCTTGTCGAGCAAGACGACGAAAGGCAACCAGAAGGACGATCCGACACTCGGCGAGAAGCCGATGTTCTCGCACTTCTACCTGCGGCAGATGCGGGCGGAGGATCTCTATGAGTCGCTCCTCACCGCGACCGAGGCCGACCGGGCCGCGGGGGGCGAGGAGGCCGCCAAGAAGAAGGATCAGTGGCTGTCGCAGTTCATCATCGCCTTCGGCACCGACGAGGGGGACGACGCGACAACCTTCAACGGCTCGATCCCCCAGGTGCTGATGATGTTCAACGGCGAGCTCATCAAGCAGGCGACGGCCACCGGCAAGGGCGGCTTCCTCGACCGGGTGGCGTCGAGCGACCGGAAGAATGCGGCCAAGATCGACCTGCTCTATCAGGCCGCCCTCGCCCGCAAGCCGCAGGGAAGGGAGATCGCGGAGGCGAACGCCATGCTCGCGGCCCGGAAGGGCGACGCCGTGGGAGCCCTCCAGGACATCTGGTGGGCCGTCCTCAATTCCAACGAGTTCATCATCAACCACTGACCGAAAAATCTGAGCGACAACCAGACCGCTCCGTCGCGGCCGTGCCGTCCACCGTTCCGAGGAGAACCGCCATGTCCAGCCTGTTCGACATCCCTGCCGGGATGAACCGCCGACATTTCATGAGCCACCTCGCCGGGGCCGCCGCCCTCGCAGGTCCGGCCACGGCCTTCACGAACTCGCTGCTCGCCAACGCGACCGACATGAAGAAGCGGCACAAGTCGGCGATCCTGCTGTGGATGGGGGGCGGCCCGAGCACCATGGACATCTGGGACCTCAAGCCCGGCTCGCCCACGGGAGGGCCATTCAAGCAGATTTCCACGAGTGCCGACGGGATCGCGATCTGCGAGCACATGCCGCTGATGGCGAAGCAGATGCACCACATGTCGATCGTGCGATCGATGAGCACGCGTGAGGCCGACCACATGCGCGGCCGCTACTACATGCACACGGGGTACGTTCCGAATCCGAACGTCGAGCATCCCGGCTACGGCTCGGTGATCGCGCACGAACTGGCGGAGAAGGTGTCGGGGCTCGAGATCCCCCCGTTCGTCTCGGTGGGCAGCGGCAGCGTCGGGCCGGGCTTCCTCGGCATGACCTGGGCCCCCTTCGTCGTCGACTCCAACGGCAACGTGCGGAATCTCGACATGGGCATCGACCCGGCCCGCCTGGCGCAGCGGCTCGAGATGCTGGCGACGATCGAGAACAAGTTCATCGGCGAGAAGCGGGGCGGCTCCGCCGAGGATCACAAGAAGGTGATCGAGAAGACCGTCAGCCTGATGACCAGCAAGCAGATGGACGCCTTCAAGGTGATGAAGGAGCCGAAGGAGGTGCAGGACCGCTACGGGACGACCGGCTTCGGCCGCGGGTGCCTGCTGGCCCGGCGGCTGGTGGAGGCGGGCGTGCCCTTCGTGGAGGTCGACCTCGGCGGCTGGGACAACCATGCCGACATCTTCCCGACGCTGTCCAACCGGAAGCTGCCGGAGCTCGACAAGGCGATGAGCGCCCTGGTGAGCGATCTCGCCGATCGCGGCCTGCTCGACGACACCGCCATCATCTGGATGGGCGAGTTCAGCCGCACGCCGACGATCAACGCCGGCGCCGGCCGTGACCATTGGGCCCGCAGCTGGAGCGTGGTCGTCGGCGGGGCCGGCTTCAAGCGGGGCGTGGTCGTGGGCGAGACGAGCTCCGACGGCAAGGAGGTCGTGGGCGAGGCCTACTCGTCGCAGGACGTCATGGCCAGCGTGCTCAAGTCGCTGGGGATCTCCCTCGAGACGACCTTCACCGCCAAGAACGGACGGCCGATGAAGATCGCCAACGCCGGCAAGGTGATCAAGGAGCTGTTCTCCTGAGCGATGCGGCGGGGCGGCCTGCCGTCGGAACTCCCGGTGGCATCGCCGTGGCGCCCGGCACGACGGCCACGGTGCTCCGGCTCGTCGGCCCCGTCCTGATCGAGCAGGTGCTCGGGCTGTCGGTCGGCTTCACCGACAAGTGGCTGGCCGGAAACCTGCTCGAGGGCGCCGAGCCGCTGGCGGCGGTGGGACTGGTCGCCTACTGCCTCGGCTTTCTGCCGGGCCTCTTTGCCGTGCCGGCCGTGGCGGCGACGGCGCTGGTCGCCCGGGGCGTCGGGGCCGGCGACATGGCGGCGGCGCGACGGGCCGCCGCGCAGTCGCTCGTGGTGGGCGCGGCCGTGGTCCTCGTCGTGCTTGCGCTGGTGCCGGTCGTGGGAGGCAGCTTCGTGCAGTCGCTCGGCCTGCCGCCCGGGAGCACGGCGCTGGCGAGCCGGTATCTGGCGATCGTGCTGCCCGCACTGCCCGCCATGATGCTGATTCACGTGGGCGTCGCGGTGCTGCGCGGCGCGGGCGACATGTGGGCGGGACTGCTCTCCATGTCGGTCGTCAACCTCGTCAATGCGGCAGCCAGCTTCGCCCTGGCCACGGGCTACGGCGGCCTGCCCCGCCTCGGCTGGGAAGGGCTCGCCTGGGGCACGGCCGCGGGCTACTGCCTCGGTGCCGCCTGCGTGGGCGTGCTGCTGGCCCGGCGCCGGCACGGGCTCAGGCCGTCGGCCGTGGAGTGGCTGCCCGACCGCGCATGGATCGGCCGGATTCTCCACGTCGGCATTCCGGCCGGCGTCGACGCGGTGGCGAACGCGGCCTGCCACCTCGGCTTCCTCTCGATCGTGAACCGGCTGGGGGACGTTGCCGCCGCCGCCCACTCCGTGGCCATCACGATCGAATCCCTCGCCTTCCTGCCGGGCAGCGCCTTCATGGTGGCGGCCGGCACGATGGCCGGACAGTTCCTGGGGGCGGGTGACGAGCGGCGGGCGCGGAGGAGTGTCTGGCAGGCCGCGCTCGCCTGCCTCGGACTGATGTCGGCTGCGGGCGCGGTGTTCCTGGCGGCGGCCGATCCGCTGGCGGGATGGTTCGTCGGGGGTGTCTCGCGGCAGCCGGACGTGGCGTCCCTGACGGCCCGGCTGGTGCGGATCGTGGCGTTTGCCCAGCCCCCGCTGGCGCTCTTGATGGTGCTGTCCGGGGGGCTCCGCGGCGCCGGGGCGACGCGGCTGCCGCTCGCCGTAAACTTTCTGGGCCTGATCCTCGTCCGCCTGCCCCTGGCGGTCCTGCTCTCCCGCCCCGAGGTGCCGCTTCCCGGCGGGCTGGCAGCGGTGCCCGGGCTCGGCCTGGGCGTGGTCGGCGCGTGGTACGCGATGGCGGCCGACCTGACCGTCCGGGGCCTGGCGATGCTCGTCATCTTCCGGCGGAGCCGCTGGTCACGGGTCGTGGTGTGAGTCTGCCGGGTTGGCACGCCCGGCAGGATCGGCGCGGTCGAGCGGCCGCGAGGTCGGCGGCGCGCCACCCAGTTGCCATGGCCTGCGCCGCCGCGAACGCTACACTTTGATTCCGGGCGAGGCCGTCATGCTGCCGCCTCCCCGCTCCACACGCTGGGAGATGCCGTGCATGGCAGGTGCTGATCTCGACGTCGAACATTGGAGCCCGGCCGACGCCGCCGATCTCTACGAGGTGGCCCGCTGGGGCAACGGCTACTTCTCCGTCGGGCCGACCGGCCACCTGCTCGTGCATCCCGACAAGGATCCGACCAAAAGCATCGACCTCAAGCAGCTCGTCGACCGGCTGCAGGTCCGCGGCATCGACCTGCCGATCCTCCTGCGGTTCGCCGATATCCTGCAGCACCGCCTTGGCGAGATTCACGGCGCGTTCGCCACCGCGATGAAGGACAGCGGCTACCACGGTGACTACTGCTGCGTCTATCCGGTGAAGGTCAACCAGCAGCGGCAGGTCGTCGAGGAGGTGCTCGCCTTCGGCCGGCAGTACCACTTCGGTCTCGAGGCGGGCAGCAAGCCGGAGCTGCTGGCGGTGATCGCGCTGGCCGACAACCAGACACCGATCATCTGCAACGGCTTCAAGGACGCCGAATTCATCGAAACCGCTATGCTCGCCCAGAAGATCGGGCGGCACATCATCCCGGTGGTGGAGCGGTTTTCCGAGCTCGACCTCGTGCTCGAATATGCGGAGAAGCTCGGCGTGCGGCCGCGGATCGGCATGCGGGTGAAGCTGGCGACCCGCGGGAGCGGCCGCTGGCAGTCCTCCGGCGGCTTCCGCAGCAAGTTCGGCCTGACCGCCAGTGAGCTGGTCAAGGGGCTCGACGTGCTGGCGTCGCGGGGCATGGAGGATTGTCTGCAGCTCCTGCACTTCCACCAGGGCAGCCAGATCACGAACATCCGCCACATCAAGGCGGCGCTCAACGAGGCGTCCAGGATCTACACGGAGCTGGTGAAGCGGGGCGCGGGTCTCAAGTACCTCGACGTGGGTGGCGGCCTCGGCGTGGACTACGACGGCTCGCAGACCAACTTCGAATCGAGCGTGAACTACAGCCTCCAGGAATACGCCAACGACGTCGTCTACCACGTGCAAAACGCGTGCGACGAGGCGGGAGTGCCGCACCCGACGATCGTCTCGGAGAGCGGCCGCGCGGTGGTCGCCTACCACAGCATGCTCATCTTCAGCGTGCTGGGCGTATCGGAGCAGGGGGGCAATGCCGAGCTCGCGGAGCCCGCCGCCGACGCGGAGCAGCCGCTGCACGACCTGCTGGAGACCTACCAGGGCATCAATGTGCGGAACCTGCTGGAGAGCTACCACGACGCCCAGCAGGCGCTCGACACGGCGATGAGCCTCTTCTCCAGCGGCTATCTGCCCCTCGACCAGAGGTCGGCGGTGGAGAACCTTTATTGGGCGATCTGTCGCAAGATCGCCAAGCTCGTGAAGCAGATGGAGTTCGTGCCCGAGGAGCTCGAGGGGCTGGAGGCATCGCTGTCCGACACCTACTTCTGCAACTTCTCGCTCTTCCAATCGATCCCCGACAGCTGGGCCATCAAGCAGCTGTTTCCGGTCATGCCGATCCACCGGTTGAACGAGCGGCCCACCCGCAACGCCGTGCTCGGCGACGTGACCTGCGACTCCGACGGCAAGATCGACCAGTTCATCGACCGGCGCGACGTCAAGCGGACGCTGCCGCTGCACGTCTGCCACCACAAGGAGCCGTACTACCTCGGGGCGTTCCTCATCGGCGCCTACCAGGAGATCCTCGGCGACCTGCACAACCTCTTCGGCGACACCAACGCCGTGCACGTCAGCATGGACGAGCGGGGCGAGGTCGTCGTCGACGCCGTGATCAAGGGGGACACGGTGCGTGAGGTGCTCGACTACGTCGAATTCGACTCGAACCAGCTGGTGCAACGGCTCCGCGACTCGATCGAGCAGGCTGTCCGCGAAGGCCGGATCTGCGACGGCCAGGCGGGGCGGTTCCTGAAGTTCTACGAGGAAGGGCTCGGCGGCTACACCTACCTTGAGGAGCCGGGCTGACCGGCCCGCGCGGCCGGCTCCGTCTGGCTTTCCGGCTGCCATCCCAGCTGGCTTCCCAGCGTGGCGGTCGGCAGCCTCAGGCCCGCAGCACCGCCTCGAGCGGCTCGCCGCGGTGGAAGTGCATCAGGTTGCGGACCGTCTGCGCCGCGATCGCCTCGAGGGCGTCGCGCGTGAAGAACGCCTGGTGCCCCGTGATGACGACGTTGGGAAAAGTGAGCAGGCGGGCGAACACGTCGTCGTCGATACCTGTGTCGCTGCGATCGTCGAAGAACAGGTCGGCTTCCTCCTCGTAGACGTCGAGGCCGAGATGGCCGATCGTTCCCGACTTCAGGCCGTCGATCACGGCACGGGTGTCCACGAGGCCGCCGCGGCTGGTGTTGATCAGCATCACGCCGCGCTTCATGAGGCCGATCGTCCGGCCGTTGATCATGTGCCGTGTGGCCGGCGTGAGCGGGCAGTGGAGCGTCACGATGTCGGAGGCGGCGAACAGCTCGTCGAGCGGCACGAAGGCGATGCCCCGCTCGAGCAGGCCGGGCTCGGGTGTCGGGTCGTGCGCCAGCACCCGGCAGCCGAAGCCGAGGCAGATGTCCACCACGCGCCGTCCGATCCGGCCGGTGCCGACCACCCCCACCGTCCGTCCGTGCAGGTCGAAGCCGAGCAGCCCCTCGAGGGAAAAATTGCCCTCGCGCACGCGGTTGTAGGCCTTGTGGATCCGGCGGTCGAGCGTCAGCAAGAGGCCGATCGTGTGCTCGGCCACGGCGTGCGGCGAGTACTCGGGCACGCGGACGACGGGCAGCGATAGCCGCGCCGCGGCGGCGAGGTCGACCTGATTGAAGCCTGCGCATCGCAGCGTGATCAGCCGCACACCCACGCCGGCGAGGATCTCGAGCACGGCCGCATCGAGCAGATCGTTGACGAAGCAGTTGACGGCCACGGCCCCGGCGGCGAGCGGGGCGGTCTGCCGGGTGAGGTGCGCGGAGAACCACGACCACTCCAGTGGCAGCCCGGCCGACGCGGCCGCGAGCGATGCCGTGTCGTAGGGCTTGATGGAAAAGGCGGCGACGTGCATGGAGGCGGTCCGGGGGGCGTGGGGTGGGCCGGGCAGGCGGGGCGGCCGGCGGCCCGGCACGAGAGTCTACGCGGCTGGAGGGAGGGAGGATGGTGGCGGCGAAAATGCGGCAGCGGAAGCGGCAAACACGGCGGGAAACGATCTCGCCCGGCGGCGGCGGCCTTGCTATCGTCCCCCAGCTTTCCCGAACCCCCGCCCGGAGCCCGCGCCGTGAGAGTGTCGCAGCCGCTGCTGGTGGCCAGTCCCGTTCGTGCCTGTCTGATGACGGTGGGGGTCGCGGTGATCGTGGCCAGCGTGCCCGTGCCCGCCGCGGCGCAGCCACAGCCCGCGGCCGGCGCCGGCGGGCCGACGGCGGCCGGAGCCGCGCAGCCGCAGCAGCGGCCGCCGACGCAGCGGGTGGCCGTGGTGCCCGCGCCCGGCCCGCAGCAGCCTCCGCCACTCTCGCCGGAGCAGCAGGCGGCGCTCGACCGTCTGCTGGCCGCCTGGGAGGCCCGCAATGCCGCGGTCGCCACCTGGTCGTGCACGTTCCACAAGTGGGAATACAACGCGTGGAGCCCGGCCGACGGCGGCGGTGAGCGGCTGGCGTTCTCCGAGAGCACCGGCGAGATCAAGTACGCCGCTCCCGACAAGGGCCTGTTCCGGGTGAAGGATTCGACGCAGTGGAATCCGGAGACCAGGCGGTACGAGAAGCGGAGCGGCGAGACCGGGGAGCACTGGGTCTGCAACGGCACGAGCATCTACGAGTTCCGTCACTCGGAGCGGCAGCTGCGGGAAACGCGGCTTCCGCCCGAGATGCGGGGGAAGGCGATCAGCGACGGGCCGCTGCCGTTCGTGTTCGGCGCCAAGGCCGACACGCTCAGGAAACGGTACGTGATGCGGATCGTCACGCCGCCGGGCGTCACCGACCAGGTCTGGCTGGAGTCGCTGCCGCGCTACCAGGCCGACGCCGCCAACTTCTCGAAGGTCGAGCTGATCCTGCAGGCCCGCGACCTGATGCCCTTCGCGATCCAGATCTACAAGCCGGGCGGCCAGGACCGCGACGTGTACCAGTTCGACCCGCGGACGAGCCTGATCGACAAGGGACTCGACATGCTGCGGGATTTCTCCAAGCCGGTGACGCCCCTCGGCTACAAGTTCATCCTCGACGACGCGAGCGCGGGCACCGCGCCGCAGACGCCGGCCGGCGCCGGACAGCCGCGGCCGCGGCCGGCGGGCTGACGCCGCACTGGTGCGTGCCGCCGCTCGGGCCGCAGTGGTGCGTGCCGCCACTCGGGCGGCAGTGGTTCAGGCAGCGCCTGCCGCTCAGGCGACGCTGGAGGCCTGCCGTGCGGGACGGCGTCTCCGCGCCGCCGATCCTCCGCCGGGCGGTCCGCTGCTATACTCGTCCTCCCAAGCAGACGCGTGCGGATTCGCCCGCGGTCCCGTGCGCTTCCGAGGATGCGATGCCACTCGTCGACCCCGCCCATCCGTTGTCGCAGCTGCTGCAGCGTGACCGCCGCTACAAGCTCGATGCCTACCTGTTCGTCCTCGAGTCGCTCTCCTTCGGACAGGAAAGCCTCGGTATGGGGGCGGAGCCGCCGGCCGAGGATATCGAGCCGCGTGCGGAGCAGGCCGAGGGCGGCCGGGCCCGGGGGCGTGGCCGGCGCCGTCAGCCGGAGCGGCACGTGAGCGGGCGGGAACTGTGCGAGGCAGCCCGGCAGTACGCCCTGCAGCAGTACGGCTTCTTGGCCCCGACCGTGCTCGGCTCGTGGGGCGTGCAGCGCACGGCCGACTTCGGCGAGATCGTGTTCAACATGATCGAGATCGGGCAGATGCGCAAGACGAAGCGGGACAAGCGGGAGGACTTCCACGATGTCTACGACTTTCACGACGCCTTCACCCGCGACCTCGCCTTCGTCGTGCCCGACGCCGTCTGATCCGCGATCCACCGGCCGGCGGTGGCGGTTCGCGGTCGCCGCCGTGGCGGAATCGCTCTGGCTGCTGCTGCTGGTGTGGATGGTGAAGCGATAGCGGCGGCTCCCGTGCCGCCGAAGGCCGACACTGCGGCTCACGTGCTGCGGAGAAGCGTGGAGCAGGGATCATGACAGCATCGTCCGACGCCATCGGCCCGTGGCTCGCCCTCCTGCCGTTGGCCTGCTACCTCTGGCTGCTCGCCTGGGCACACCTCCGACGGCGGCCGCTGGTGGTAGCGGGGGTGCTGGACGCGGCGCTGCTGGCCGCGGCCGTCTCGGGCCTGGCAGCCACGGGGCCGCTCACGCTCCTCGTGCCCGAGGCCGGGGGCTCCCCCTGGAGCTGGACGGTGCTCGTGCTCCTCTTCGCGTTGGGCGTGGCCGTCTGCGTGCTCGTGTCGCGGCCCCGGCTGGTGATCTACAACATCTCCGTGGAGCAGTTTCGGCCGCTCGTGGCGGAGGTGGTGGCGGCGCTCGACGCCGATGCCCGCTGGGCCGGCGAGAGCGCCGCGCTGCCTGGCCGCGGTTTCCAACTGCACGTCGAGGGCAACGGGCCGCTGCGTGTGGTCAGCGTCGTCAACGTCGGCGAGCGGACGAATCCGGAGGGCTGGGGCGAGTTCGCCCGCCGGCTGCGGCGTGCGGTCCGCGGCGCGCGGGTTCGCCGCAGCCCGTGGGGGGCGGTCTTCGCCGCCGCCGGAACTGCGGCGATCGTCGTCGCGACCTGGCTGTCGGCCGGCGCATGGTGGCAGTCGGCGACCGCCCCCGGCCCCGCCGTCGCCCCCGCTCCGCGCCGGTCGTCACCCGCCCCGATTCCTGGAGAAACCGATGCCGGTGCACGTCGACTTATCGGCGCATGAGATCACCGTTCCCGTGGTGGTGCGGAACGCGCCGCCTGCCCGGCTCTACGAGGATGCCGTCACCCGCGAGCATGCGGGCATCGTGTCCAGCGGGGCGATCGCCATCCGCTCGGGCGCCAAGACCGGCCGCAGCCCCCAGGACAAGCACGTCGTGCAGGCGCCCGAGTCGCAGGCCGACGTCTGGTGGGGGCCGGTCAACCACCCGATCGACGACCACACCTTCCTGCTCAACCGCCAGCGCGCCATCGACTACCTCAACACCCGCGACCAGATCTACGTGTGCGACGGGTTCGCGGGCTGGGATCCGGCCTGTCGACTCAAGGTGCGGGTGCTGTGCAGTCGCGCCTACCACGCGCTTTACATGCACAACATGCTGATCCGGCCGACGCTCGACGAGCTCGAACGGTTCGGCGTGCCCGACTACGTGATCTACAACGCCGGCCAGTTTCCCGCCAATCCGCTCACCGCCCACATGACCAGCCGCACGAGCGTCGACCTGTCGCTCGAGCGGCGGGAGCAGGTGATTCTCGGCACCGAATACGCCGGCGAGATGAAGAAGGGCGTGTTCACGATGATGCACTGGATGCTGCCCGGCAGGGGCGTGCTCTCCATGCATTGCTCGGCCAACGAGGGCGCGGCGGGCGACGTGACGCTCTTCTTTGGCCTCTCCGGCACCGGCAAGACCACGCTCTCGGCGGATCCGTCCCGACGGCTGATCGGGGACGACGAGCACGGCTGGAGCGACACGGGCATCTTCAACGTCGAGGGGGGATGCTACGCGAAGTGCATCCACCTCTCGGCGGTGCAGGAGCCGGAAATCCACGCCGCGATCCGGTTCGGCACGGTCCTCGAGAACGTGGTCTACGACCCGGCGACGCGGAGCGTCGACTTCGAGTCGAGCGCGATCACCGAGAACACGCGGGCCGCCTATCCGATCGAGTACATCGCGAACGCGAAGGTGCCCTGCGTGGGCGGGCACCCCCGCAACGTGATCTTTCTCACCTGCGACGCCTCGGGCGTGCTGCCCCCGGTGAGCCGGCTGTCGCGGGAGCAGGCGATGTACCACTTCCTCTCCGGCTACACCGCCCGCGTCGCCGGCACGGAGATGGGCGTGGTCGAGCCGCAGGTCGCCTTCTCCGCCTGCTTCAGCGCGGCCTTCCTCGTGCGGCACCCGGCGGTCTACGCTCGGCTGCTGGCCGAGCGGCTCGCCCGGCACGGCGCGCAGGCGTGGCTCGTGAACACGGGCTGGACGGGGGGCGGGTACGGCCAGGGGCGGCGGATCGATCTGGCCGCGACGCGGCGGATCATCGACGGCATCCACTCGGGGGCCCTCCGCACGGCGCCGGTCGTCCGTGACCCGGTGTTCGGGCTCGACGCCGTCACGTCCGTGCCCGGCGTGGAGGAGCGGCTCCTCGTGCCGTGGCGGACCTGGGGCGACGAGGCCGCCTGGCAGGCCGCGGCCCGCGGGTTGGCGGCGCGGTTTCGGGCGAATTTCGCCGCGTATGCCGAGCAGGCCGGCCCGGACGTGCTCGCCGCCGGGCCGGCGTGAACTCCCGCAGTGTGGCAGGCCGCGGAACCAGCCCGCCCTCCACAGGGCGGGGATGCGATCTACACTGGAAGACGTTCAGGGAGGCGTTCAACCGGGAACCGTCTTCAGATGAACGTTCCACAGGACCGTTGATTCTTCCCCGCCGAGGAGCCGTTCCATGCCGCTGAAACTCTCCGTGCCGCTGCTGTTCATGACGCTCGCCTGCGCGTTGTTCTCGGGGGCCGCTGCGGCCCGTGCCGACTCGCCGCTGGCCGGCTCGGTGAAGAAGATCGACGGCACGCCGGTGGACCTCTCTGCCTACAAGGGGAAGGTCGTGCTGATCGTCAACGTGGCCAGCAGGTGCGGCTACACGGGGCAGTACGCCGGACTCCAGAAACTCTACGACACCTACAAGGACAAGGGATTCGTCATCCTCGGCTTTCCGGCCAACGAGTTCGGCGCCCAGGAGCCGGGCAGCGACGCCGAGATCGCCAGTTTCTGCTCGACGAAGTACGGCGTGACGTTCGACATGTTCTCCAAGATCGTCGTCAAGGGGCCGGACAAGGCGCCGCTGTACAAGGCGCTCACCGAGGGGGCGACGCCGGCCGGCGAGGTCGGCTGGAACTTCGAGAAGTTCCTCATCGGCCGCGACGGCCGGATCGTGGGCCGCTACAAGTCGGGCATCGCCCCGGACGACGGCAAGCTAACCGGCACGATCGAGGCGGAACTCGCCAAGGCGGGTGGCTGAGCGGCGGACTCGTGCGCCCGGCGGTCAGGCCGCCCGGGAGGACCGCCCGGGCTGCGACGCCGCGCCGGACCCGGCGTTGAGCGTGCGTCGGACGACCCACGTGGGTCGCCCCTGCGCCTCTCGGTAGGTCCGCACGACGTACTCGCCGACGATGGCCACTGCCGCGGTCTGCACGGCGCCCACGAGGGCCGCGACCGAGACCACGGCCGCCAGCGACACGCCCGGGGCGGAGGGCCGCGGCCAGGCGGCGACCGCCGCGGCCGAGATGCCCACTGCCGCCAGACCAGCGCTGCCGAGCCAGGAGAGCCGCACCGGCGCGTCGGACGACATCACGAGCGCGTCGGCGGCCAGCTTCAGGAGCTTGCGAGCGGAATACTTCGTCTCGCCGGCGGCGCGGGGATGGCGGTCGTACCACACCGGCTCGTGCCGGAACCCGGCCCAGGGAACGAGGCTGCGCAGGTAGCGCCGCCTTTCGGGCAGCTGGCGGACGGCGTCGACGACCGCGCGGTCGATGAGCTTGAAGTCGCCGGTGTCGACAGGCATCGGATAGGGCACGAGCCGGGCGAAGAGCCGATGGAACAGGCTGGCGGTGACGAGCTTGAACCGGGTCTCCCCGTCCCGCGACCGGCGGCGGCCGTAGACGACGTCAACGCCCTCGCGCCAGGCCCGCACCATCTCCGGAATCACCTCCGGGGGATCCTGCAGGTCGGCGTCGATGATCACCACGGCGTCGCCGCGGGCCTGGGCCAGGCCCGCCGACATCGCCGCCTGCTGGCCGAAGTTTCGGGAGAACTCGACGACCACAGCCCGCGGATCACGCGCGGCGATCGCCTCGAGCCGGGCGAGGGTGGCATCGCGGCTGCCGTCATCGACGTAGATGATTTCGAGGTCCATGCCGCTGCCGGTGACTGCGGCCACGAGCCGCTCGTGGGTCGAGTCGACTACGGCCTCCTCGTTGTGGCACGGCACCACCACGGAGAGAAGGCCGCCGGCCGGCCTGTCCGGGTGGCGGCGCGGCGGCCGCGGGCAGGGGAGGAATGCGGCCCGAGGATCGTCGACATGGCTCATCGCGAGGTACTCCCGAGGCCCGCGGTGCGCGGGGACGTGTGCGAACGTGTGCCCACGAGCAGGAAGTCCTGCTCCCGGAACAGCGGCCGGCCGCGGCCGATCACGCCGATCCCCTCGGGCAGCCCGGCGGTCAGCTCAGCCAGCCGGTCTTCGGGGACGAGGACGACGGCGTCCGGCCCGGAGGAGAGGAAGCGGATGGCCTCCTCGCGCTCGTGCTCCCGCCACGCCGCCACGTGCCCGCGGGCGTAGTAGACGACGTTGGGCGTGATCTGGGGGAAGGCGCCCAGGCGGGCGTGGCCGCCGGCGTGTCGATGCGCCTCCTGCACCAGCCCCGGCAGGGCGTTGGCGCGGGCCACGCGGGCGCCGGCGGGGCCGACCATGAGGCCTGTGTAGACGAGGCCGGTGATGGCCAGGGCCGCGATCGCCCGCAGCGGCTCCCCTCGCCAGTGCCACAGGCATGCGGCTCCGACGAGCGGCACGAGGCCGACGACCGCCGCCGGCGCCGCGCCGTGTGCCCCGAGGCGGTCCGCCAGCAGGATCACGCCCGCCGTGGTCGCACCGCCGAGGGCCAGCGACGCCACGCCAGCCGTCATCCAGCGCGGATGGGACCAGCGGCCGGCCGTCGCGGCGCGGACGCCGACCGCGGCCACGAGCAGGGCGGCGGCCGGGTAGGCCGGCAGCACGTAGTTGGGCAGTTTCGTGGCCGACAGCGAGAACCCGCCGACCCACACGGCGATCCAAAAGAGAACGAGGGCGAGCGGGTCGCGGGAGGCGGACGGCTCGGACCGCTGCCCGACCCGCCAGGCTGCCACCGTGGCGGCCAGCGGCAGGAAGCACGACCAGGGATAGAAGCCGACGAGCATCGCGAGCGGATGGAGCAGCACGCTGCCGCCGTGCTTCTCCATCGGGGCGACGAAGCGGCCGACGTTGTGGATGAAGAAGAAGCCGTGCAGCCAGGCACCGTCGGTCCGCAGCGACACGGCGACGTACCAGGGCGCCGCCACGGCCAGTGTCGCGGCGACGAGGACGAGCGGACGGCAGGTGCGGACGGTGTCCCACGCTGCGGGTAGGGCGGTCGCGGCCAGCCTGCGGGCGAGCGTCGGCATGTCGCCGGCGCCGCCGGCGGCCGCCAGCCTGCCGCGCACCGCCAGCCACCACGTCCACGGCAGCACCACGGCCAGCGGACCTACGAAGCCGATCGGGCCCTTGCAGAGGACGGCGAGGCCCATGAGCCCGCCCACGACCGCGGCCCGTCGCCACGAGAGCCGCGGGAATGGGGCGGACCGGCGGGCGATGAGCGGTTCCGCGAGGAGCACCGTCGCCCAGGCCGTGAGGCAGGTGAGGATCGCGTCGGGAGTCGCGGCGTGTGCCTCGACACCCACCAGCAGCGAGCCGACGAACGCCAACGCCGCGACCGTGCCCGTCGTCGCGTCGAACCAGCGGGTGCCGGCCCGCAGCAGGGCCAGCGCCGTCAGGAGCGTCGCCAGCGCGGCGGGCAGTCTGGCAGCGACCTCCGACTCGCCGCACAGCGTGCCGGCGGCCGCCATGGCCCAGTGCATCAGCACCGGCTTGTCGACGGCGAGCTCGTCGTTGTAGACGGGCACGATCCAGTCGCCGGTGGCCATCATCCTGCTGGCGATCGCGGCGAACCGCGGCTCGTCCTCGTCCCAGAAGGGCATGGGGAAGGTGCCCATCGCGAGGCTGGCGAGCGAGGCGATCAGGACGATGGCGAGGTGTCGGCGATCCGGCATGGGCTGCTCCGGGGCGTGTGGCTCGGTGGGGCGCGTGACTCGGTGGGGGTGTCGATGCTGTGGGCGATTCAGTCGTTGCAGGCGAGCGGCCCGGCGGCGGCCTGCGCCGGCAGCGGACCGATCAGCAGGTACTCGGAGACGGACAGCGTGGACATGCGGCAGAGCACGCCGCAGGTCGGCGGCAGGGCCGGCATCACGAGCGATTCCTGGCGGCTGTCGATGACGACGAGCGCCCGCGGGTCGGCCGCCAGATGGGCGGCGACCTCGGCGGCCGTGTCGAGCTTCCGCATGCTGCCGCCTGAATAAAAGACGAGGCTGGGCGGCACGTTCCACAGGTATGCCCAACGGGCGTCGGCAGCCCGGCCGCCGAGCCGGGCGACGACCTGCCGCGGGCCGTGCACGCCGCTAAACCACTCCGCGCCGAGCGAGGCGAGCGAGGCAACGAGCAGGCACGCACCGACGGCGAGCGCGGCCAACGCGCGGGCGGGCCGGCCGGCGGTCTGACTCCGCCAGGCGATCGCCGCCGTGACGCACGGAATGATGCCGACGAGTCCCAGCCACCATCCCCCGGGAGCAATCCGGGCCGCCGCCACAGGCAGGCCGACGGCGAACGCCAGGCCGGTCACCGCGAGGATGGACCACGCCACCCGCATCACCCTGCCCGGCAGGAGTTCCGGGCGGCGGCACCAGGCGGGCGCCGACAGCCGGCCGCGGGCCCAGTCGTCGAGGAACAGGCCGGTGGCGATGGCGACCGCCGGATACGCCGGCCAGACGTAGCCCGGCAGCTTCGTGCCGGCGCAGGAGAATCCGCCGATCCACGCCAGGGCCCAGCAGGCGAGGAGGGACAGTTGTGTCTGTCGTCCGTCGTCCGTCGTCGACCGCAGGATCGTCGTCGCGTGCCAGATCGTCGCGGCGAGCACGATCGACCACGGAAAGAGTCCGCAGGCCACCACGACGGGGTAGTAGAAGATCGATCCGTCATGCCCTTCCATCGTCGACGTGAACCGGCCGACGTTGTGCACCAGCAGGAATCCGCGGAGCCACGCGCCGTCGGTCCGCACCGTCACCCAGGCGTACCAGGGCGCCGCTACCAGCGCGGCCGCGGCCACGATCGCGAGGGGGCGGATGGCGGCGAGTCCGCCCCAGGCGGCACGCGAGGTCTCGCGCCGGGCCGTCCAGAGAGCGAAGAGGGCGAAGGCGGCGAGCGGCAGAACGAGCCCGACCGGCCCCTTGGCCAGCACCGCCGCGCCGCAGGCCGCGCCGACCGCAGCGGCCGACCGGAGCGACAGGGCCGGAGTCGATGGGGGCAGCGGCGTTGGCAGCCCGTCGCCGCGGACGCACGCGCCCTGGGCGCATCCACGTTGGGCGTACACACCGCGGACGAAGAAGAAGAGCGCGAGCGTCGTGCAGAAGAGCAGCGGCGCATCGGGCGTCGAGGCGCGGCCGCCCACCGCAGTCCAGACGCAGGTGGCCATCGCCAGCCCGCCGAGCAGGCCGGCCCCCCGGCCCACGAGCAGGCAGCCGATCCGCCAGGTGAGCAGGCAGGTGCCGATCGTGAGCAGCGCGGAGCCGATCCTGGCCCCGGTCTCGTTGCGGCCGCAGACCGCGAAGCCGGCCATCTGCAACCAGTTCACCAGTGGCGGCTTCTCGATCCGCAGACGGCCGTTGAAGGTCGGTACCACCCAGTCGCCGCTATCGAGCATGGCCAGAGAGCAGGCGGCGTTCTTGGGCTCGTCGTCGTCCCACAGCGCCGGTCCTCCCAGCCGGACAAGCAGCACGAGCGCAGCCGCGATCGCGACGAACCAGCCGTGGAATCGCGACGATGGCACGGTGCGGCAGCCCTGTAGGGAACGCGGAAACGGGGGCGGGAGAGTAGGGGGGGCAGACAAGCGGGTCAAGGCGTCACCCGCGGCACGCGCAGGCCGGTTTCTCCCGGGGGACGGGCCGGTTGACCGCCACCGCCTGCCGGGTATGTTCAAGCGTTCCCGCCGGCGAAAACGGGCCGCGGGCAGTCGGGAGAACACCCCTTTGGCAGACGACGCAGGCAACGGCGGCACTTCCGGCGAGGCGGCCGATGGTCGGGATGGCGGCACGGGCCCCGGCGGCGGGCTGCCGACACCTCCGGAGGGGGGGCTCCGCGACAACTCGGGCGGACGGCTCGTCGAGCAGCCGATCGAGCAGGAGCTGAAGGACAGCTACCTGACCTATGCGATGAGCGTGATCGTGTCGCGGGCCCTGCCCGATGTGCGCGACGGGCTCAAGCCATCGCAGCGGCGGATCCTCGTCGCGATGAACGACCTGAACCTGTCGCCCGGCGCTTCCCGCGTGAAGTGCGCCAAGATCTCGGGCGACACCAGCGGCAACTACCATCCGCACGGCGAGAGCGTCATCTACCCCACCCTGGTCCGGATGGCCCAGGAGTGGAACATGCGGCACGTGCTCATCGACAAGCAGGGCAACTTCGGCTCGATCGCCGGGCTGCCCGCCGCCGCCATGCGATACACGGAGGCCCGTCTCTCCCCCATCGCGGCGATGATGCTCGACGACATCGAGCTCGACACCGTCGACTTCGTACCCACCTACGACGAGCGCAACAGCGAGCCGGTGGTGCTGCCGAGCCGCTTCCCGAACCTCCTCGTCAACGGTGCCGGCGGCATCGCGGTCGGCATGGCGACGAGCATCCCGCCGCACAACCTCGGTGAGGTCTGCCGGGCGCTCGTACGGCTCATCGACGAGCCCGGCGTGTCGATGGCCGAACTGCTCCAGATCATCCCCGGGCCCGACTTCCCCACGGGGGGCATCGTGATGGGCCGCGAGGCGCTGGCACGAGGCTATCTCACCGGCCGGAGCACGATCACGCTTCGCGCCCGGGCCCACGTCGAGGAATTCGCCAAGAACCGCAGCCGCATCGTCGTCACCGAGATTCCCTACCAGCAGACCCGCGACGCGATCGAGGAGAAGATCGCGGAGCTGGTCAACGAGGATCGCATCAAGGGGATCTCCGCGATCCGCAACGAGAGCGACCTGAAGGAGCCTGTGCGGCTGATCCTGGAGCTGAAGCGGGACGCCGATCCCGAGGTGGTACTCAACCAGCTCTACCAGTTCTCGCCCCTGCAGACCTCCTTCTCGCTGATCTTCTTGGCGCTCGTCGACGGAAAGCCGCGGATCCTCTCGCTGAAGGTGATGCTGGAGGAGTTCCTCCGACACCGCACCACCGTGCTCCGCCGGCGCACACAGCACTTGCTGGCGCGGGCCCGCAGTCGCAAGCACACAGTCGAGGGGCTGCTCGTCGCGCTGGCGAACATCGACGAGGTGATCCGCATCATCCGCAGTTCCAAATCGCAGGCCGAGGCGAAGGAGCGGCTCGTGCAGATCCAGGCGCCCGCGGCGCTCCTGGAGCGGGCGCTCGGGGCCGAGGGCTTCGCGGTGCTCAAGGAGGAGCGGGGCGATGCGGAGACCTACGGGCTCTCGCCCGTGCAGGCCGACGCCATCCTGCGGCTGACGCTCGGACAGCTCGTGAATTTGGAGCAGGAGAAGCTCGGTGGCGAGCACCGCGAGCTGCTGGTGAAGATCGGAGAATTCCGCCGGATTCTCTCGAGCGAGGCCAACATCAGGGCCCTGATCCGCGAGGAGCTCGTCGAGCTCGAGGGCAGGCATGCCGACGAGCGGCGCACCGAGATCAGCGGCGAGGCGGGCGACATCCGCGACATGGCCGAGCTGATCACCGAGGCCACGATGGTGGTCACGATCAGCCGTGCCGGTTACGTGAAGCGGACCCCGGCCGACGTCTACCGGGCGCAGCGGCGCGGCGGCAAGGGGCTCACCGGTGCGCGGACCGACGAGGAGGATCCGATCGAGCACCTCTTCGTCGCGAGCACGCACGACTGGCTGCTGGTGTTCACGACGCTCGGCAAGGTGTTCTCGATGCGGGTCTTCGAGCTGCCCGAGCTGGCCCGCGACGCCAAGGGGCGGGCGCTGGTCAACCTGCTCGAATTCGAGCCGGGGGAGAAGGTGGCCGACTGCCGGGCCGTCTCCGGCTTCGAGGATCCCGATCAGTACATGCTGCTCGCCACCCGCAGCGGCGTGGTGAAGAAGACGGCGTTGGAGCAGTACCGTCGCCGGCGCACGAAGGGGCTCATCGCGGTGAAGCTCCGCGAGGGGGACGAGCTGGTCGACGCCGTCGTCACGAGGACGGGCGACGAGCTCGTGCTCGCCACGGCCAAGGGCATGGCGATCCGCTTTCCAGAGTCGGATGCTCGACCCATGGGCCGCGACACCAGCGGTGTCCGCGGCATCAAGCTGGGCTCGGGCGACAGGCTCGTCGGCATGGTCGTGGCCGATCCAGACGCCACGCTGCTGACCGTATGCGAGAACGGCTACGGCAAGCGGACACCGTTCGGGGCGGGCACGCCCGTGGCGGGCCCCGCGCCGGGCGAGGAGGGCGAGGCATCGGAGCCGGAGCCGGCCGAGCCCGCGGGGGACGACGCGGAGGGAGAGGGCGACCCCAGTGGCATGCGGTATCGCACCCAGCACCGTGGCGGCAAGGGAATCCGCGACATCAAGACGACGGCGCGGAACGGGCAGGTGGTGGCCGTCGTGGCGGTGCGCGATGGCGATCAGGTGCTGATGATGACCGCCCGCGGCAAGATCCAGCGGGTGAACGTCCGAGAGATCAAGCCGATCGGCCGCAACACGCAGGGCGTGCGGATCATGCGGCTCGACGAGGGCGACGTGCTCGCGGCCGTCGTGCCGGTCCCGGCCGGCGAGGCGGAAGAGGCGACCGACTCGGTCGACGCCGGCGGCGGCGACCCGGCCGGCGTCTGACCCGGCCGGTGTCTGAACAGGTCAGGGCTGCTGAACGCCGCCGCTCTGACCGCCCCCGCGGCGGTAGGGCGGAGCGAAAATGCACGCTCGCCGGCGTGCATTCGAGCGGCCCGTGATCCGGTAAAGCAGGGCCTTTTTTCGGAGGTACACTGGGTTCTCAGTCACGTCGGGCACCCCCTTCGAAGTGTCGTCCAGGCAGGGATCGAACCGCATGAAAATCGCAGTCGTCGGCACCGGATACGTCGGCCTCGTCACGGGCACCTGCTTCGCCGACAGTGGCAACACGGTCACCTGCCTCGACATCAACGCCGACAAGATCGCACGGCTCGGCCGTGGCGAGATCCCGATCTACGAGCCCGGCCTCGAGGAGCTGGTGATCCGCAATGCGAAGGCGGGGCGGCTCGTGTTCTCCACCGACTCCGCCGCGGGCGTCCGCTCGGCCGAGGTCGTCTTTCTCGCCGTCGGCACGCCGCCGGCGGCCGACGGCTCCGCCGACCTCTCGGCCCTGTGGAAGGTGGTCGATTCCATCGCGCCGCACCTCGACCCGCAGGCCGTGGTGGTGACCAAGAGCACGGTGCCCGTGGGGACGTGTGCGGGGATCGAACGACGGCTCAAGGAACGCACCGGCCGGGACTGCCGCGTGGCGAGCAACCCAGAGTTTCTCAAGGAGGGGGCGGCCATCGAGGACTTCCAGAAGCCCGACCGCGTCGTGGTGGGCGTGCGGTCTCCCGCCGTGGCGGAGATCCTGCGGACCCTCTACCTTCCCTTCCTGCGGACCGAGCATCCGTTCCTCGTGATGTCGCCGGAAAGCTCCGAGATGACGAAGTACGTGGCAAACGCCCTGCTGGCGACGAAGATCAGCTTCATCAACGAGGTGGCGAATCTGTGCGAGCGGATGGAGGCCGACATCGACGACGTGCGTCGCGGCATCGGCCACGACAGCCGGATCGGCTTCGCCTTCCTGTTTCCGGGCGTGGGGTACGGCGGCAGCTGCTTCCCGAAGGACGTGCAGGCGCTGGCCTCGATGGCGCGCGGCAAGGGGATCGACCCGCGGATCCTCTCCGCGGTCCACGACACGAACCTCGCGCAGAAGCACGTGCTCGGAGAGAAGATCTCCGCCCACTTCGGCGGCCGGCTCGCCGGCCGTCGGATCGCCGTGTGGGGGCTGGCCTTCAAGCCCCGGACCGACGACGTTCGCGACGCTCCGGCGATCGATCTCCTCAACCACTTGCTCGCCGACGGCGCGCACGTGACGGTCTACGATCCCGAGGCGATGGCGAACGTGCGTGCCATCTACGGTGATCGGATCAACTACGCCGACGGGCCGCTCGAGGCGCTCGACGGGGCCGAGTGCCTGGCCATCGTCACGGAATGGGGCGACTTCCGCAGGCCCGACTTCGACGAGATGGCGAAGAGGCTGGCGGGCCGTGTGATCTTCGACGGCCGCAACCTCTACGCACCCTCCGAGATGCGGTCGCGGGGATTCGTCTACCACTCGATCGGCAGGGCACCGGTCGTCTGACCGCGACTGCCGCCCGTGCCGCGGCAGGGGGCGAGTCGCCCCGGGGGCGGCGGGGATGGCCGCGCACCGGCGGCTCAGCGTCCGGTGTTTGACCCGTGTTTCGGCGACGATTAGAGTCCTCCTTCACGACGGGAATCGGCACCGCGGAAGGGAACCGTCTGCCGCGGTCACGCCGTGACCGCCCCTGTACAGCCCGTCGGCTCGCATCGCCCCCTCTGGAGTCGCGTCTGGCCATGAAACGCTTCCCCCGCCCGCTCGTCATCGCGTCGATCGTCCTGATGACGCTGTTCGTCCACGCCAGCGTGGCGTTGGCCGCCGACGCCGCCCATGCCGAGCAGCGGAAGTGGCTGTTCGGCCCCTACGGGTTCTGGTGGCTCGTCGGTGTGGCCGGGTCGGCGCTGGCACTCCTGCAGGCGTGGCAGTTTTTCACCTGGATGGCGGACCAGCCGGCCGGCACGCAGAAGATGATCGACATCGCCGGCTACGTCCGCACCGGCGCCGACGCCTACCTCAAGCAGCAATACAAGGTGGTGGGCTGGGTGTTCCTCGCCATCTGCGCCCTGCTCATGTGGATGGCCTTCGGCCTCGGCGTGCAGAGCGCGTGGGTGCCGTTCGCCTTCCTCTCCGGCGGGTTCTTCTCGGGCCTGGCGGGCTGGTTCGGCATGCAGACGGCGACGCTGGCGAGCAATCGCACGGCGGCGGGCGCCGAGCGGTCGCTCAACGAGGGGCTGCAGATCGCGTTCCGCTCGGGCGCGGTGATGGGGCTCACGGTGGTGGGCCTCGGCCTGCTCGACATCGCGCTGTGGTTCTTCATCCTCTACTGGCTCGTGCCGGGCCTCGGCTTCAAGCCGATGTCGCTCGAGGAGATCACGGTGACCATGCTCTGCTTCGGCATGGGCGCCAGCACGCAGGCCCTCTTCGCCCGCGTGGGTGGCGGCATCTTCACCAAGGCGGCCGACGTGGGCGCCGATCTCGTCGGCAAGGTGGAGCACGGCATCCCTGAGGACGACGCCCGCAATCCCGCCACGATCGCCGACAACGTGGGCGACAACGTGGGCGACGTGGCCGGCATGGGCGCCGACCTCTACGAGAGCTACTGCGGCAGCATCCTGGCGACCGCGGCCCTCGGCGTGGCCGCGTTCCCGGGCAATTATTCGATGCAGATGGCCGCGCTCTTCCTGCCGATGGCGATCGCCGCGGTGGGCACGCTGCTGTCGATCTGGGGCATCTACCAGGTGCAGACCCAGGAGGATTCCTCGCAGAAGTCGCTGCTGGCGGCGCTCGCCAAGGGGATCAACTTCGCCACGGCGGCGATCGTGGTGGCGACCTTCGTGATCACGTTCCTCCTCATGCGCGAGCCGAACGGCACCTGGCTGGGCCGGCCCTACTGGGGCGTCGCCGTGTCGGTCATCATCGGCCTGATCGCCGGCTGGCTGATCGGCAAGTGGACCGAATACTCGACGAGCAACGAATACACGCCGACCAAGGAACTCGCCGACCAGGCGCTCACCGGTCCGGCAACCATCATCATCGGCGGCGTCGCCGAGGGGATGCTGAGCACGTGGGCCCCGGTGCTGATCACGGGCGCCGCAACGCTCCTGTCGTTCGGCTTCGCCAACGGCTTCGACTTCAAGGACCCGAACGCCTTCGCGCTGGGCCTTTACGGCGTCGGCATCGCGGCGGTCGGCATGCTCTCGACGCTCGGCATCACGCTGGCGACCGACGCCTACGGCCCGATCGCCGACAACGCGGGTGGCAACGCCCAGATGGCGGGGCTCCCCGAGATCGTCCGGGAGCGGACCGACGCGCTCGACGCTCTCGGCAACACCACCGCGGCCACCGGCAAGGGCTTCGCGATCGGTTCGGCGGCGCTGACGGCGCTGGCGTTGCTGGCCGCCTACGTCGAGGAGGTGCGGATCGGCTTCGACCGCTGGGGCCGGGCGACCGTCGTCTCCGACGGCGGCGACGGCGTGCAGCGGATCTCAGGCGGCGGTGGGGCTCCGCTCAAGGCCGGTGACTGGGTGAAACTGGCGGACGGGCTCGCCATCCGGGTCGGCGACGGGCCGGAGTCGAACGCCACCATGATGGTGCTCGACCAGCGGGCGATCCCCGGCTTCACGAAGCTTCGTTCGCGGATGCCGTTCGAGGTCGTGCCCTCCCTGGAGGCGGCCGCATCCTGGGAAAGCGAGCGACGGATGGTGGACGTGAAGAAGGCCACCATGGCCGACTACATGCGATTCTACGACGTCACGCTCATGAACCCGAAGGTGCTCGTCGGCCTGTTCATCGGTGCCATGAGCACGTTCGTGTTCTGCGCCCTCACGATGAAGGCCGTGGGCCGTGCGGCCAAGGGAATGGTGGAGGAGGTCCGCCGCCAGTTCCGCGAGAAGCCGGGCATCATGGCGGGCACAGAAACGCCCGACTACGCGGCGCCGGTGGCGATCAGCACGAAGGCCGCCCAGAGGGAGATGATCCTGCCGTCGCTGCTGGCACTGGCCGTGCCCGTCGTCGTGGGACTGCTCCTGGGCGTCGGTGGCGTCATGGGACTGCTCGTCGGCGGCCTCACGACGGGCTTCTGCGTGGCCGTCTTCATGGCCAACGCCGGCGGGGCCTGGGACAACGCCAAGAAGCACATCGAATCGGGCGTGCACGGCGGCAAGGGGAGCGACGCCCACAAGGCCGCCGTCGTCGGCGACACCGTGGGCGACCCGTTCAAGGACACGAGCGGTCCGAGCCTCAACATCCTCGTGAAGCTCATGAGCATGGTGAGCGTGGTGGTGGCCGGCCTGGTCGTGCGGTACTCGCTCGAGGCCCTGGGGATCTTCTGACGAGGGCGACCGGTCAGCCGCCTGGGGCCGGTGATGCTTTCGGCGGAGTGGGTCGGGGGCACGCGCAGGAGACGGTGAATTTTGCGGACCCTGTGCCCCGCTATCACGCACGAGCCTTGGACTCGCAAAATCCGCCGTCTCCGAGCATGTCTCCGCCCGCTCCGAATGCGGGTCGCGGCGTGTCGTCGAGAAAGCCAGTAATCTGCCCCGCATGCAGCCGGGATTCTCGTTCACCGTCGAAGCCACCGCCGGCGCCGCACGCGCGGGCATGCTCGTCACGCCCCACGGCAGCGTCGCCACGCCGCTGTTCATGCCGGTGGCCACCGCGGCGACCGTGAAGGGGGTCGACATCGGGCGGGTGCGCGAGACTGGGGCCGGGATGATCCTGGCCAATGCGTACCACCTGCACCTGCGTCCCGGCGAGGAGATCGTGGGGCAGGGCGGGGGGCTGGCGCGATTCATGGGCTGGGACGGGCCCACGCTCACCGATTCCGGCGGGTTCCAGGTGTTCAGCCTCGCCAGGCAGGTGAAGGTCGACGAGGAGGGGGCGTTCTTCCGCTCACACCTCGACGGCAGTCCCGTGGCATTCACGCCCGAGAACTCGATGCGGATCCAGGAGCGGATCGGCGCCGACATCGCCATGCAGATGGACCACGTCGTGGCGCTGCCCAACGACCGTGCCGTCGTGGCCGACGCGATGCGCCGGTCGCTCCGCTGGGCCGCCCGCTGCCAGGCGGCCCACACGCGGCCCGATCAGGCGCTCTTCGGCATCGTGCAGGGCGGCCTCGATCCCGACCTGCGGCGCGAGAGCGCGGAGGGGCTCCGGGAGATCGGCTTCCCGGGCTACGCGATCGGGGGCCTCTCGGTCGGCGAAGGGCCGGAGGCGATGGACGGGGCCCTGCGGGCGACCGTGCCGCACCTGCCGACCGACCGGCCGCGCTACCTGATGGGGGTGGGGCAGCCCCGGGATATCGTCGCCGCGGTGGCCGCCGGGGTCGACATGTTCGACTGCGTGCTGCCGACCCGGTGCGGCCGCAACTCGCTCGTCTACACGTTTGGGGGAGTGGTGCGGCTGCGGAACGCGCGGCACGCCCGCGACCAGCGGCCGCTGGAGGAGGGCTGCCCCTGCATCGCCTGCCGGCACGGCAGGGACTACATCCGGCACCTTTTCATGGCGGGCGAGATGCTCGGGCCCGTCCTGGCGTCGATCCACAACCTCACGTTCTACCAGCGGCTTGTGGCCCGGCTCCGCGAGGCGACGATCGCCGGCAGGTTCGACGCGGAGGCGAGCGATCTCGCCGCCAGGCTGGAGGCGGGCGGCGCCGAAGCCGGGGACGATGACGAGGCCCGCGGGCTCGGTGCCGGCGGCTGCGCCAGCGAATGACGCGACGGTCTTGTCCGTCCAGCGCGCATCTCCGTACATTTGCGGGTCTTCACGCCGTCCCCCGCCGGGGACGCCCGGGCCGTACGCGGAGTCGCCATGCATCCCCCACCACCATCCCAGCACGCGGTCACCCTGTTCGCGGCCGATGTCCCGGCGGCGCCGGGCGGCCTGGAACTGCTTGTCAGCTACCTGCCGATGGTGATCATCGTGGCGGTGGCGTGGATGCTCCTGTATCGGCCCGAGCGCGAGCGGATGCGCCGGCAGCAGGAACTCCTCGCGGCGCTCAAGAAGAACGACAGGGTCGTCACCACGTCGGGCATCTACGGCACCGTGGCCAATGTGGACCGCGATGCGGACCGCGTGCTCCTGCGGGTCGACGAGGCCGGAAACGTGAAGATCGCGGTGACGCTGTCGAGCATCTCGAGGGTGCTCGGCGACGCCGGGGGCGAACCCGGCGGCGACGGCTGACGGACCGCCCGGCACGCAGCCGGGCGGGCGACGTCCACAGGCTCCCGAACCAGTCCCGAAACACCAGTCCCGAACCGAATCCTGAAATGAGAATGGCATGAACATGCTCGCCGCTGCGATCCCTCTGCTCGCCCAGGCCGCCGCCGTGACCACGGCCGCAACGCCCCCGACCGCCGCCATGCCGTGGTGGCGGGAGCCGTGGGCGATGTGGGCCATCACGCTGCTCACCGTCGCCGTGCCGACCATGCTCGCATGGCTCACGGCGAAGGCGCTGCGGTGCTCGGACCTGTGGGGCAGGCTGGCCACCGTGCTGGTGGCGTTCGCCGCCGGAGCGGTGATCACGTGGCTGGGGTGGCCACCCCGGCTGGGCATCGACCTCAAGGGCGGCGTCATCCTCGTCTACGAGGTCGACGCGAGCCGGCAGGCCGCCGGCCAGGTCGACGACTGCGCCGGCCGGATCGAACAGCTCCTGGCGCGACAGGACGGGCGGCTCGGCACCGTGTCGCGGACGGCCGACAATCGGCTGCTGGTGCGGCTCGACACCGCCGACGCCGTGGCTCGCGAGTCGTTCCTCAAGGGAGTCGAGCAGCTCGATTTCGGCGACGCCCGCGTGCGGCTCGCCGGCAGGAAGCCCGTCGGCGACGCCCTGGAGCTCGATTTCGAGGTCGCCGGCAGTGCGGCCCCCATCGACATGGACAAACTCGTCGCCGCCGTGAGCCGGCGCGTCAATCCGGGCGGCCAGAAGGAGGTGACGGTCCGTCGCTACGGCCTCGACCAGCTCGAGGTGATCGTGCCCGAGGTCGACCAGTCGGAAGTCGACCTGATCAAGCGGGTGGTCTCGAGCGCCGGCGTGCTCGAGTTCCGGATCACCGCGAATCCGGAGGATCCCCGCCACAAGCAGGTGATCGAGATCGGCACCCGGTCGCCCGGCACGACGGTGAGCGAGGGGGGCCGGCAGATCGGCCGCTGGGTGCAGCTCGACACCGCGAAGATCAATCCGGCGGAGGACCGGGGGCTCGTCACCCGCGCCATGCCCGACGGCCGCACGGAGGTGCTCGTCGTGCTCGACCGCTTCGACGTGACGGGCGGCTTCCTGTCGCGGGCGTCGTCGAGCTACGACAGCAACCTCCAGCCCTGCGTGAACTTCTCGTTCAATTCGTCCGGAGCCGCCCTGTTCGGCGCGCTCACCGGGCAGAACCAGCCCGACCCGGCCAACCGGCTCACCAGCCGGCTGGGCATCCTGCTCGACGACACGCTCCTGTCGGCGCCCACGCTCCGCAGCACGATCTCGGGCGACGGCCAGATCACCGGCAGCTTCAAGCAGTCGGACGTCGATTTCCTCGTCGGCGTGCTCAACGCCGGCAGCCTGCCGGCGGCGCTCGTCAGCGAGCCGATCAGCGAGCAGAAGATCAGCCCCCAGCTCGGGGCCGACACGATCCGCTCGGGCGCCCGCGCGATGCTCTTGGCGACGATCGTGGTGCTGGCGTTCATGCTGGCGTACTACCGCTTCTCGGGGTTCGTCGCTGACCTGGCGGTGCTGCTCAACATCCTGCTCGTGGTGGCGCTGATGATCTCCATCAAGGCGGCCTTCACGCTCGCCGGCCTCGCCGGCCTGGTGCTGTCGATCGGCATGGCCGTCGACGCGAACGTGCTCATCTACGAGCGGATGCGGGAGGAGACGGAGCGTGGGGCGGCCGTCCGCATGGCGATCCGCAACGGGTTCCAGCGGGCCTTCTCCACGATCGTCGACTCGAACCTCACGACGTTGATCACGGCCGTCGTGCTCTACATGATGGGCACCGACCAGCTGAAGGGCTTCGCCGTCACGCTGATTCTCGGCCTGGTGCTCAACCTGTTCACCGCCGTGTTCTGCGCCCGCGTGGTGTTCGATTTCGCCGAGCGGAACCGGTGGCTGACGAGGATCTCCATGGCGAAGCTCTTCGGGACGACCGATTTCCGGTTCGTCCGCTGGGTGAAGCCGGCGATCGTCGCCTCGCTGGTGTTCATCCTGCTGGGCCTGGCGGCCGCCGCGAAGCGGGGCCAGGGCCTCTTCGACATCGACTTCACGGGCGGCACGAGCGTGCAGGTGGCATTCAATCCCGACAAGCCGCTCGACATCGCCGACGTCCGCAAGGCGGTGGCGGTGCTGCCGGACGTGGCGGTGAGCGCGGTCACGGGGGCCGACATCGCCCCCGGCCTGCGGTACAAGATCGACACGTCGCTGCGCGACGACGACCAGGTTGAGCGGATGCTCCGGGAGGCGTTTCCCGACAGGCTGGCGACCTACTCGATGGGGTTCGGCGACGTTGTCTCGGCCGCGGGCGACGGCACGCAGCCGGCCGACCCGGCGGCGCTATCCACCGCGGTGGAACTCGACTTTCCCGAGACTATCAACCTCCCGACGCTGCGGGCGACCATCAACGACGCCCTCAAGGCGGAGGGACTGGCCGACGCCCCCTTCGAGCTGGACGTGGCCGGCGGCTCGGGCAAAACAGCCAGCCGCACCAAGCCGTATCGCAACTGGTCGCTGAGCACGTCGCTCGACGTGGAGGCCACACGCCGGGTCATGAAGCGGGTGGCGACGAAGCTGTCCGAGACTCCCGTCTACCTCTCGGCCAACTCGATCGGCGGCAAGGTGGCCGGCAACACGAAGGTCACGGCGCTCTACGCGCTGCTGGCGAGCCTGCTGATGATCGTGCTCTACGTCTGGGTGCGGTTTCAGAACGTGGCCTTCGGTCTGGCGGCCGTCGTGGCGCTGATCCACGACGTGCTCGTGGCCGTGGCGTGCCTGGCGTTCAGCAGCTTCGTGGCGCCGTTCCTCGGCTGGGCCCTGGTGGATGATTTCAAGATCAGCCTCGATGTCGTCGCCGCGCTCCTGACGATCGTGGGCTTCTCGATCAACGACACGATCGTGATCTTCGACCGGCTGCGCGAGCTGCGGGGGAAGAGCCCGTTCGTGACGGCGGAGATGATCGACAAGGCGGTGAACCAGACCCTGAGCCGCACGATCCTCACGTCGGGCACGGCGCTGTTGGCGACGATCATCCTCTACTTTTTCGGTGGCCAGGGGATTCACGCCTTCGCGTTCACGATGCTGGTGGGCATCATCACCGGCACCTACAGCACGATCTACATCGCGGCGCCGATCGTGCTGTGGCTGCAGGAGGGAGCCCAGGCGGCCAGGACGCAGTCCGCCGGCCGGGCCGCCGGCGCGGCGTCGGCATGACGCCACGCCGTCCGCAGCCGGCCGCCGGCTGCGGACAGCCGCCGACCGCGGTCAGCCATGATCGGCCGTGGCGGAGAGCCCTGCTGGTGGCGGTGACCCTGCCGAAGGCTCCGGTCGCGCCGTCGCCCCCGGCTGAGGCGGAGTTCCGGCGGGCCCGCCGCGGCTCGCGGGGTGGCGCATACTTCCTGTGAGACGGCTCGAGCAGGCACCGCGTGCCGCGACCGTCCGTCGCCGCTCGCCGGGAGATGCCGATGTCGTGGTTCGCTCGCGTGCTGCGGCTGGTGGTGGGCGGGGCGTTGGTGGCGGGCGGAGCGGTCCTGGCCCAGCCATTCGTCCAGACCGTGCTCGCGGCGCGGCAGCAGGCCGCCGCGCCCGCCGGCGGGACGGCGCCGCTGGACGTCTGGCGGGCACCGCTGCCGGGCATGCAGACCTCCTCAGCCGAGGGCGGACGCCGTGGAGGTCCCTGGCCCGGTGCGTCGGACCCGATGCAAGAGACGCCGGCGGCACCGCTCGGCGGCGGGCCAGCCGGGTTTGCCTCGCAGGGCATCGGCTTCGAGGGGGCGTCGGCCGTGATGCCGTCGTCGCAGCCGCCGCCGGCTCCGCCGACGCCGCTGCCCAGGTCGGCGATGAACGTCGGTCCCGCGGCACCGGCGCTCGACGCCGCATACCGTTCCACGCTCGACATCCCGCCACCGCCCCTGCTCGACACGCAGACGCCGCCACCTCTGGCGGTTGGCTGGTCGACCCATGACGTCCAGAGGCCCGCTGTCGCCGCCGCGGCGGCGGTCGAGGCGCCGTCGACCTACGTCGTCCGCGACGGGGATGACCTCACGGGGATCGCACTTCGGGTCTACGGTTCCGCCGGGGCCGCGACCGCCATCTGGGCGGCGAACCGCGACCGCCTCGCGGACCCCCAGCTCCTGCCGATCGGCATGGTTCTGAGGATGCCGCCGTCGTGGACGCTCCCTTCGGCCCACGCGGGGCCGGCCGTGGCCGGCGGCCAGGCGATCGAGCCGGCGTTCGGTGCGGCTGCGCCCACCGCGGCCTCGTGGCGGGCGACCAGGCCGGCGGCCGATCAGCGCGGGGGAGGATCTGCGGCCTGGCTGCAGCAGCCCGACGGTGCGTCTGGAGGGTATGACGCCGGCCGCGCTGCGGCGGTGCAGCCGCCGGAGGCCGCCGGTGCCCTGCCGACGACGGTCCGTGTCGCCGCGGGAGATACGCTCGAGTCGATCGCGGTGAGGGTCTACGGCGATCGCACCGCCGCGGCACACATCTGGCAGGCCAACCGCGATCGGCTTCGCAGCCCTGATCTGCTCGTGCCGGGCACCGACCTGCGGCTGCCCTGATCACCGCGGCCTACTCCCGCGGCTTCTTGTCGAGCATCATCCCGAGGAACGTCTTCATCTTGTCGGCGACGTTCACCGTCGTGTCGGTGGCCAGTTTGTCGCCCGACAGCGTCGTGTTGCACTGGATCAGGAAGGCGGTGGCGTCGCTGGGATCCTCGAGGTCGCGGGCTTTCTCGGGGGGCTGGCCGTCCCGCTGTTGGAACCACGCCTTGGGCCGGAAACGCTTCAGCTGATCGAAGAATCGCGACGCCTCGCGGTCGTTCGTGCCCGCCAGCACCATCACCGGGACGGCGAAGCGGATGGCTTCGCTCGCCAGCGGGCCCGTCATCGGCAGGCCCCGCTTGGCCATGGCCGGGCTCACGAGCACGAGGGCCTTGACCTGCTGTCCCTGTGGCCCGGCCGTCGTGGGCGGCCAGTTCCAGTCGGCCGCCGTCCACATCGCGGCCAGCGTGGCGCCGAGGCCGGAGCCGACCACGCAGAGGCGGTCGATGTCGAGCTTGCCGGCGTCGGCCTGTTTCTTGATCCAGCCGCGGACGGCTTCGATCTCGCCGCGGTGGGACGACGCCGGATCGTCCCGCACGCGTCCGTCCGACGCGGCGATCGCCTCGAAGTCGGCCTTCCGGAGAAGCTGGTGGGCCTCGGCGGTGGATTCGCCGCCACGCTGAGATGCGGAGCCGTGGCCGCGGAGGTCCGGGGCCACGACGGCGCAGCCGGCCCGCTGGAGCGCCCGCGCCAGGTCGCCCACGGACTTGTGCGAGCCACCGATGTCGTGGATCAGGATGACGGTGGCGGTCGGCTTCGTCTCGGCCGGTGCGGCGTAGTACCACGCTCCGAACCGGATGCCATCGGAGGTCTCCAACGCCTGCTCTTCGGCGGCCGACGGCGGCTCCTGCGCCACCGTGGGCGACGCAGCCGCGGCCAGCATCAGGCTCGCGATACGCAGCCACTGCTGGAGGCGGGCGGTGTGCCGGGGCGAAAGGTGCATCATGGGTGGCATCATGGGTGAGGCTTCCATGGGCGCGGTTCCATCGGCGTGGTTCCATGGAAAGGCGTGCATTGCCATGGATTTCGCAGCGATTCCCGGGAAGGCTATCCCCCGGGGGTCCGCCGGGGCAAGCCGGCCGGTTTTCGCGGGCCGCGGCGGCCACGCCGGGGTGGCCCGGGCCGGGGCGGCCATCCGCCGCGGTTTCGATTACGATGAAGCGTAGATGAGAGATCCAGGCGGACGTGCCGCCCAGGCGAGGAGTGCGGATGTCTTCAGCGAGCCAGAAACCGGCCCCGACCAGGTCGTTGTGGCACGCATACCTCGGCGACGACGAGTCGCCGTTCGATGCCGATGCGTCTGCATGGGGCATCAGCCTGCTGATCCACGTCGTGGTGCTTCTGTCGCTGGCGCTCGTCGCCTTGCAGGAGCCCCCGCGGCCGGAGGCCTCCGTCACCATCATCCAGCCGCGGCAGGTGGTCGACGAGGAACTCGTGCTCGCCCCTGAGGAGCTCGTCGTCGCCGACATTCCCCGGGACACGGCTGGCGCGGAGAGCGAGGCGAGCGCGGAGGTGGCGCAGGCGCTCGCGCCGATGCTGGCGGAGGAATCTGTCGCGCCCGTGGAGGCCGACACCGACATGGTGACCGACCTGACCGTCGAGCCGCTGGACGTGGTCGCGACCGCGGCGGCGAGTGACGGCAACTTCGTCGTGAAGGGGGCGGTTGGCGTCGGGGCCACCGGCGCCGCAGGGGCCGTCGACCGGCTCACGGCCGAGATCGCGGCCACCGTCAGCCAGCGTCCCACCGTGGTCTGCTGGGTGTTCGACCAGTCGGTGAGCCTGGCGGGCCAACGGAAGGAGATCGCCGCACGGCTGGAGCGGGTGTTCGAGGAACTCGACGAGAACCTCCCGGGAACGCGCAAGCCCGACCTGAAGAACATGGTCGTCGCCTACGGCCAGAAGGCGACGCTGGTCACCAAGGCGACCGAGGACTGGAAGGCGGTGGCGAAGGCGATCGAGTCGATCCCGGTCGACGATTCGGGCATCGAGATGACGTTCACGGCGGTCCGCAAGGCGGCCGAGGAGGCCCGCGTCTTCCGCACCTCCGCGCCCCGCCGAAACGTGATGATCATCGTGTTCACCGACGAGGTGGGCAACGACCAGGACCAGGCGGACGCCACCGCGAAGTACTGCAGCCAGCTCGGCATGCGGGTGTACGTCGTCGGCGTGCCGTCCCCCTTCGGCATGAAGGACGTGAAGATCAAGTTCGTCGAGTTCGATCCGAAGTACGCGCAGGAGCCGCAGTGGGCCGTGGTGGAGCAGGGGCCGGAGACGCTCTATCCGGAGGTGGTGCGGGTCCATTCCGGCCGCCTGACGGACGAGGCGATCGACTCGGGCTTCGGCCCGTTCAGCCTCTCGCGGCTCTGCGCCGAGACCGGCGGTATCTACTTCTCGATCCACGCCAACCGCGGCGCCGCGGGCCGGGTGGGCAATGATCAGACCGCTGCAATGGCCTCGCAGCTGCGGTACTTCTTCGATCCGGAGGTGATGCGCGACTATCAGCCCGACTACGTCGCGGCTGCGACGATCAACAAGCAGCTGACGGAGAACAAGGCGAAGAAGGCGCTCGTCGACGCGGCGCGGTCCACGGAGATCACGCCGATGGAGTCGCCCGAGATGGTTTTCCCCCGCAAGGACGACGCGTCGCTCGCCCAGCTGCTCGGCGAGGCCCAGAAGACGGCCGCGAGAATCCAGCCGAGGCTCGACGAGCTCGAGCGGATCCTGCGGGCTGGGCAGTCCGATCGGGACAAGATCGCCGAAAAGCGCTGGCAGGCAGGCTACGACCTGTCGTTGGGCCGCGTGCTCGCCGTGAAGACGCGTACCGACGCCTACAACGCGACGCTCGCACAGGCGAAGGCGGGCATGAAGTTCAAGGATCCGAAGAGCGACACCTGGGTTCTCGAGGAGAGCGACGACCTCTCGAAGGTGGGGTCGCAGACGGAGAAGATCGCGCAGCAGGCCAAGGCCCTGCTGCAGCGGGTCGAGAAGGAGCACCCCGGCACGCCGTGGGCCCTGCTGGCGTCCGAGGAGCTGAAGCGGCCGCTGGGGTACGTCTGGAAGGAGCGGCACACCGGCGTCAACGAGCCGAAGAAGCCCGGCACACCCGGCAACAACGGCACCCCCGGTGCCCGTGCAGACGACAAGAAGCGGATGATGAACGGCCCGAAGCCGACGCGGACGTTGAAGAACATCTGACCGTCGCCTGCCGGCTGTCGCTGGCCAGCCGTGTCGGACCGTCGCGGAAGGTGACGCCGACCGGCGGGGCAGCCGGCGACGTCAGAACGTCAGGTTTTCCTCGGCGAAGGTCGCCCGGCTGTCGTAGGCGTGGAAGCTGCGGGCGATCCGGCCGGCGAGCACCTGGAGAAACATCGCCCGGAACTGGCTCTCCGTGCGGTCGCTCGATGGCACCGCGCTGTCGCCCGGGAAGGTGAAGTCGTCGATCCGCTTCTCGAACAGGACCTTCTTCTCGGCCACGTCGTAGACCCGGACGTTGGCCGTCGCCCGCCCGCGATAGAGCGTCGAGCCCTCGTGCATGCGGAATTGCTCGAGGTCGATGCCCACGACGATGTCGGCGTCGAGGGATTTGCCGAGCGTCGGATAGTCGACCCAGGCGTTTTCATCGATCCATCGGGCCACCTCCCGCTGGTCGATCACGCGGGCCTTGCGCACGTTGCGGCCCAATTGCATGCCGACCAACCCGGCCAGTTCGCGGGCCGACCCGGCGTCGCTGAACTCCAGTTCGACGATCGGCTTGCAGACGACCGCCACGTGCTTGCCTCGCAGCCCCTTGAACTCGGCCGGGGCGTCGTTCTCCGGTCGCACCAGGTAGGCCACGGTGGTGATGAGCGAGCAGCCCCCCGCGGCGAGCGGCAGCACGAGGGCGAGTGCGGAGAGCCAGGCGGCGCGGTGGAACCAGGGTCGCATGCGGTGGTCCTTCGTGCATCGGCCGACGTCACGGGACGGCGGCGGGCTGGATCGGGAGAGGGCGGGGACGGTAGCGAGGGCTCCGCGTCCGCTCAATCCCGCTTCGGCCGGGGAAAAACCGGCCGGGGAGGTTCCGCCGGGACCGCCCCGGCCCCGCCATCCCCCGATCGATGCAGCCGGGGTGGTGTGCCGTTGGTCTCCTCGGAGTTGTGCCGGCGGGCGGGGGCCGGACAATGACCGCCATGGCGACGACCGATGCGATCTCCGTGGCCCCCGCCGCCGACCTGCCCGCAGCCCTCGCGGCGGTCCTGACAGCGCCGGGGTTCTGGTCGGCTCCCGTGCTGGTGGGCGTATCCGGCGGTGCCGACAGCGTGGCGCTCCTGTTCGTGTTGCGCGGGCTCGCAGCGGGCCGGCCGGCCCCGGCGCGACTCGTGGTCGCCCATGCGCGGCACGACCTGCGGGCGGAGGCGGCGGCCGATGCGGCCTTCGTGTGTGGACTCGCCGGCCGGCTGGGGCTTCCCTGCGTCGTCCGGGACCTGCCGGTGCGTGCAGCGGTCGACGTCCGTGGCGAGGGGGTCGAGGCGCTGGCCCGCCGCCTGCGGATGGACTTCCTCGCCGACGTCGCTGGCGAGCACGGCGCCCGGCACGTCGTCGTCGCACACACGGCGGACGACCAGGCGGAGACCATCCTGCACCGCATCCTGCGCGGCACGGGGCCGGCGGGACTGCGGGGCATGGCGCCGGCGCGCGAACTGTGCGCCGGCGTGTCGCTCCTGCGGCCGCTTTTGTCGGTGCCGCGGCAGGTCGTGCGGGACTACCTCGTCTCCCTCGGGCAGGAGTGGCGTGAGGATGCGACCAATGCCGATGCGGCGTACGCCCGGAACTTCCTGCGGCACGAGATCCTGCCCCGCTGCGAGTCGGGCCACTACCCGGCCGCATCCGCGGCCCTCGTCCGCCTGGCGAGCCAGGTGGCGGGTTTGGCCGGGGCGGTCCGCAGCGCCGCCGAGCACCTCCTCGACACGGTCTCCCGGCGCGGGGCGGACGGGGCGATCACGATCAGGCCGACGCCGCTCGCGATGCTCGATCCGCAGCTGGTTTCCGAGGTCTTCGTGGCCCTCTGGTGCCGGGAAGGATGGCCGCAGCGGGACATGACGTCGCGGCACTACACGCTGCTGGCCCGGATGGCGTCCGCAGTTGCGGGCGGCACGATGCCGGCGGCCGTGGACCTGCCCGAAGGGGTGCGGGTGACGGCCGTGGAGCAGGGCGAGCTGCGGCTCGAGCCGCCCGCCGGCCGCGCCCGAGCCGGCTAGAGCGTATGCAGATGCGATAGATCATCCGCCGCTGGAGGCGGCGGCAGCGAGCGACGAAAAGCCTCGGCTTTTACGCCGCTCGTTCTCGTGGAAAAAGGCCATGGAGGGCTCTTTCCACAGCCAGCTAGTGGTGCATGCCGCGGGCCTTGTAGCCGCCGCGGGTGGCGAACCATGCCAGCAGGAGCGCGTAGCAGGCGAACATCGTCGCTGGCACGAAGGCCGTGAGCTTCAGCGCCTGCCGGCCGCCAAAGAGGCCGGCCGCCTCGACGAGCGGCTTGTCGGCCGCCGCTTCCGGAGCCGCCGACGAGGTCCACCAGTCGACGAGCTTCTGCTGCGCGGCGACGGCGTCGGGCTTCGCGTTCTGCTGCTGCATGAGGTCGAGCGCCCGCTGAGCCTCCTTGCCGCCGTCCTCCAGCACGCCGACCTTGGAGCCGTCGAGGCCGACGGTCTTCATCCAGAGGAACTCGTTCTCCTTCGGCGCCTTGTAGCGGTCGTACACCGCGGCATTCGACTCCTGGAGCTTGGTGGACGCGTTTTGGTCCTGCAGGAATCCGATGCCCGGACCTCCCAGCAGGCCGGCTGCCAGCATGCCGACGCCCCCGGCGGCGCCGATCGTGATGGCACCGCCCTTGGGGAACTGCTCGCTCACCACCGCCAGCATCGTCGGCCAGAGGAACGTCTTGCCGATGCCGTAGACGGTGGCGGCGATCACGCACATCAGCCCGCCCTCGGCGTTGCCCAGGAGCGTCAGGCCGGTCGCGCCGAAGAGGGCCGAGGCGGCCAGCAGGCCCAGGGGCGAGATCCGCTCCACGATCGGTCCCGCGAAGAATCGCAGGACGAACATCAGGCCGGAGGTGTAGACGAACAGCAGCAGCCCGTTGGCAGGGCTGTTCATGATCGTGCCTGTGATCTTCGAGATCCAGGAGTCGGTGCCGAGTTCCACGTAGCCGACCATGGCGTGCACGAGCAGGAGCGCGGCCAGGAGCAGGTGGCCGAAGCGGAAGCCGGTCGCGGCCCCGAAGGCGACGAGCAGGGCCGCCGCGATAGCCCCGGCGACCAGCGGCGGCAGGCCGAGGTCGCTCTTGAAGAACAGGGCCAGCAGGCCGCAGATGACCGCCGCGCCGACCAGACCCAGTTCGCCGAGCATGTCACGGTAGCTCACGCCCGAACTGCTCGCTTCGCTCTTGGGGAACCGTTGGCCGAGCATCATCAGCCCGTAGAGCACCACGGGAGCGAGGAACAGCGAGATCTGGAACTGCCACGGCACGGGCTTGCCGCCGACGCCTCCGGCCATGAAGTAGCTGGCGAGCCCGCCGAGGATCAGGCCGCCCGGCCAGCCGGCGTGGAGGATGTTGAGGTAGTGCGTCTTGTTCTTTGGGAAGAGCGTGGCCACGAGCGGATTGACCACGGCCTCGGCGATGCC
>JBILVO010000011.1:0-57448 GCA_044370415.1 Pirellulales bacterium
GTCGACCTCGCGGATGTGGGAGAGGAACTTGTTGCCGAGCCCCTGGCCCTCGCTGGCTCCCTTCACGATCCCGGCGATGTCGACGAGCTTGAGCGCGGCGGGAATCACCTTCTGGGGCGGGATGTATCTCGTGATTCTCGTGAGCCGATCATCCGGCACGCTCACCATCCCCTCGTTGGGCTCGATCGTGCAGAAGGGATAGTTCGCGCTCTGCGCGGCCTTCGACATGGTGAGGGCGTTGAAGAGGGTGCTCTTGCCGACGTTCGGGAGTCCGACGATGCCTGCTTCCATGGGGGAAACGAATGCTCCGCTGATGGGGGTGGGTCGCGCCGCTGCGCCGCGGGACGAGACGCAGTATGATGCCCGATGGCAGGGCGTGATCCTAGACGTGATCCTAGAGCGGCGTGCGATCCGTGAGTCGTGCGGCCTCTAGGATGGCGCGCCGCCGGGGACGGTACGAGTTCCCTCGCTGTGGCCGAGGCGGCCAGACGCTCGGGATCCTCGCACCGATCCCCGGCTCCCGGAAGCCGGCTCCCGGAAGCCAGATCAGCGAGGAGAAACCGCTCGGCGCAAAGCGGAGCGTAGCTCCGGCGGGCGACACGATGGCTTCTTCCATGCCGCGCACGAACACCGTCCTTCCCGCCTCGTTCTTCGACCGCCCGGCGGACCGGGTGGCCCGAGACCTGCTCGGGTCGTGGCTGGTGGTGAAGGCCGCCGATGGGAGGCTCACGCGGCAGCGCATCGTCGAGACCGAGGCCTATCTCGGCGCGCATGATCTCGCCTGCCACGGCTCCCGTGGCCTCACCGCGCGGAACGCGACGATGTTCGGGCCGGCCGGTCGCTGGTACGTCTATCTCTGTTACGGCATGCACTGGATGCTCAACATCGTCACGGGCCGGGAAGGCGTGCCGGCGGCGGTGCTGATCCGCGGGGTCGGGGAGCATTCCGGCCCCGGCCGCGTGACGAAGGCGCTGGGGATCGACCGGTCGTTCGACGGCCGGTCGGCGAACCGCCGCACTGGGCTGTGGCTCGAGGCCTCCGGCGTCATCGTGCCGCGGCGGCTCGTCGTGCGGACACCCCGGATCGGCGTGGCCTACGCCGGGGAGTGGGCGGAAAAGCCGCTGCGGTTCGTGTTCGAGCCGACGGACCTTCCTCCCGCGCCCCACACGCCGCCTACAATACGAGCGAGGCAGCGGCCGTCGTCGCGGTCGGCCGGCCGCGGCACGAGGAGAGCTTCATCATGAACCGACGAACGATCGTCATCCTTCTCACAGGAGTGATCACCATCATGGGCGGCGCACCGCACGGCATCTCGGCGGCGGAAGGCGATGCGAGCCTGGCGAAAGCCACGTTCGGGGGCGGCTGCTTCTGGTGCACTGAGGCGGTCTACGCCGAGATCAAGGGCGTGAAGAGCGTCACCAGCGGCTACACCAACGGCAAGGTGCCGAATCCGACCTACAAGGACGTCTGCACCGGGCTCACCGGCCACGCCGAGGCGATCGAGATCGAGTACGACCCGGCTGTGGTGTCATTCGAGAAGCTGCTCGAGGTGTTCTTCGCGACGCACGACCCGACGACGCTCAACCGGCAGGGAGCCGACGTGGGCACCCAGTACCGGTCGGGCGTCTTCTACCACGACGACGAGCAGAAGCGGATCGCCGAAGACGTGATCAAGAAGCTCGACGCGGCCCGGGTGTTTCCCGGCAAGATCGTCACGGAGGTGACGAAGGCGGAGACGTTCTATCCCGCCGAGGCCTACCACCAGGACTACTTCGCCAAGAATCCGTTCCAGCCCTACTGCCAGGCGGTCGCCGCGCCCAAGGTGGAGAAGGTGCGGAAGGTGTTCAAGGATCTGGTCAAGTAGGGCGGTTCGGTCGATGGCCGCCGCCTCGGCCGCGACGAATTCGTGAATGCCGGCCGCTGGCCGGGGCTCGGAACCGGGGTCGAGGGGGCAGCGGGGCCCCGCACATGCGGGCACATCCGCACATGCGGGCACAATGGTTCGCCGGTCTGCGGCATGCTCGTCGCCGGCGGATTTTGCTACGGGAGGCTCGCGGATCATGGCTCGCCGCTCGTGAGTCGCAAAATGCACCGGCTCCTGCGCGTGCCTCCGACCGGCTCCTCAGCATCCGGGGTGGCGGCGTGCTGCAGACGAAATACGAACGCGTCAGCGTAACGTACGACGTCGCCAGGTTGGCGACACCGCCCCGCGACGGAACCCTTGGCGTTCCTTCGCAGGGCCCGAGGCTGCACAGGCCATGGATGGCTGTGCAGCCGTGTCGTTACGCGTCAGCGTAACGTACGACCAGCTCGCCCGCCTCGACCGGCGTGCCCGGCGCGACGAGCACCTCCGCCACCTTGCCGTCCCGCTCGGCGTAGACGGTCGTCTCCATCTTCATCGCCTCGAGGCTCAGCAGCTTCTGTCCCTTCGTGACCGTGTCGCCCGGGCTGACGGCCACCGTCACGATGAGGCCCGGCATCGGGGCGCCGACCTCACGGGCGTCGCCGACGGCCGCCTTCGGCCGCCGCTGCACCTTCGCCTCGAGGCTCTTGTCGGCCACCGACACGCTGCGGGGCTGGCCGTTGAGCTCGAAGAACACCGTCCGCGTGCCGTCGGCGTGCGGCTCGCCCACCGTCAGCAGGCGGATCACCAGCGTCTTGCCCGGCTCGATGTCGACGGCCAGCTCCTCGCCCGGCTTCGGGCCCTCGAGGAACGCCGGCGTCGGCAGCACGCTCACGTCGCCATGGCGGGACGCGTGCTGCACGTAGTCTTGGAAGACCCGTGGGTAGAGCAGCCAGGAGAGCACCTCCCGCTGCGAGGCGGCGTGGCCGAGGATCTCGCCGGCCTTCTTCTCCGCCGCCTTGAAGTCGGCAGGCGGCATCGATGCGCCCGGCCGGCCGGTGACCACGTCGCCCGGGCGGACGACCCGCTTCACGACCTCCGGGGGGAAGCCGCCCGGCGGCTGGCCCATGCGGCCCGCGAGCAGGTCGACCACCGATTCCGGAAAGGACATCTCGCGGGAGTCGGAGAGCAGGTCGGAAGCCTGCATGCCGTTGGTGACCAGCAGGAGGGCGAGGTCGCCCACCGCCTTGCTCGTCGGCGTCACCTTCACGATGTCGCCGAGGAGTTGGTTCACCTGTGAGTAGGCGCGGCAGACCTCCTCCCAGCGGTCGCCCAGCCCCAGCGCCTTCGCCTGCTCGAGCAGGTTCGTGAACTGGCCGCCGGGCATCTCGTGGAGGTAGAGGTCGGCGTCGGGCGCCTTCATGCCGCACTCGAAGGCCGTGTAGTGCTCACGGACGGCCGCCCAGTAGTGGGCCAGGTGCCGGAGCGGTTCGGGGTCGAGGCCGGTGTCGAGCGGCGTGTTCCGCACGGCGTCGACGAGGGCGTTGAGATTGGGCTGGCTCGTGAGCCCGGCGAAGGGGGCCATGGCCGCGTCGACGACGCTGGCCCCGGCGCGGGCCGCCTCGAGTCCGCTGGCCAGCGACGCGGCCGACGTGTCGTGCGTGTGGAAGTGGATCGGGATGCCGATCTCGTCGTGCAGCGCCTTCACCAGCTTGCCGGCGGCGAAGGGCTTGCAGAGCCCCGCCATGTCCTTGATCGCCAGCATGTGGGCGCCGAGCTTCTCGAGCTCCTTGGCGAGCGTGACGTAGTAGTCGAGCGAATACTTGGTGCGGGCCGGGTCGAGGACGTCGCCCGTGTAGCAGATGGCCGCCTCGCAGATCGCGCCGCTTTCGAGCACCGCGTCGATCGCCACCTTCATGTTCGGCACCCAGTTGAGCGGGTCGAACACGCGGAACACGTCGATTCCGGCGGCGGCCGACTCCTTCACGAACGCCTGCACGACGTTGTCGGGGTAGTTGGTGTAGCCGACGGCGTTGCTGGCCCGCAGGAGCATCTGGAAGAGGATGTTCGGGATCCGCTCGCGGAGCTGCGTCAGCCGGTCCCAGGGGCACTCCTTGAGGAACCGCATCGACGTGTCGAACGTCGCGCCGCCCCACATCTCCAGGGAGAAGAGCCCCGGCGCCAGCCGCGCGTAGGCGTCCGCGATGGCGAGCATGTCGAACGACCGCATCCGCGTGGCCAGGAGCGACTGGTGGGCGTCGCGCATCGTCGTGTCGGTGATGGAGAGCCGGTTCTGGCGACGCAGCCAGGCGGCGAAGGCCTGCGGCCCCATCTCCTTGAGCTGCGTGCGGGTGCCGGGCGGCACCGGCGCGAGCGGCTCGAATTCCGGGATGGGGGCCGGGTGGCGCCGCGCCGCGGCGGGCCGGCCCTTCACGAGGGGATTGCCGTTGACGATCACGTCGGCGAGGTACTCCAGCAGCCGGGTGGCCCGGTCGCGCCGCACCGGAAAGTCGAACAGCGCCGGCGTCTCGTCGATGAACCGGGTCGTGCAGCGGCCGGCGAGGAATTCCGGATGCGTGACGAGATTGATGAGAAAGGGGATGTTGGTCTTCACGCCGCGGACGCGGAATTCCTGGAGGCAGCGCTCGATGTGGCCGGCCGCCTCATGGTGGGTGAGCCCGCGGGCGGTCACCTTCACGAGCAGGGAATCGAAGTAGGGGGTGACAACGGCACCCGAGAAAGCGGTGCCGGCGTCGAGGCGGATGCCCATGCCGCTGGCCGACCGGTAGGCGGTGATGCGGCCGTAGTCGGGGAGGAATCTGTTCTCCGGATCTTCGGTGGTCACGCGGCACTGGATCGCCGCACCCATCGACCGGATCTCCGCCTGCGTGCCCAGGCCGATCTCGGGGTCGGAGAGCCGCCATCCCTCCGCCACGCGGAGCTGGCGGCGGACGATGTCGATGCCGGTGATCTCCTCGGTGACCGTGTGCTCCACCTGGATCCGCGGATTGACCTCGATGAAGTAGAACCGGCCGGCGTCGGCATCGACGAGAAACTCGACCGTGCCGGCGTTCTCGTAACGGGCGGTCCGCCCGATCGCCAGGGCCGCCTGGCAGATCGACTCGCGCATGGCCGGGGCGAGGTTCGGGGCGGGGGCCATCTCCACCACCTTCTGGTGCCGCCGCTGCACCGAGCAGTCGCGCTCGAAGAGGTGCACGAGGTTGCCGTGGTGGTCGCCAAGCAGCTGCACCTCTATGTGCCGCGCCCGCTGGATAAACTTCTCGACGAAGACGCTCGCGCTTCCGAAGGCAGTCTTGCTCTCGCGCTGGGCGCTCTCGAGGGCCACGGCGAGCTCGTCCTCGCCGCGGACCACCCGCATGCCGCGGCCGCCGCCGCCGTGGGCGGCCTTGATGATCACCGGCCAGCCGAGGTCCGTGGCGATCGCCAGCGCGTCGTTGAAGCCGGTGACCGGCTTGGCGCTGCCGGCGAGGATCGGCACGCCCGCCTGCTTCGCCAACTCGCGGGCGGCCGTCTTGTCGCCCAGTGTCCGCAAAAGTTCCACCCGCGGCCCGACGAAGACGATGCCGGCCCGCTGGCAGGCGGCGGCGAATTCCGGGTTTTCCGAGAGGAAGCCGTAGCCGGGATGGATCGCGTCGACCTCGTGGGCCTTGGCCAGGGCCACGATCGAGTCGATGTCGAGGTAGGAGCGGATGGGCTCGCCGGGGCGGCCGACCAGGTAGGACTCGTCGGCCTTGAAGCGGTGCAGCGCGAAGCGGTCCTCATGCGCGTAGATGGCGACGGTGCGCATGCCGAGCTCGTGCGCGGACCGGAACACGCGGATGGCGATCTCGCTGCGGTTGGCGACCAGCAGCTTCTTGATGGGACGCATCGACCGCTCCTTGACAGGCTGAGAGACACGTCCGCCGCCGCACGATGCGGCGACTGCCGACTGGGGAAGGCCTCGGCTTTCGATCCGGCCGGCGCGGTAGAAAAAGGCTCTGGACGACTTTTTCCGCGGATCGTTCGCTGCGGCGTTTTGGACGGGGAAAACGCCGCCAATCGTACCGTCGTCCCCAACCCGGAACAGGGGAGCGCAAAAGCCGCGTGACCGACGCCCGTCCATCCCTCCCCGGTCAACCGCGGGCCGCCTCGTCGGCGTACGACGGCCGCATGTATTCCGGCACGAGTTCGGCCGGGGCGTCGCCCTCGCCCGCGGCTGCCCGTAACGCCGCGATGGCCGCGACGTCGGCCGCCGTGGACACGCGGGCGGCGGGCGGCGCGACGACGAGATCGGGACGGCCGGCGAGCGGCCCGGCCAGGATGGGCACCGCCGGTCCCGAGACGATGGCTCCCGGCGGCAGGCCGCGGACCCAGGCGTCGGCGGTGGAGAGCGAGGCCGGGCCGATGACCCATCCCGACGGGGCTGCCGGGGCGGGCGTGGCCGTGGCCGTGAAGACGTCGCCACGGCCGGCGTCGTAGGCGACGTGCAGTTCCGGGGAGCCGCCGCCCAAGCCGGCCAGCGTCGCGCCGGCAACGCGGGCGATCGCCTCGAAGCCGGAAATTCCCAGCAGCCGGCAGCCGGTCGCCCAGGCGAACGCCTTCGCCGTCGTCACGCCGACCCGCAGACCAGTGAACGAACCGGGGCCCCGGACAACGGCCACGAGGTCGACGTCGGCGGGCCGCCATCCCAGCTCCGCGGCCGCATCGGCGATCGCAGCGGCGAGCAGGCGGGCATGCTCCCCCGCGGGCTCGAGCCAGCGGACGGCCAGCCTGTCGTCGTCCAGGGCGGCGACGGATCCGCGGGACAGGCTCGTGTCGATGGCGACCGTTTTCATGGGGGCGGCCCGAGTTCGATGGGGTCAGAGGGGCGGAGGCAGGGGTGGCGTCGCTTGACCATGCCCGGAGTCGTTCGTAGTCTCCAAGCTCCCTCGTAAAGTGTGTCAGGCCCCGGCGAAGCGGAACTCATCCCAGTGAAGCGGGCCATCATCAGCGACATACACGGCAACCTCGAGGCGCTCACGGCGGTGCTCAAGGATATCGACCTGCAGCAGGTCGACGCCATCTACTGCCTCGGCGACGTCGTCGGCTACGGCCCTAATCCCTGCGAGTGCGTGAAGCTCGTGAAAAAACGGGCGAGCATGGTGCTCCTGGGCAACCACGACCAGGGCGCTCTGTTCGACCCCGACGGCTTCAATGTGGGGGCGGAACGGGCGATCCGCTGGACGAGGACGCAGTTGGAGCAGCATGACAGGATTCTGCGCAACTCGAACGACCACCTCACCGACTTCCTCGGGGAGTTGCCCCGGGCGCGGACCGAGGGCGACCTGCTGTTCGTGCACGGGTCCGCGCGGCGGCCGCTGGACGAGTACGTGTTTCCGGAGGACATCTACAACCCTCTGAAGATGGAGCACATCTTCGAGCTCTTCAAGCGGTACTGCTTCCAGGGGCACACGCACATCCCCGGCATCTTCACGACCGCGCCCGAATTCATCTCGCCCATGGTCCCCAAGGGAGAGCAGGAGCAGCGGCTCGAACTGCCTGACGACAAGGCGATGGTCAACGTGGGGAGCGTGGGCCAGCCCCGGGACGGTGACCCGCGGGCCTGCTACGCCATCCTCGAGGACGACACGTCGGTCCGCTTCCGGCGGATCGAATATCCCTTCGCCGAGACCTGCCGGAAGATCTACGACATCCCCGACCTGGACAACTTCCTGGGCGACCGGCTGACGCAGGGCCGGTAGCCGTGCGGCGCACGCCCGACGCCGCCGGTTCCGCGGGGCGTCCTCTCCCGCGGCGGCGTGCCGGCCGGCGGCGGGCCGGAGAATCGCGGCCCTTGTCCGCACGGCCGGGCGGGTGACCGATATACTGGCTGACCTCGCTCGTCCCCGGGAACCCGTTCGTGGAACGTCGTTACGCACTGTTCGTCGCCATCTCGCTGGCCATCATCCTCGCCGGCCAACTCCTCCAGGCACGGCTCTTTCCGAAGCCGGCGAGGAAGGCCGAGCCGGCGGCGGTGCAGGCCGGGCCCGACGCAGCCCTGGACGGCGCCGCCCGAGACGCCGGCGCCGCGTCGGACACGGCCAGCGGCTCCGGTGGCGCCGGCCTCGACGGCTCGCGCGACGTCGCCGCGGCAGCCGACGGGTCACGGGTCGGCACGGCAGCCGACGGGCAACAGGTCGGCACGCGAACCGACACGAAGCAGGTCGGCACTGAAGCCGACGTGGAGCAGGACGCTCCCCGGGAGCGGCGGACGCTCGGCTCGCTCGATCCGCAGGCGGCCTCGGGGATGCTCGTCACGCTCAGCAGCCGCGGCGCCACGATCGAGCGGATCGAGCTCTCGGGTGGCAACTTTCACGACCAGGACGACCGCTCCGGATACCTCGGGCACCTGGCTGCGGAGTCCGCCGCGGGGGAGGGATGCCGCGTCGGCATCGTCGGGCCGGGCACGCCCGCGGCGTTGGCCGGCCTCCAGACCGGCGACCTGATCGTGCGTGTGGGCGACGCTGCCACGCCCGATCCTCGGGCGCTCGCGACGGCGCTGGCCGCGACCCGTCCCGGGCAACGGGTTGCGATCGAGTGCCGCCGCGACGGTCAGGCGCTCGTGAAGGAAGCAGTGCTCGATCGGCGGCCGCTCGAGGTGGTGCGGCCGGAGTTCCGCACGCAGCCCGTCGCCGAGCCCGACGCGCAGCCCTGCGACCCGCTCTCCTTCCGCCTCTCGCTCGATGCTCGCGACGGCGTCCGCCGGACCGACCCGCTCCTCGAGATGCGAGGCCAGGATCTCGCCGACCGGGATTGGCGGCTCGAGTCGGCCGACGCGACACGGGTGCGGTTCGTCCGCCGGCTGCCCGGCGGCCTCGCGGTGGCCAAGGAATACCGGCTCGTCGATGCCGACGGCCGTGACGGCGGGCCCGGCCAGCGGCTCGAACTCGTGCTGGAGTTCGTCGGCGGCGACGCGCCGACGCGGCTGACCTACGCCCTCGACGGGCCGACCGGCCTGCCGACGGAGGGCTGGTGGTACACGGCGCGGGTGGCCCGCGACTGGGGCTCGCTGGCGGTCCGCGACGTGGCCATGCGGTTCGTGGGGGAGCACAGCACACTCGTGAGCGGACTGAAGATGGCGGACGGAGCGCTCGAGCACCCGGCGTCGGCGGTCCGCGAGGGAAAGCCGCTCTCCTTCGCCGGCGTCGATGCACTCTATTTCGCCGCCGCGCTGCTGCCCGCCGCGAGCGGCCCGGACGCCCCGGCGCTTGAGGAGGTGCGGCCGCTTGTGGTCGGTGAGATTCCGGCCGCCTCCCGCAAGAAGCTCGTCGACGTCACCTGCCGGCTCGTGTCGCGGGAGATCGCGATCGAGCCGGGCGCCACCGTGTCGCACCGCTACGGGATCTTCGCCGGCCCGAAGAAGCCCGACCTGCTGGCCCGCTTCGGGCTGAAGTCGGCCACGCTGGACGACCTCGTCTACTACGGCTGGTTCGGCTGGGTGGCCCGGCCGATGATCGCGCTTTTGCACGCGCTGCATGCGGTGATCGGCAACTACGGGATCGCGATCCTCCTGCTCACCGTCCTCGTGCGGGCTGCGATGTTCCCCATCAGCCGCAAGCAGGCGCTGTCGTCGCAGAAGATGCAGGTGCTGCAGCCGGAGATGAAGGCGATCGCCGAGAAGTACAAGAACGATCCCGAGAAGCGGAATCGGGCCACCCAGGAGCTCTGGCGGAAGCACGACTACAACCCCATGGGCGGCTGCCTGCTCGTCTTCATCCAGATCCCGATCTTCATGGGCCTCTACCGGTCGCTGGCTACCGACGTGGAGCTGCGGCAGGCGCCGCTGTTCAGTTCCGCGATCCGCTGGTGCTCGAACCTCGCCGCCCCCGACATGCTCTACGACTGGTCGAAGCTGCTGCCGCCGTTCCTCACGGCGCCGGAGGGCTATCTCGGCCCCTTCCTCAACCTCTTTCCGCTGGCGACGATCGGCCTGTTCCTCTGGCAGCAGAAGCTCTTCATGCCTCCGGCGGTCGACGAGCAGTCCCGGGTGCAGCAGCAGGTGATGAAGTACATGATGTTCTTCATGGCTGTCATGTTCTTCAAGGTGCCGTGCGGCCTGTGCCTCTACTTCATCGCCTCGAGCCTGTGGGGCATCGCGGAGCGGCTCTGGCTGCCGCAGACGCTCCCGGCGACGGCCGCCGTGGCCGCCGGCGCCGGCCAGGGCAGGGTGGTCGACGTGCCGTTCAGCGGGCTGGGCCGCAAGGAGCCAGAGGTGCCGGCCGCGGACGCCGCGCGGCAGAAGCGGCAGTCCCGCAGGAAGCAGCGGTGACCGCTGGCGGACCGTCTCCGCCTCCAGTGGTTCGTCTTGCCCGGGGTGCCGAGACGCTCCATGACGCCATCGTGACGCCATGTGGTCGACTCGCGAACTGATCGTCGCCCCGGCCACTCCGGCCGGCTCCGGCTGCCGCAGCGTCGTGCGGCTCTCGGGCGACGGGCTCGAGCCGCTCCTGCGGACGCTCTTCCTGCCCACGGCCGCGGACTTCGCCGCTGCGGGCGACCCGCCGCGGGTGGTGGCGGCCGCGCTGTCGCCCGTCGGGCTCGCCCGCGAGTGGGGCGGTGTGAGCGTCGACATCCTGCACTGGCCCGGGCCGGGGGGGCCGACCGGTGGCCCGCTGGCGGAGGTGCAGCTGCCCGCGTCGGCGCCGCTGGCAGCCGCCCTGGTCGCGGAGGCCTGCCGTCACGGGGCGCGGCTGGCCCGCGGCGGAGAATTCACGCTGCGGGCGTTTCTCGCCGGCCGCCTCGACCTCGTTCAGGCCGAGGCGGTGCTGGCCGTCGTCGAGGCGACGAGCCCGGCGGAGCTCTCCGCGGCACTCGATGTTCTGGCGGGCGGTGTCGGCCGGCAGCTCGAGGGAGTGCGGCAAACGCTGCTCGACCTGGCTGCCGACGTGGAGGCGGCGATCGATTTTGCCGACGAGGCGACGCCCGACACGGTGCCGGCCGCGGACGCGGCGGCGCGGGCGGCGATCGTCCACCGGCTGGCGGATGCGGCCGGCCTGATCACGCGGCTCGCGGACGTGCTTGCGGGCCGCGACCGTGGCGCGGGGGGCGAGCTGCCGCGGGTCGTGCTCGTCGGGCCGCCGAACATCGGCAAGAGCAGCCTGTTCAACCGCCTCGTGGACCGCGAGGCCGCGCTGGTGGCCGACGAGGCGGGTACGACACGCGACTGGATCGCAGTCCGGCTCGACGGGCCGCCGTCCGGGCCATCCTGCCTGCTCGTCGACGTCGCCGGTACGGCGGACGCTCCGCCGACAAGCGGCGGGGACGTGGCCCGGATGGCCGACGCACGCGCCCGGGAGGAGATCGCCCGTGCCGCCGTCGTGGTGGTGTGTCGCGACGCGACCTCGGCCGCCGGCCGGGAGCCACACGGGCCTGCGGCGCGGCAGGGGCCGCGGATCGACGTGATCACGCGGTGCGACCGCGGCGGGGCGGCGGCCGCCGATGCCGGCTGCATCCGCACGAGCAGCGTTTCCGGGGAGGGCATCTCAGCGGTCCGGGAGGCGATCCTGCGGGAGGTGGCCGGGCTGCCGGCTGGCGGCACTCCCGCGACCGTGCGGCTGCGGGCCGGGCTCTCGGCGGCCCGGGACGCCCTCGCGGCGGCACTGCGGGAGAGCGGCGGTCCGGCCGGGGGAACGCGGCCGGGTGGCGACGACGCGGTCGTGGCCGCACTCGTCCGCAGGGCGGCGACGGCCATCGGCGAGGTCACGGGCCGCGACATCGGCCCGGAACTGATCGACCGGATCTTCTCCCGGCACTGCATCGGCAAGTGATGCCGCGGGGCGGCGGGGCTGGCGGCGGGTTCCGCTACCCGCGGCGTGGGCGGCCGCGGCGGCTCGTCCCGCGGGCCTGCGGCCCCGATGCAGCCGTGCGCGGACCGGCCGGCGCATCGGCGGGCTCCTCCGAGAACTTCTCCGGCTGGCCGGTCAGCTCGTAGAGGAAGCGGCTCGGCCGGCAGGGACGGCTCTTGCCCCACTTCATCCGCGTCAGGCACATCGACAGCGCCAGCCGCTTCTTCGCCCGCGTGACGCCGACGTAGCAGAGCCGCCGCTCCTCGTCGATCGCCTGCAGGCCGTCGGCGAGGGAGCGGTGGTGGGGCAGCAGGCCCTCCTCCATCCCCACCATCCACACGCAGTCGAACTCGAGCCCCTTCGCCGCGTGGAGGGTCATCAGCCGCAGCACATTGCCCTTCGGCTTGTCGGAGCGAAACCGCTCGGCCTCGGTCACGTCGAGCACCAGATCGTCGAGAAAGCCCCGCACCAGCCGGGAGAAATCGGGCGCGCCGCCGCGGTGGGTGCGCTCGTGCTCGGCCAGAGCGTTGACCATCTGCTCGACGCAGTCCCAGCGGGCGTCGGCCTCGCCAGGCTCGTCCTGGTACTCCTTCTCGAGGAAGCCCCGATAGCCCGACGCGTCGAGCAGCGTCCGCAGGGTGTCGGCGGCGCCGCGGGCCTCGGCGCCCTCGCGCAGGGCGACGAGCCGCTCCAGCGCCGCCACGCCGGCCGTGGCCGCGGTCGACAGCCGGTGGGCGTCGCGGGCGGCGCGCAGTTCGCGCCACAGGCTGTACCCCGCCGTGGCGGCGGCGGCGCGGGAGGACTGCACGACCTGCCCGGAGATTCCCCGCGGGGGCACGTTGGCGATCCGCGACAGCGCGAGGTCGTCGTCGGGGTCGACGAGCACGCGGGCCAGCGCCATGACGTCCTTCACCTCCCGGCGGTCGAAGAATGAGCGGCTGCCGATGAGCTCGTAGGGGATGCCCCGTTGGCGGAGCTCCTGCTCGAAGACGCGGGTCTGCTCGCCCGTGCGAAGCAGGATCACGGCCTCGGCGGGCGCGACCGATCCCTCCCGCAGCCGGCCCTCGAGGTCGCCCACCACGCGCCGCGCCTCGTCGACCTCGTCCTGCGCCTGGACGATCGCCGGCGGCGGCCCCGACGGGGCCCGTGAGACGAGCGTCTTGCCGTGCCGCCGCGCGTTGTGGGCGATGAGCGTGTTCGCGGCGTGGATGATCTCGGGCGTGGAGCGGTAATTCTCCTCGAGCCGCACGACGGTGGCGCCGGGCCAGCGGCGGGCGAAGTCGAGGATGTGCGACACCTCGGCGCCCCGCCAGCTGTAGATCGACTGGTCGTCGTCGCCCACGACGCACAGACTGCGGTGGTCGCGGGCGAGCGCCGCGACGATCCGCTCCTGGATGACGCTCGTGTCCTGGTACTCGTCGACGAGCACGTGGTCGAAGCGGCCGGCCTCCGCCCGTCGCGCCTCCTCGTGTGTGGAGAACAGTTCGTCCACGACGAGCAGCAAGTCGTCGAAGTCGACGGCGCCGGCCGTGGCCAGCGCCTGCTGGTACCTGCGGTACCCGGCGGCGGCGAGCTCCCACGAGTCGTTGGCGTCGACGGCGAGCGACGCCATGGCCGCATCCGGTCTGACCGCCGCCGTCTTCCAGCGGCCGACCCGTTCGAGCAGGTCGCCGGGGCCGAGGCTTGTTTCGGGGACCTTCAGCTCCTTGAGCACCCTCCGTGCCACCGTCTCCTGCTCGCCGCGGTCGATGATCGCGAACCGCTCCGGCAGGCCGACGCGCGCCGCGTGGCGGCGCAGGATGCGGACGCACAGCGAGTGGATCGTGGAGATTTCGGGCTTCTCCGTGGCCTTGGCGCCGAGCTGCTTCGCGGACCGGGCCAGCATCTCCTTCGCCGCCTTGTTGGTGAACGTCACCGCGAGGATCCGCGACGGCCTCGATCCGCGCCACGCGAGGTGGCCGATCCGGGCGATCACGACGCGGGTCTTGCCCGTGCCGGCGCCGGCGAGCACCAGCAGTGGACCGATCGCAGCCTGCACCGCCTGGGTCTGTGCGGCGTTGAGCCCGCCGCGCGAGGACGGGCCGGCGGGCTGGCGATGGGCGGCCGGGCCGCGTGGGCTGTCGGGCATGGCGGCGGATGCTGGGAGGGGAGGCATGGTCGCAGGAATCTACCACAGCCTGCCGGAACGGAGCGGCCGCGGGATCGGCTTGACGCTCCGTGGCGAGGAGTCTCTATTCTGCCGCTGGCGGCGAAGGATCGTCGCCGCAATCGTGGAGGCCTCGAGGAGCCCGTCGTGAAGAAGTCAGCCCACAATCGACGTCGCCGTGCGGAGGCCGACGCGGATGCCGAGGAATCGGGCGACCTGCGGCCGCTCGCGGCCGGCCTCGCGCCGGGAGACGCCGGGGCCGACGGCCTGGAAGCCGATCAGATCGGCGACTCCGTCCTGGGTTTCATCGAGCGGCTGCGTCCGCACGCCGGCGCGATACTGACCGTCGCCGGCGCGGCACTGGCGGCCCTGGTGGCATTCGTCGTGGTCTCGTCGCAGGCGGAGGCCAGGCGCGCGGAGAGCTGGGAGGGCTGCATGGCGGCCCTCTCCCGCGGCGACCTCGCGGGGTTCAGCGACGTGGCCCGGCGGTTTCCGGGCACCGACGCGGGCCGTTGGGCCGAGCTGCTGGTGGCCGATGCAGCGGCCGCGGAGGGAGCAGACCTCCTGTTCGTCGACAGGCAGAGGGCCGAGGGGCGGCTCCGCGCCGCCGTGGACACGTATTCCGCGCTGATGCAGTCCCGGCCGAGCGGGCTGCTCGGCGAGCGGATCGTGTTCGGGCTGGCCAAGGCCCGCGAGAGCCTCGGGCAGCTCGATGAGTCGCGGCGTGGCTACGAGTCGTTGGCTGCGGAGTTCCCGGGGGACCCGATTGCGAAGCTGGCGGCTGCCCGGGCCAAGGATCTGTCACGGGACACGACGCGGCAGTGGTACGATTGGTTTGCCGGCCAGAAGTTTGCGGCGGCCGGCACCCCGCCCAGCGCCGGAGCCCAGCCGCAGTCTCAGCCCCCAGATTCGCAAGTAGATTCGCAAGTAGATTCGCCCGCAGCGCCGCCCGCCGATGCCGTTCCCCAGCCCCCCGCCGCCGGACAGCCCTGACGACGACGCATTCGCCGGCGACGAGGGGCCCGCTGCCGAGGTCCCTGAGACCGGCCCGGCTGGCGACAGCCTGCGGGACGACGATGTGCCGGCGGGCATCATGCCGGACGACGGAACACCGGCGGGCCCCATGCCGGGAGACGAGGTGGCGTTGACGGTGGGCGACGCCGACGCCGGCAGCCGACTCGACGTGTTCCTCGTGCGGCAGTTTCCGGGACAGAGCAGGTCCTTCCTGGCGCGGGCCATCGAGCGGTCCGCGGTGCGCGTGGACGGCGTGGTGGCGCGGGCGTCGCACAAGGTGCGGGCCGGCGGCCGCGTGTGCATGACGGTGCCGGAGCCGCCCCGCGCCGGCCCTGCCGCGGAGGAGATCCCGCTCGTCTTCCTCCACGTCGATGCCGCCATCGCCGTCGTGGACAAGCCCGCCGGGATGGTCGTGCATCCCGCCAAGGGCAACTGGAAGGGCACGCTCGCCGGCGCGCTCAAGGGGCACCTCGAGCGGCCGGGCACGGACGGGCCGGGGCTCTCCACCGTCGGCGGTCCCACGCGGCCCGGCATCGTGCACCGCCTCGACCGCGACACCAGCGGCGTGATCGTCGTGGCACGGACCGAGCAGGCCCACCAGGCCATGGCGAAGCAGTTCGAGCGGCGAACGGTGACGAAGACCTATCTGGCGATCACGCAGGGGCAGCCGCAGTTCGACCGCGACGAGATCGACCTCCCCATCGGAATCCATCCGTACCAGCGAGAGAAGATGGCCGTCCGCCGTGATCATGCGACGAGCCGGGAGGCGGTGACGCGATTCGAGGTGCTCGAGCGGTTTCGGGGGGCGGCGCTGGTGCGGGTCGCGCCGAAGACCGGGCGGACGCACCAGATCCGGGTGCACATGGCGGCGATCGGCTGTCCGGTGCTCTGCGACGGGCTCTACAGCGGCCGCACGGTGATCACGCCGTCGTTCTTCGGCCTTCGCGCCGCTGCCGACGAGCCGCTGATCACCCGTCAGGCACTCCACGCCGCGAGCCTCGCGATCGACCATCCCGTCAGTCACGAGCGGATGGAGTTCTCCGCGCCGCTGCCGGCCGACATGCAGCGGGTGCTCGATGCCCTGCGGAACGGTGGCCTGCCGGATCAGTCGGCAGGAGGCTGAGGCGGCGGGCAGTCCGGCTGTGAAGCACCGCCCTGCGGTCCCGCCGCGGCGTCACCCGCGTCTTCCGCGAGCAGCAGGGCCCGCGGCAGCGTCGAATCGACCACGCGGGCGACCGCGATCACGAACCCGGCAGCGCCGTCCCGCCAGCCCCTGCGGACGACGTAGCTCTTGGCGAACGCCGCCAGCCCGCGGAAGGGCAGGAGCCACGCCGCGGCCCGCTCCCCCTTCGATCGCATGATGCCCGCCTTCAGCGGCGCGTAGCGGAGCGATCGCTCAAGCACGTCCCGGCAGTCCGTGAAACCGTGGTGGAGGATCGATCCCCGCAGCAGCCGGGGCGGGCGGCGATGCTCGACCTCCTCGTGCACCGGCAGCGGCTTGAAGTCGGCCGTCGTCCGGTTGAAGATGCGAACGACGAGGTCGTTCCCCCACGCTCCGTGGCGGATCTCCCGTCGGCCCACGAACGTCCGCCGGCGGATCGCCCAGCAGGCCTCGGGGTCGGAGAGGTCGAGCCGCTCGCAAGCCGCCCGCGCCTCGTCGTCGAGCACCTCGTCGGCGTCGAGCGACAGGATCCAGTCGTGCCGGGCCAGTGCCACGGCCCGCCGCTTCTGCGGCCCGTAGCCGATGAACGGCTGCACCTCCACGCGTGCGCCCGCGGCCCGCGCCGCCTCGGCCGTGCCGTCGGTCGAGCCGGAGTCGAGCACGAGTCTCTCGGCGCAGAAGTCGAGACTTTGGAGTGTGCCGGCGATCCGTGCTGCGGCGTCCCGGGTGATCACGACCCCCGAGATCGGCAGCGGCGGCCCGGCGCGGGGGGCGGGCGGCGGTGCCGTCACGGCGACACCGGGCGGACCGCCGTCCCGCCGTGGCTCATGTCTTCGACGGCCTCGTCTCGCGTTGCCGGATCGCGCCGCGGCAGCTCCGCGGACGCATCGGCCTCCGTGCGCATGGGGAACTCCAGGACGAAAGTGCTGCCCCGGCCGGCCACGCTCGTCACGCGGATGTCGCCGCCGTGCTCCCGGAGGATCTTGCGGCTCACCGTGAGCCCCAGCCCCGTGCCCCGGGCGCCCTTCGTCGAGACGAACAGGTTGAAGATGCCCTCCAGCGCCTCCGGCGACACGCCCGCCCCGTCGTCCGCGACGGTCACCCGCGCGACCCGATCGGCGGCATCGCACCCGACGCCGATCGTGACCGTGCCGCCCCCATTCTCCTCGACGGCGTCGAGCGCGTTGGTCACCACGTTGAGGATCGCCCGCGACAGGGCTTCGGGGTCGAACAGGAGCGTGGGCAGGTTCGCGGGGGGGCTCCAGGCGATCTTGGCTCCGCCTTCGTCCGCCCGCTGGTGGACCGTCTCGACGATGTCCGACACCAGGGCGACGAGGTCGGATGGCACCGGGTCCGGCTCTCGTTCCTTGCTGAAGGAGAGCATGTCCATCACCAACGACGAGATCTTGTGCTGGTTGCGGGCGACGATCTCCCAGCCCTTCCGCACGATGGCGTCGTCGTCGGTCTCGAGGCCCATGTCGACGAGGTAGCTGCCGCCGCGGATGCCCTGGAGGATGTTCTTGATGTGGTGGGAGAGCGTCGCGATGGTCTGCCCCATCGCCGCGAGCCGTTCCGCCTGCACCATGCCGGAGTAGTAGGTGGTGTCCTCGACCGCCAAAGCCGCCTGGTGGCCGATCGCGGTCATGAGCTTCAGGTGCTCGTCGGTGAACCGACGCTGTCCTGACTCGACCACGTCGCCGAGCGGCGACGTGGTGTCGACGTAGATCACGCCCACCGTGCCGTAGCGGCCCTGCATCGGCACGCAGATCGCCTCGCGCACACCGGTCCGCACGACGCTGTGCCCGCCGCTGAAGCGGTCGTCGTCCTGCGCGTCGCTGGTGATCACCCCCTCACCACGGTCGAGCACGTGGTCGAGGATCGTGCGGCTGATGGCCATCGATGTCGCCTGATCGATGCGACGGTCGCGCCGCGCCGTCGTGCGCAACTGCTTCGACTCCGCGTCGAGCAGCATGATGCAGCCGCGGTCGGCCTCCACCCATTCGAAGACGAGTTCCAGGATCCTGCCAAGCAGCTCGTCGATGTCGAGCGTGTGGCTCACGGCCAGCGCCGTGCGGTACATTACCTGCAGGTTGCTGCGGGCACGTGTCAGCCAGCGGTTCTGCGTGTCGGAATCGGCGCCGGCCTCGTCGACGTCGCGGCTGGTGCGCACGATCCGCGACGCGTCGGCGGCGTGCCGCTCGGGCACGATGTCCACCCGGCCGGCGGCGGGGAGTGCGGCGGCGTCGCGGGCGTAGACCAGGACGGTCCGGCCGACCTGGATGCGGTCGCCGCTCGCGAGATCGGCCCGCTCGATCTTGCGGTTGTTGAGCCAGGTGCCGTTGGAGCTGTTGAGATCGTTGACCACGAACGCGTCGCCCACCCGGCGGACTTCCGCGTGCCGGCGCGAGACCTCGTTGTCCTCCAGCTGCACGGCATTGCCCGCGTCGCGGCCGATGCTGACCGCCTCCTCGTGGGGCGCGAGGTCGTAGCGGGTGCCGCTGTTGCGGCCCTGGATCACCAACAGGGAAGGCACGGGGAAGGCTCCTCGCGGGCGAAAACGTCCTCATCGTACAGCACCGCGTTCTCCTCTCTGAGGGGCTGCTAAAATACCGCGATGGCCGCCGAGATCGGCCCGGCCTGCCGTTCATCCCGGCCCGTGCCTTCATGAGGATTTCGTAATGCCGCGAAAAACCGCGTCCTGGGGCCGTCCCGCCGTCCGTCTGGCTGCCGTCGCGGTCCTCCTCGGTGCGGCGGTCGCGGCCGACGAGCCACGGACGCCCGTGCCGGCGTCTGTCCCCGCGGTGGCGACGTCGGGCGACGCCGGAGAGGCCGCTGCGTTCCGCGGCCGAATGCGGCAGGCCGTCGAGTGGCTCGCCGCGCCGGAGCGAGAGGGCCGCGGTCCGGGCACCAAGGGCATCGACGAGGCCGCCGATTGGGTGGCCCGCCAGTTCGCCGCCGTCGGCCTGGCGACCGTCGAGGTGACGGCGCCCGGGGACGCGTCGGAGAAGGGGGCCGCCGGGGGGCCGTTTCAGACCTTCGCCATGACCCTCGACGCGAGGCTGGGGGATGCGGCCGGCAACACGGCGGAACTGGTCGGTCCGCCCGGCCAGGACGGCATGCCCCGGCGCATCCCACTCGAACTCGGTAAGGACTTCACGCCGCTGGCAGCCGGCGGCTCGGGCCGCTTCGACCTGCCGCTGGTGTTCGCCGGCTACGGCATCACCGCGCCGGCGGAGAACTATGACGACTACGCCGCCGCCGGTGCCGGCCAGAGAGGCCTCGCCAAGGGGAGCGCGGCGGTCGTGCTGCGGCAGGAGCCCCAGAAGGACGACCCCCACAGCGTGTTCGACGGCAACCAGGCGTCGCAGCACGCGGCCCTCGCCCGCAAGATCGCCAACGCCTCCGAGCACGAGGTGGGAGCCGTCGTCTTCTGCAACGACAACGACGCCGACGGTGATGCGCTGATGGCCTTCACGAGGGCCGGCGACGGCTCGGAAAAGCGGGCCATGCCGGTGCTCCACGTCCGCCGCGCGGTGGTCGACGGCGTCGTCAGGGAGGCGCTCGGCCGGGATCTCGCTGCGATCCAGCAGGGCATTGACGAGTCGCTCACGCCGCAGAGCGGGCCGCTCGCCGGCTGGAGGATCCGCGGGCAGACTGCGATCGAGCGGGTCGAGACCGTGGGCCGCAACGTGATCGGCATCCTGCCGGGCACCGCCGGTTCGTCCGCCACCGGCGCCGGCGAGACGGTGGTGCTCGGGGCGCACTACGACCACCTGGGGTATGGCGGGGCGAACTCGGCTGCGCCGGGCGAGCACGCCGTGCATCACGGCGCCGACGACAACGCGAGCGGCACGGCGCTGCTGGTCGAGGTCGCGCGGATGCTCCGTCAGCGCGGGCCGTTCCCGCGCACGATCCTGTTCGTCGCCTTCTCCGGCGAGGAGCGGGGGCTGTTGGGCAGCGCCCACTACGCTGCCAACGCGGCAGTGCCGCTCGCCGACACCGTGGCGATGGTGAATCTGGACATGGTCGGCCGGCTCGACGGCGACAAGATCGTCGTGCACGGCACGGGGACCGGCACGGGCCTCGAGCCGTTGGTGGACCGGCTCGTGGCGGCCCGCGGCTTCGAAGCCGCCAAGGAACCGGGAGGATTTGGCCCCAGCGACCACTCGAGCTTCTACGCCCGGAAGATCCCCGTGCTGCACTTGTTCACGGGATCGCACGCCGACTATCACCGGCCGACCGACACCGCGGAGAAGATCAACTACGACGGCATGGTACGGATCGCCGGGCTCGTCGCCGACATCGTGGCCGACCTGGCCTCTGCGCCGGAGCGTCCCGCCTACATCGAGGTGGCCTCGAAGCAGTTCGCCCGCGGCGGAGGCGACCGGCCCTACTTCGGCAGCATTCCCGACTTCGGCAAGCCCGGGAAGGGGTACGCCATCACGGGCGCCACCAAGGATTCGCCGGCGGCGAAGGGCGGGCTGAAGGGGGGCGACGTCATCGTGCGGCTCGGCGAGAGCGCCGTCACCGGGCTCGAGGACTTCGACAGCGCCCTGCGGAAGCACAAGGGGGGCGACACGATCCCGGTCGTGGTGCTGCGGGACGGCGCCGAGGTGACGCTGCAGGTCACGCTCGATCCGCCGAAGTGACGCGGAGCGGACCGCCGGTCGTCAGGAGGGCCGATTCGGCCCGCCCCCGTCCGCCTGTTCCTGCGGGCTTTTTCGGCCCTTTTTCTCCCGGATACTGGCCTTGAACCGGCCGCGGCGGATCGCCATCATCCCGCCGCTCTCGAATCCCGTCCGCCCGCAGGATCGTTCCGGCGGCGATCAACGGGCACCGTGGATTCCGCGGCCGAACCACCAGCAAGGAGTGCATTCCGTGAACAGGCTCATCGCCACCACCATCTGTGCGACCATCGTGTCGCTGGTCCACGTATCCGCGTTCGGGCAGGCGCCGGTCGCCGGCCCCCAGGGGCAGGTCGCCCCGGGGCAGGCCGTGCAGCCGCAGGTGCGGGCGGCGTCCGCCGTGTCGCACGTCGCGGTGATCGACGTCGGCTACATCTTCAAGAACCATCTGCGGTTCAAGGCCGCGATGGACAAGATGAAGGACGAGGTGATGGCCGCCGAGAACAGCCTCAAGGGCGAGCGTGATCGGATCAACGGTCTGATGGAGCAGCTCAAGGGCTTCAACGTCGGGACTGCCGAGTACAAGAAGCTGGAGGCCGAGATCGCCAAGGGTCAGGGCGACTTCAATGTCAACGCCCAGCTGCAAAAGAAGGACTTCATGGATCGCGAGGCGAAGGTCTACCTGCAGGTCTACACGGAGATCGAGAAGGCGGTCGCGCAGTTCGCCCGTGAGCACAGCATCACCGCCGTGTTTCGCATCGACGGCGACCCGATCGACGGCGCCGACCGCAACCAGATCCTGCGGGGCATCACCAAGCCGATCGTCTACTACGATGCGGGCTACGACATCACGCCCGACATCGTCAAGATCCTCAACGGCACCGCGGTGGCCGACCAGAGCGGTCGTGCCGGCGTGGCGCCGCCGCGCACCCGGTAGCGTCGTCGTCCCTGTGTTCCATCCCTCGGGCGTCGGCGTCGGCCGATCCGGCGTGACTCTCTCCATGCCACATACCAGCGAGCGGCGGCAGCAGCGCACGATCCGGCGGCCGGTGTCCGTGGAGGGCGTCGGCTACTGGAGCGGCCGCGAGAATCGCGTCGATCTCGAGCCGGCGCTGCCGGGGGCGGGCGTGGTGTTCGTCAGGGACGACCTGCCGCAGCCGGTCTGCATTCCCGTCGCCGTGGAGCATCGTGTCGAGGCCTCGAGCCGCACGAACCTCGAGGTGGACGGGGCCAGGGTCGAGATGGTGGAGCACTTGCTCAGTGCGCTGGCCGGCCTCGGGGTCGATTGCTGCGTGGTGCGGGTGCACGGCGAGGAGATGCCCGGGCTCGACGGCTCGTCGCTCGCGTTCGTCGAGGCGATCGATGCCGCCGGCGGCATCGATCTCGGTGAGCCCGTCGTGCCGATCGTCGTCGGCTCCGTCGTCCGTGTCGGCGACGAGCGGTGCTGGGTCGAGGCCTCGCCGCCGCGGTTCGCCGGTCTGTCCGTCGAGTATTGCCTCGACTACGGGCCGGGGCCGATCGGCAGGCAGGAATTGGCGATCGACGTGACGCCGGAGGATTACCGGCTGCGGCTCGCAGCGGCCCGGACGTTCCTGCCGGTGGCCGACGCGGAGCAGCTGCGGGCCGCGGGCCGCGGCCTCGCGGCGACCACCCGTGATCTGCTCATCTTCGGTCCCGACGGGCCGATCGGCAACACGCTCCGCTGGCCTGACGAGTGTGTCCGGCACAAGGTGCTCGATCTGGTGGGCGACCTGGCGCTCGTCGGTCGGCCGATCCACGCGCACGTCCGCGCGTGCCGCAGCGGGCATCGGCTCAACGGGGCCCTGGCCGCCCGGCTGGCGGCGGCCTGAAGTGCGGGTGGCGGCGGCGCCGCCCGAAAGCGAGGCCTTCATGGAAGAATTCGAAGCGACCGTGCCGATGCGGGAGGGGTCGCCCTCCCGCGTGCCCGTGCCGCGCGGACTGCCGCCGTTCGTGCATCCGGCCGCGGTCGTCGAGCCGGGGGCCGTGCTGGCCGACGACGTGCGGGTCGGCCCCTGCTGCGTGGTGTCGTCCGGCGCGGTCATCGGCCGGGGCACCGTTCTCGAGGGGCACGTCACGCTCATGGGCGATGTCGTGCTCGGCGAGCGCAATCACGTCTATCCGCACGCCGTCATTGGCGGCGAGCCGCAGGACGTCAGCTACCGGGGCACGTCGACCCGCGTGGTGGTCGGCGATCGGAACGTCATTCGCGAGGGCGTGACGATCAATCGTGCCACCGAGAAGGAGGATGGCGTCACCTCGCTCGGTAACGACAACTTCCTGATGGCGTGCAGCCACGTCGCGCATGACTGCAGGATCGGCGACCACTGCACGTTCGCCAACGGCACGCTGCTCGGCGGGCACGTGCGGGTCCATTCCCGGGCCTCGCTGTCGGGCGCCGTGGCCGTGCACCATTGGGCCACGATCGGCGGATGGGCGTTCGTGGCGGGATTGTCGCGGGTGCTTCACGACGTGGCGCCGTTCATGCTGAGCGAAGGGCTGCCGGCCCGGCCGCGGTGCGTGAACCTCGTCGCGCTGCGGCGGGGCGGGTTCGCGGGCGAGTCGATCGAAGCGCTGGTCGAGGCGCATCGCCTGCTCTATCGAGCCAAGGTTGGACTGGAGCCGGCGCGGGAGATCCTGCGGTCGCAGGGCATGCTCGTGGCGGAGGTGGTCGAGTTGCTCGAGTTTCTCGCGTTGCAGCGGGACGGGCGGCACGGCCGGGCCCGGGAGCGGAGGAGGGCGGCATGACGCGCACGCGCGTGGCGGTGATCGGGTGCGGACACCTCGGATCGATCCATGCGCGGTTGCTCGCCGCCAGGCCCGACGCCGAACTCGTGGGCGTCGTCGATCCCTCGGCCGAGGCCAGGCAGCGCGTGGCCGCTGCGCACGGCTGCCGTCCGCTGGCCGAGCCCGGCGCGGTCGTCGGCCTGGCCGACGCCGTCGTCGTGGCGGCTCCCACGTTCCTGCACGCGGCGGTGTCGCTGCCGCTGCTGGAGGCCGGGCTGGATCTGCTGATCGAGAAGCCGATCGCCGCCGACGTCGGCGAAGGACGGGCCATCACCGCGGCCGCGGAGCGGGCGGGCCGCGTCGTCGCCGTGGGGCACGTGGAGCGTTTCAATCCCGTCTGGGGCGTCGCGGTGGAGCGGTGCGGCAGGGTGGTCGCGGTGGAGTCGAGCCGGCTCGCGCCGTTCACGTTCCGATCGCTCGACGTGGGCGCGGTGCTCGACCTCATGATCCACGACATCGACCTCGTGCTCTCGCTCGCCCCTGGAGCGCTGGAGCGGGTCGAGGCGCACGGCATCGTCGCGACGGGCGGTCACGAGGACGCGGTCCGGGCCAGGCTCGTCTTCGCGTCCGGGCTCGTCGCCGACCTGTCGGCATCGCGGATCCATCCCATGCTGACACGACGCACGACGCTCTGGGGCACCCGGGCCATGGTGTCGGCCGACTTCAACGCGAAGACCGTCGATGCGGTGTCGGCTCCAGCCGCCGGGCCCGGCGGCGGATTCGACGCCGACAAAGTGCCGCCGATGGAACGGACGGGACTGAAGGAGCGGTTCTTCGCGGATGTCATGCCACGGGAGACGGTGGCCGTGCCCGACGCCAACGCCATCGCCTGCGAACACGACGACTTTCTGGCGGCGGTGCGGTCACGGGGGCCGGTGCGGGTGTCCGCGGCCGCGGGGGTCGCGGCCGTCGAGGTCGCCGACAGGATTCTCGCCGCGATGACCTGCACACGGATGGGACACAGCAGGCCGGCTCTCGCGCCGGTGGCCTCGGGCCGCAAGGTCGCCTGAGCCCCGCGATCTTGCGCAGCCGTCCGGGTCTTCCCGTCGTTTTCGCCACCTGTGGACCGCCGTGGCCGCCCGCTGGCATTCGGTGTCCTGGCTGCCGATAGAACCGGAAGCGGGTTCCACGAAGGCGTCGGCGGAAGGGGCGGAGGGTATGCGGCAACTGACTGCACGGCGGCTGAAAGTGCCGTTGATCGCGATCCTCACGGGCATGGCCGCGGCCTGGGGCTGGCCCGCGTCGCTGGTATCCGCCGCAGAGCCGGCCGCGAAGGTCGGCATCACCCCGCCGCCCGTGGTGTTCGAGGGTTTCGGCTTCGACGGGTTCCGCGGGAGCGGCTCGATCGCGGCGGCGCTGCGCGACATCGGCCCCGCCGGCGAGCAGCCGGCTCCTCCCCTGGGCCTGCCTGTCGACGTCGTCGTGAAGGGGCCGTCGGGCCGCGAGCGTGTCGCCGACCCACTCGCCGCCGAACTGAAGGGGCGGCTCGAGGGCCTCGATCTCGTCGCCGGCATGCAGGCTGATGCGACCATGGTGGAGGAAGGCCCGAAGAAGTGGGTGGGCGGAGTGCGAATGTCGCATGCCCACGGGACGGGCCGCGAGGTGCTTGAACTGCGGACATCGCTCGGCAGACAGCAGCAGGCGGGAGTTCTCGGCCTGGAGGTGGGGCCGCGGATCGAGCGAAGGCTCAAAGGGGGGCTGACCGTCTTCCTCGACGGCAAGGCCCAGGCTCAGGCCCGGCGATCGGCCGACACCGGCAGTTGGATGATGCCGAGCCTCGCCGGCGAGAGCGGCGGCCTGCTCGGCGTCGCGGCGAGCACGGGCCTGACGCGGTAGCTGTCCGTGATCGGTCGCGCGCGAGCGGCCGATGTGCCGCGGCGTCGAGCGTGCTGCGATGTCGACTAGGCGAGGGCGACTAGGCCAGGTCGCGGTCCTGGAAGAGAACGAGCGCGACCAGCAGGGCGACCGCCGAGTAGAGCCCGGCGTAGAGGGCGGCCCAGCCGAGGTAGCTCCATGGCACGGGCACGCCGCCGACCACGGCGGCCTCGATCGTGAAGTGCTCCAGCACCGGCAGCAGCGTCGCGAAGAGCTGACCCACGAACCGCACGATCGCGATCTTTCCCACGCTCGACTGCACGATCAGCGGCACGAGATGCCCGAGTGCGTAGACCGTGAAGCAGATGATCAGGTTCGGCACGATGCCCAGCCGCGTCGAGACCGCCAGGCTCACCGCCGCCAGCAGGATCGTCTCGAGCAGCGAGAGGACGAGCCCCGGCACCACCGTGATCATCTCGTCGGCGCAGTCCCGCCAGATCGGATCGAGCTTGGACCCCTCGCGGGCGTCGTACACGACCTTCAGGCTCGTCGTGGCCAGGAGCACGGCCCCGAGGATCAGGAAAACGAGCAGGGCCACGAGCACCAGTCCCGCGAACTTGCCGAGAATGAACTGCGGCCGCGTGAGCGGCTTCGAGAGGACGGTCAGCGCGGTGCGGCCCTCGATCTCCTCGGCCACCGACACGCTGGCCGTCCAGACGACCACGAGCAGGGCGAGCACCTTGATCAGGGTGAGGCTGCTGTCCTTGAGCATCTTCACGTCCTCGCCGAACGTGTTGTAGGGGATCACGATGAAGGCGAAGAGCAGCACGGCCCCGACGATCAGCGCGACGGAGAAGATCGGCTGCCCGATGGCCTCCTTGGTCGTCGCGGAGGCCACGGCGGCGATCCGACGCGGGATGAGCCGGAAGAGACCGTAGGCCAGCGACAACGAGAGGAGCGCGGCCGTCGTCCAGGGCAGCAGCCCCACCTGGGGGAACTCGGGCACGATCCGCCACCGGGCCGTGAGTCGCACCGGCTTGTCTGAGGCGTTGGTGGCCTCGAGCTTCGCGCGGCTGCCCAGGAAGGGGTTCGTGGCGCCTTCGCTGCGGCTCCACGACCAACGGCGGCCGTTGCCGTCGTCGAGTTCGAGGTCCGGCACCTTCGAGAGCGCGAAACCCTCGATCGGCTGCTGGGTGCGCACGACCACGGGCGCGTTGCTCTCCAGCTCGAACGACGCCAGTTCCTGCGGCCGCAGGTCGAGCGGGATCTCCTGGAGCGAAGCCCCGGCCGCCACGTCCACGCTCGCCGACGCCTGGCCCTCTGCCACCAGACGCATGAGCGACCGCCAGATCTGACGCTGGGGCATCAGGGGCGCGAAGGCGATCGCGACGGCGGCCATCGTAAGCAGCAGCCAGCCCAGCGGACCCGCGAACCCGTCCCGCAGGCTCGCGCGGGCCTCGGCCGCCGCACGGGGCCAGGCGACGCTGAGGACCGCCCAGACCGCTAGCAGAACGAGCAGGGTGATGAGGCCGCCGACGGCGACCAGCCAGATGGGCGGAACGGCGATGTCCAGCCAGCGATTGGCGAAGAGGGCGATCATGGCTGCCTGCGGCTCGGATGGGGAACGGGGGAACGGAGGCTCGACATTATGCCCGTGCCTGCGGGCGGACGGAAGCCTCCACGCCCGCCGGCCCGGCGAGCACGGTGACGCCGGGCCCGTCGAGCGGCCAGCGGTGCAGGACCCGCTGGAGGTCGTCGATCGACAGGTTCTCGACGATCCTGAGGTTGTCGGCCACGGAACGGTAGCCGGCGTTGTGGGCCCACTCCAGGCCGACGTGGAAGAGCCGCCGTCGGGGCCGTTCGCCCTCCAGCACGACCCGCCCAGCGAGCTTGTTGCGGGCCTGCTCGAACTCGCGCCGGCCGATTCCCTGCGTCATCGCGTCGCGGTACATGCCCAGGATCCTGTCGAACAGCGGATCGACGTCGGCCGCATCGCAGGAGAGTTGCGTGATCATGATGCCGGCGTCGAGGAAGTCGTGGTGGTGGCACGAGGCATGTTCGGCGTCGCCGGAATCGACCACTCCCCAGTAGAGTCGGCTGCCGGACTCGTCACCCAGGACGACGGCGAGCAGCTTCGCGGCGAAACGATCGTCGTCGTCCCCGGCGGGGCCGGCCGACATCCGCACCGCGTACTCGAGCGCTGCCGTGGCCCGCACGATCTGCTCGCGCCGCTCCGTCGGCGGCTCGATCGGCCGGCGGCGATCGCCCACCTCGACGGGCTCCCAGTCGCCGCACAGCCGCCGCGCCGACTCGACGAGGGCGGGGAAGTCGACGGCGCCCGACGCGGCGAGCACGATATTGCCTGGCGCGTACCGGCGGCGATGGTAGTCACGCATCGCCTCGACCGGCAGCGCCTCGATCGACTCGACCGTGCCGAGCACGCTCCGTGCGAGCGGGTGTCGGCCGAAGAAGGCCGCCCGGCAGCGGTCGTCGGCGCCGAACGGAGGCTGGTCGTCGTACATCCGGATCTCCTCCAGGATGACGAGCTTCTCGGTCGCGAAATCCTCGGCCCGCAGCGCCGGCCGCATCATGCGGGCCAGCAGGTCGATCGCGTCGTGCTGCTGGGACGGAAGGACCGCGGCGTGGTAGACGGTTTCCTCCTCGCTCGTGAAGGCGTTGGCGCTGGCCCCCAGCCAGTCGAAGCGGCGGTTGATCTCCTCGGCCGACAGGTCAGCCGTGCCCTTGAAGACCATGTGCTCGAGGAAGTGGCTCGCCCCCCACAGGTCGTCGGTCTCGTCCCGCGATCCGGTGCGCACGAAGAAACCCAGGCTGGTGGAGAGCGCACCCTCGGTGATCTCGGCGATCACCTCGAGGCCGTTGTCGAGCCGCTCACGCTGAAACCGCATCCCGCACCTCCAGGGGTTCGCGGCCGAGCGACACGACCGAGAGGTCGCCGATGGGATGCGTCGCCAGCCAGGCCTCGATCGACGCCGCATCGAGCCGGTCGTAGCGGGTGAGCTCCTCGGCGAGCGGACGGATGGTGCCGAGGTGATACCACTGCCGCGCGATCGCCCCGGCACGGGCCGCGCTCGACTCCTGCTGCATGACCAGGCCGCTCTTGGCCCGCGCCCGCACCCGCTCGAGCTCCGCCTCCTGGATGCTGCCCGGCAGCCGGCGGATCTCCGCGAGCATCACGTCGAGCGTCTCCTGGGCCCGCGCCGCCGTGGTGCCCGAGTAGCAGATGGCCATGGCGTGGTCGCGGTGCGTGTGGTAGCCGGCGGAGACGCTGTAGCAGAGCCCGCGGCGCTCACGCACCTCGGAGAACAGCCGCGAGCTCGATCCGCCTCCGAGCACCGCCAGCGCCGCCGTCGCCTCGTACGACTCGTCGGAGTGGTAGGGGGGCATCGACCAGGCCACGGCGATGTGCGTCTGCTGGGAATCGTGCATCACGTGGCGGACGCGTGGGCCCCGGGGGCCGGTGGGGATCGGCGTGGCGGCACCGGTCGACCAGTCGCCGAACAGCCGCTCCATGCGCGGCACAAAATCGCCCCAGTCGATCCGTCCGGCGATGGCGATGATCGTGCCGCGGGGGCGGACGTTCGCGGAGACGAAGTCGCGGATCTCGCCGATCGCGATCCGCTCGACGTCGGCGGTCAGCCCCTCAGACGGCATGCCCCACGGCGCCGGGTAGTGGATCTGCCGCAGCGCGAGGATCGCCCGATGCGCCGGGTCGTCCTCCGTGCCGGCCAGCGTCTGCAGCACCATCTGGCGGGCGTTCTCCAGGTCGTCCTCCGCGAGCCGCGGACGCCGGAGGATGTCGGCGTAGATCGGCAGGGCGGCGGGCAGCTGCCGGGCGACCATCGCCCCCGAGAAGCTGGAGTGGCTCGTCGACACCGCCGTCGCCCACTGCACGCCGGCCGCCTCGAGATCTTCGACGATCTGGCGGCTGGTGCGGTCGCCTGCGCCGCGGAGCATCATCTCGCCCGACAGTGCGGCCATGCCGCAACGGCCCGGCGGGTCGTGGATGCCGCCCGCCGGCGTATGGAAGGCGATGGACACCGACTCCAGGCCGGGCAGCTCCTCGCCGAGCAGCACGATTCCGTTGTCGAGCGTCGTGGAGAAGAGGGTCTGCTTCACGGCCATCGCGATCGGAATGGGATCACGACCAGACCGGCTCGGCCAGCGGCGAACCGTCCGCGGCCGGCGCCGCGCCCGGGCAGAAATCGGAGGTGCCGCCGTCGACGATCTTGTAGACGGTGCGGCCGCGGCGGAATCCGAGCCGCTGGTAGAGCCGCACGGCACGGGCGTTGTCGGCCGTCACTTCGAGCGAGGCGGACCGCAGGCCATGCTGCCGGAATCCCCGCAGGGCCTGCTCGATGAGGCAGGTCCCGAGGCCGATGCCGCGATGCCCGGGCACGATGCCGATGTTTTGGATCAGGCCGCATCCGCCCCGGTCGCGGTCGACCACGCCCTGGATCGTCCCGCACCACTGCAGGTCCTCTGGCGACCTGCCGAAGGCGATGAGCCAGGTCGCCTGCGGCAGGAACCCTGGCTTGTTGCGGATCTCCCGCATGAGGCGGCGGCAGCCCTCGAGATCGCCGAGGCAGGGAAACACGACCGCGTCGATTTCGTCCCGAAACGACCGGAACTTGGCCCGGGCGTGCACGTCGACGAGCGCCTCGTTCCAGGGCACGAACCGGTATCCGGGGCGGAGGACGACGTCGCGGCGACCCGCCGTGAGGTCGACGTCCATGCGGTAGCGCTTGAAGTAGGTCGCATCCACGGCGTTGGCTCCGACGACGTCCCCGGTCCGATGCCTCAACGTAAGAATACGCTCTGGATTGGTCAACGCGCCGGTACCGGCGGCAGGCCGGTGAAATCCGCGGAATTTTCGCGGTCCGGGCGGCCCGGCGGGCCGCACCCCGGCGGCCCTGCGTTGCCGAGAGCGGATGGCGCTGGTAGGATTTTGGTCAGTCAAAAAATGTTTTTTGGCATATCAAAATACGTGGTGGATGGCTGGCGGCTGTGCCTCCGGGCGTGTTCGTCGCTCCGCTTCGTGGCCGCCGGCATGGCCTGCTTCTGTGTCGGGGCCCTGCTGTCGACCGCCTGTGCCGGTGCGGAGCCTGCCGCAGTCGTGGTCACGACGACGGTCGTGGCCGACCTCGTCCGGCAGGTGGGCGGCGAGCGGGTGGCGATCGACTGCCTGATGGGCCCGGGCATCGATCCGCATTCCTACAAGGCGACGCCGCGTGATGCCGATCGGCTGGCCCGCGGCAGGCTCGTCGTCGCCTCGGGGCTGCATCTCGAGGGAAAGCTGTCCGACCTCCTCTCCCGGCTGAGCCGCCGGACGCCGGTAACATTCGTCGCCGACGGCCTGCCCCGCGACGCGCTGCTGCCGGTGGGGAACGGCCTCCACGATCCGCACGTCTGGTTCGACGCGAAGCTCTGGAGCCGCTGCGTTCCCGCCGTGGCGGCGGCCCTGACGAAGCTCGACCCGGTCGGTCGCGAGGACTACGAGCGGAGAGCCGCCGACTACGTGCGGCGTCTGGAGACGCTCGACGTCCGCCTCCGTGAGCGGCTGGCGACGATCCCGCGGGAGCGCCGGGTGCTCGTGACGGCGCACGACGCGTTCCGCTACTTCGGCCGCGCGTACGACGTCGAGGTGGTGGGCGTGCAGGGGACGAGCACGGAGGCCGAGGCCGGGCTCGCCGACATCAACCGGCTCGTCGAGCTGATCGTCTCCCGGGGCATCCCGGCGGTGTTCGTGGAGACGAGCGTGTCGGACCGCAACGTCGCCGCCCTGCGCGAGGGGGCGATGGCCCGCGGCCGTTCCGTCGCGCTCGGCGGCAGCCTCTACTCCGACTCTCTCGGCGGACCAGGCAGCGGCGCGGAGACGCTCGAGGCGGCGCTTTCCGCCAACGTGGAGACCATCGTCGCCGGCCTGGCCGGGGGCCGCTAGCACGATGGCCATTCCGCTCCTGGAGTTCCACGATGTCACCGTGGCGTACGGACGCCGGCCCGTGCTCTGGAACGTCGACCTCGTCGTCGAGGAGCCCTGCCTCTTCGGCATTATCGGCCCCAACGGCGCCGGCAAGAGCACGCTCTTGAAGGCGGCCCTCGGCCTCGTGCCCGTGGCGGGCGGCTCGATCCGCTTCTTCGGGCGGCCGTTCGCCGAGGTCCGCGACCGCGTCGGCTACGTGCCGCAGCGCGAATCGGTCGACTGGGATTTTCCGGTGAGTGTCACCGACGTGGTGCTTATGGGCACCTACGCGCGGCTCGGGTGGTTTCGCCGGCCCGGCGCCCGGGAGCGGCAGGTCGCCCGCGAGAGCCTCGCCCGCGTCGGGCTCGCCGACGTGGCCGAGCGCCAGATCGGCGCGCTTTCGGGCGGGCAGCAGCAGCGGGTGTTCCTGGCGCGGGCGCTGGCGCAGCAGGCCGACGTCTACGTGCTCGACGAGCCGATGGCCGGGGTCGACGCCGGGTCGCAGGAGCGGATCTTTCGCGTGCTCGCGGAGCTGCGCGGAGAGGGGCGGCTCGTCGTCGTCGTCCACCACGACCTGCGGACCGCGGCGGAGTGGTTCGAACGGGTGGCGCTGATCGACATGCGGCTCGTCGCGTCGGGCCCGACGGCCGACGTGCTCACGCCCGCCAACCTGCAGCGGACCTACGCGGGCCGCCTGGACGTGCTCGACGAACTGGGGAGGGCCGTGGCCCGGAGGGAGCGGACGCCGTGACCTGGCTACCCGGGCTTCCGTACAACACGCTGGTCGTGGCCGCGGGCGTGGCGGCCGTCGGCTTCGCCGCGGGCGTCGTCGGCAGTCTCGGCGTGCTGCGGAAGCGGGCGCTGGTGGGGGATGCGGCGGCCCATGCGACGCTCGCCGGCGTGGCGCTGGCCTTCCTCGCCACCGGCCGGCGCGACCTGCCGGTACTGCTGGCCGGCGGGCTCTGCTCGGCGCTGGTCGCCCTGGGCGTGCTGGTGCTGCTCCGCCGGTGGACGCGGACCCGGGAGGACGCGGCGACGGCGATCGTGCTCGGCGTCTCATTCGGGCTCGGCATCGCGCTGGTCTCCGGCATCACGGCCCGGGGCATCCCGGGCGGGGCGGGGCTGGAGCAGTTCCTGCTGGGGCACACCGCCGCGCTGACGGCGCGCGATGCGATGCTCCTGGCGGTGGTGTCGGCCGTCGCGGTGGCGGTCGTCTTCCTCGCAGCCAAGGAGGCGACGCTGGTCGCGTTCGATGCGGCGTTCGCGGCAGCGACCGGCTGGCCGGTCATGCTGATCGACTACGTGCTCGTCACGCTCATCGCGGTGATGGTCGTGGTGGGGCTTCCGGCTGCGGGCGCGGTGCTCGTGACGGCGCTGGTGGTGATCCCGCCGGTGGCCGCCCGGCAGTGGACCGACCGCGTGGGCACGATGCTCACGCTCTCGGGCTGCTTCGGCGTCGTTGCCGCGCTCGCGGGCGTCGCCGTCAGCGCCGTCGTGCCGCGGCTCGCGACGGGCCCCCTGATCGTGCTCGCCGCCGCCGCCATCTTCATCGCGTCGTTCCTCGCGGCGCCGGGCCGCGGGTGGTGGTCCCGGCTGCGCCGGCAGCGGGCCGTCGAGCGGGCGTGGGCGCGGGGCAGGATCTTGTCCGCGGCGGCGGTGGACGGCGCAGCGCCCTTCTCGCGCCACTGGATCGTCGACCGCGTGGGCGGCCTGGGAGGCGGCGGCCGGCGGCGGTTCGACGCAGCCTGGGGCATGCTCGTGAGGCAGTCGCTGATCGCTCCGGTCGGCGGCTCCGCGGCGGAAGGCGGGCACCCCGGCGCCGACCGCTGGCGGCTGACGACCGCAGGGCTCGAGGCCGCGGCGGAGCGGGACCGCAGGATGCGGGCCTGGACCGCTCTCGTGGAGTCGTCTCCGCTCGACGCCCGCGCGCTGCTCACGATCGACCTTCCCGATCCTGCCGCCGTCGGCGCCGGTGTTGCGGCGCGGCGTGCGGCGGGTGAAGCGTGAGGGGGCACGGGGTGATGCACATGCTCGACCCACTCACGGGCTGGATGCTCGACCCACTCGCGGGCTGGATGCTCGACCCACTCGCGGGTCTGCTCGGCGACGGCATGCACGCCTGGGCGATCGCCACCGCTGCGGTCGTGGCGGCCGGATGCGGGCTGGTGGGCACGCTCCTCGTCGTGCGGCGGATGAGCCTGATGGGAGACGCGATCAGCCACGCCGTGCTGCCCGGCATCGTGCTGGCCGTGCTGGCCGGTGGGCGGCCCGGCGGGCCGCTCGTGCTCGTCGGCGCGGTGGTCGCGGCGCTCGTCACCGTCTGGCTCACGGAGTTGTTCCGCACGCGGGGCGGCCTCGCCGAGGACGCCGGGGTGGGCGTGGCGTTCACTACGCTGTTCGCTTTGGGGGTCGTGCTGGCGACCGCGGCGGCGTCCCGGGTCGACCTCGATCCGGGATGCGTGCTCTACGGCGTCCTCGAACTGGTGCCGTTCGACACGGTGTCGATCGGCGGCCTCGAGGTGCCGCGGGCCTTCGTCACGGCAGCGGTCGTGCTCGCCGCCGTGCTGCTGGCCGCGGTCCTCACCTGGCCTCTGCAGGTCTTCACGGCCTTCGATCCGGAGGCGGCGCGAGCCGCGGGCGTGCCCGTCGCGGCGGTGACGCAGGGGCTGCTGGCGGCGACGGCGCTCGTCACGGTCGCCGGTTTCGAGACGGTGGGCGCGATCCTGGTGGTCGCCATGCTCGTCGTGCCGGCGGCGTCGGCCGAACTGTTGACGCACCGACTGCATCGCATGGCCGCCCTCGCGGTCGTCCTCGGGAGTGTCGCGGCGGCGCTGGGATACCTGCTCGCCTGGCGCTGCAACACGAACGCTGCCGGCATGATCGCGGTCGTGCTCGGGGCGCAGTACGCCCTCTGCCTCCTGTTGGCTCCGGATCGCGGTCTTGTCGCCAGGCTCGTCAACAGCTGCTGGTTCCAGTGGCGCGTGCGGTGCGAGGACGAGCTGGCCGCCTGCTGGCGGGCGGAGGAGGCGGCGGGCGGCGGCGTTCCGGTCCCGCCATCGCCGTCTCGCGGCCTCGCCGACGGTCTCGCGCTTGCGTGGCTGGCGGTCACCGGGCAGGTGCTGCGCGGGCCGCGGGGATGGCTGCTCTCGCCCGCCGGGCGGTCGCGGGCCACCACCGTCGTGCGGTCGCATCGGCTCTGGGAGGCGTGGCTCGGCAGGCACGCCCACCTCCCGCTCGACCATCTCCATCCCCCGGCCGAATTGATCGAGCACCACCTCGGTGCCGACGTTCGTCGGCGGATCGAGGACGAGGTGGGGCGGGAGACGAGCGATCCTCACGGCCGGTCGATCCCGCCGGAGTCGTGAGGCCGCGGCGCGCTCGCCGCAACGGCTGGCAGGCCGTGGATGCCGTCGTCCACTGGATGACTTTGTCGACGGAAAGTCATCGCAGGAAGGCGCGCAGCGTCGCCAGGTTGCCGCGGTCCATTGTCGGGCAGACCTTGCCGTCCGGGCCCTCCTTCGGCGTCTCGAGGATCAGGGGAATAGCGGCGAGCCGCGGATGATTCATGATCAGCGCGAAGGCTGCGGGCCCGATCTTCCCCTTGCCGATGGCCTCGTGGCGGTCGACGTGCGAGCCGCGTTCGCGCTTCGAGTCGTTGGCGTGGATGACCTTGAGCCGGTCGAGCCCGATCGCCGCGTCGAAGGCGGCGATGGTTCGGTCGAGCTCCACGCGGGGCGACAGCGGATAGCCCGCGGCGAACACGTGGCACGTGTCGAGGCACACCGCGGCCCGAGCGGCCAGGCCGCGAACGCCGTCGATGACGGCGAGCATGGCGGCGATCTCCTCGAACGTGTCGCCCAGGCACGATCCCTGGCCGGCGGTCGTCTCGATGAGGATCCCCGTGCCGCTGCCGCGGGTGCGGTCGAGTGCCTCTGCGATCCCCTCGGCGGCCCGAGCCACCGCCACGTCGCGCGGCTGGTCGCCGGCGGCACCGGGATGGGCCACGACCCACGGGATGCCGAGCTGATCCGCCCGCTCGATCTCGATCACGAGGCCGGCGATCGATTTCCTGCGCAGCGTGCCGTCGGCGGACGCCGGGTTGATCAGGTAGGAGTCGTGCGCCACGACCGGCGAGAGACCGGCCGCCGCGACAGCCTGGCGAAACGCCGCGGCAGCGCCCGGGTCGATCGGTGAGACGTCCCAGCGGTTGATGTTGCGCGTGAAGATCTGCAGGCACTGGCAGCCGGTCTCCACCGCGTGTTCGACGGCCCGGTGGAGACCCCCTGCGATCGATTGATGGGCGCCGAGCGGGCGGGCCGCGCGGCGACGGGTTTTCGCGGCCGGCCGTGAGGAGGCGGCGGGACGGCGCTGACGCGGACGTGATGACGCCATGAGATCCTTTGCAGTGAAGGTGCAGGAAAGTGCCTGCCGGCCGGAGGGGGCGGACGCGGGATACCGACCGTCGCCGGTCCGGGGGCCCGGCCCGAGCGCCGGCGGTGACGCATGATGCACGGGGGAGGGCCTGTGATTTTGACGTGCCGGGGTCGGGGCGTACACTGCTGAGGAGGCGAACGAGGCGAATCGGGCCGACGCATGGCGGCATGCTCTGCGGCAGGGCCCCGACCCTCGCAGCGGGATCGATGCGGCTGCTCGCGCAAGGCGCGGGGCAGGCGGCCCGTTCCGTCCATGTTCTCGATCACGTTCTGCCCCACGAGCGTCCCCAGCCTTTTCCGGGAATCGTCTGATGGATGTCATCTCGCCCATCATCGGAGTCCTGGCGGCCGGCCTCATCGGCGGGATGGCGGCCGCGTTTCTGCTGCGGCCGATCCGGGCATCGCGGCGGTCGGAAAAGCTTGCCCGCTCCCAGCGAGATTTCCACCGTCAGCGGGAGCAACTCGAGGCGAAGTTCATCGACCGGGCCGCGGCGGGAGGCAAGCCGCGGGGTCTGCGGTGGATCGACGTGTCGTTCGACGACGACGTCGTCTATGCCCGCGACAGGCGGAGCCGCACGCTGAAGGCGCTCGTGGCGGTCGAGGTGCGGTTCGAGGCGGTGGAAGGGGGCGGCATGGAGGAGGTCGAGGCGGTCTCCAACGTGCGGGCCGCCACGGCCGAATTTCTCTTCGACGGCACCCGCTGGTACACGGACGGCCGCGTGTACTTCAATCTCGCCCCGTCAGCCACGGTGAAGTACCTCAGCGCCGACCTCGAACTCGTCGCCGAGGAGCATGCCGCCGACCGGTCCTGAGGCGGGCCGCCCGAGCGGGCGCTCGTCCGGGAAGCCGCGCGAGGCTGGGGGGGCGGGCCGGGGCGTTCTGCGGCAAGTCTGCGGCCCGGGCGGCCGGCGCCGTGCGAGGCCGCCCGGACCGTCGATATTGTCCAGCGTGGCACGCTGCGCCGTCATGATCGTCGTCCTGGGGCTGTCGGTCACCGCCGGCGGATGGGCCGCCGCCGCGCCCGGTTCCAGACTCCAGCCCGAGGTCCCGCCCGAGCAGGTCGCCCAGGGGCACCTGCGGCGGGCCCGCGACCTGGTGAAGACGGCCGCCGACCTCGACGCGAAGTGCGATGTCCACGCGGTGGACGGCTACTACGCCGCCTGCGAGGAGGCCTGGAACGCCGTCTGGATCTGCCCCGGGTCGTACGAGATCCTCTGCGAGGCCTCGGGCGTCTATGCAGATGCGCTGCAGGGCCTGCTTGAGTCGGCCTGTCGCCACGGGCGGCTGAACGCCGACGGGCTGTGGGTGGGGCCGAAGTGGAAGCCCGTCTGCGTGCCGATCGAGGTGCGCGGGCTGCCGGTCGGGGAGTACGGCATCGGGTCGATCGAAGCGGCCTGCCGGCCGGGAGACGGTCGGATCTCGCGGCGGCATGTCCGCGGCGGCTTCGGCCTGCCGGTCGCGGTGCGGCTGGCGACGGGGCCGAAGGGCAGCGTGGCCGATACGTTCGCGCCGCCGCGGCAGTCGGTCGCGGCGACGGCGGTGCTCCGCTTCAAGATGCCCAGCGACGAGAACAGGCTGCAGAAATTCACCGGACCGCTGGCGCGCGATCACGCTCCCGCGATCCTGGACCTCGCAAACCCGATCGAGATCGCCGCCGTCAACATCGGCTGCGCGAAACCGATGCTCGCCGCGGATCTCACGTCTCCCATGCTGGACATGCTGCAATGCATGCCGAAAGCGGGCGCGATCCAGGGGTTCATCCAGCCCTTCGGCGGCGGTGACACGCAGCCCCGGCTCGAGTTCCTCGAGCCGCACCAGCCAGGCAGGATTCCCGTGGTCTTCATCCACGGCCTGGCCAGCGACGAGGGCACCTGGTTCGACATGCTCAACGAGCTGCGGGCCTGGCCGACGTTCCACCGGCGGTTCGAGATCTGGCTCTATCACTACCCCACTGGTGCGTCGTTCCTGCAGTCGGCCGCGGTCCTGCGCCGCGAACTGGCCGACGCCGTGCGGCGGCTCGACCCTGCCGGCACCGAGCCGGCCCTGAAGTCACTCGTGCTGGTGGGCCACAGCATGGGCGGACTGCACGCCAAGCTGCAGGTCGTCGAGCCGGGAAACGCCTTCTGGGACGCCATTTGCTGCAGGCCGTTCGAGGAGGTCGCCATCCGGCCCGAGCTCCGCAGGCAGGTCGCGCCGGCGTACTTTTTCCATCCGCAGCCGTTCGTGAAGCGAGTCGTGTTCATCGCCACCCCGCACCGCGGCTCGGTCCTCGCGTCGCTGGGCATCGGCAGGGTCGCATCGCTGACGGTGCGGCAGCCGCCCGAGTCCGTCGCGATCCACGAGGAGATCGTGCAGGCCAACCCGGGGGCGTTTCGCGAGGATTACCAGCGGCAGCTGCCCACGACCGTCGACGTGCTCGAACCCGATTCAACGCTCCTGAGCGCGCTGCTCGGGCTGCGGGTGCCCTGCTGGGTGACCACGCACAGCATCATCGGCAACGCGCACAAATCGGTCATCTGTGGCGACGGCGACTGCATCGTGCCCGTGTCGAGCGCGAGGCTGCCCGGCGTGGTCAGCGAGGTCTACGTGCCCGCCAAGCACGTCCGCGTGCACCATCATCCCCAGGCGATCGCCGAACTGCAGCGGATCCTCGTGCAGCACCTGCACGAGACGGGGCTGCCGTGCCCGCCGGCCCCGGCAGCCGTCGTGCCGTGAGCGGGTGTCAGGCCGCGGCGTAGCAGTGCCGCCGCGCGACGAGCACGACGAGGGCGACGCACGACACCGCCCAGACAGCCGCCCGCAGCAGCGCCAGCGCGGGGAATGCGTCGAACGCTGACTGCGGCAGCCATACCGTCGATCCCAGCACCGCGGCAGCAGAGACCGTGCGCCACGACGGTGCCGCGCACGCCATCGCGAGCAGGCAGAGGACCGCCGGAAAGAGCATGATGTTGTCGTAGTGGAAGTGGTACATGAACAGTTCGCCGAGCAGGCCGCAGATGGCGGCGACGGTCAGCATGTCGCCGCCCGCCACGGTCGGCTTCGCAGCGCCTGGCTCGCGCCGGGCGAGCCAGCCCGCGGCCCGGCCGCGGCCGAGTGCCGCGAGCACGGCGAGCGCCACCAGCGTCAGGACGAGCGTCCCCAACGCTAAGAACTGGCCGAACCGGGGGCTGATGCCGAGCCACTTGGAGATCGTCGCCGGGCCGACGCTGTTCGCCGATTCGGTGAATTGCAGCGGCATGTCGAAGAGCCAGTGGCGGGCGACCGTCAGCGGCGACACGTCGGTCCACCAGCAAGAGAACAGGCTGAGGCAGGCGAGGATGGCCACGCCGAATAGCAGGCCTCTCCACTGCCGATCGACGAGAAACAGCAGGGCGAATGGCAGGGCGATCTGCGGCTTCAGCATGGCGAGGGACCAGCAGAGTCCGGCTGCGGCCGCCCTGCCGCGCTCGAGAAGCACGATCTGCACGATGATCAGGCCGACGCAGATGATGGAGAACTGGCCTCTGGCGAGCGCGGAACAATTGCCCCCGATCGCGGCCGCGGCGATGCCGCCGACCGCGGCCCATGCCGTGTCGCCCCCGTGCAGCCTCATCGTTCTCCAGCCGAACCGTCCCATCGCGAGCAGCGCCGCCAGCGAGAGCCCCTGCACGACGATCCTGCCCTGCAGCCAGCCCCCCGGCTCGAAGAACAGGGCGAACATCGGCAGGGCATACGGCGGGTAGACGCTGTAGGGCGTGCCCGCGGGCGTCGCCGGACCCTCGATCGCCCGATTGGGATAGATCCCCCGCCTGAAGCAGTCATACTCCTGCGCCCGCTGGAGCATGTCGCCGTCGTTGTGGTGGGCCCACGCGATCCACGCACCCCTCGCGAGCACCGCGGTTGCGAGCAGCATCAAAGCGAGCGCGAGCGTTCCAGCGAGCCGCGATCCCCGCCCGGTCAGAGGGTCGGCGGGGACGCCAGCGCGACGCTGGTCGTCGCCTGTGCCATCGCGACGCTCGGAGTCGCGGGCTCCGCCGGAAGCGGCGTCGAGGTGCGGGAGTGACATGCGGTTGGCCGACGGGATCCGCGGAGCACGTCCTGGATCGCTACCACGGCGAAGGTGATGCTGGAATAAAGGAAGTAGAGGCAGTGCAGGGCGATCGATGACGCCGCGAAGCGGAGGCCCCCCTTCCGCAGGCAGAGCCGGTAGAACTCCAGGTTCATGCTGACGAGCAGAGCCGCGGCCGCCAACGCCACCCAGACGGCCCTCGGCTGGAAGGGGATGCAGATCACGCTCAGCGTCAGGAGGAGTGACGTCACGCCACTCACGCGGCCCTTCCAGTCGATGTTTAGGGTCGCCGGGAGGTGCTGCGTCTCCATGATGAGTTGCGTCCATGGCTTCGCCCGGTAGAACACGTCGGCGACGAGCATGGAGGGGAACGTCCACTGCTTGAGATGCTTGCACCGCAGGCCGGGGTCGAGGAGGATCCGGCCTCGCTGGGCGGTGATCCGCATCCCCAGTTCGATGTCCTCGACGCTGGGAAGCGAGTAGTTCTCGTCGAATCCGCCGACGTCGATAAACTTGGCCGTCCGCAGGGCGCCGCAGCCCGACCAGAACGTGTCCGCCCGGCCGGCGTGAACGATGTGCGTGTGGTGGTGCAGGAGGTTGCGGAACCGGCTGACGGCACCCTCGGCGGCAGGTTCGTCGTCATAGGCTCCGAAGATGCCGACCAGGTCCGGATCGGCCTCGAAGTTCGTCGCCACCCGCTCGATCGAACCTGGATCCAGTTCCACGTCGGCGTCGACGAAGAACAGGATTCGTCCGCGGGAGGCCCCGGCAGCGAGATTGCGGGCACAGGCGGGGCCGGACCGCTTGCCCGTCGACAGCACCCTCACGTCAGCCCGCTCGAGCCACATGGGCGTGCTGGGGGCAGGGCCGTCGAACACGACGATGAATTCGGCGGGAACGTCCGTTTCATCGAGGAGGCTCAAAATCCTGCGGCCGCACGAGGCGAACGTGCCTGTCCACGAGATGGTTGGCATCACCACGGTGATGACGACGCCATCGGCAGACGCAGCCGCGTCAGACGACGTCAGCGGGTCGGGTCCCTTCTCCGTTTCGGCTCGCGCGGCGCCGCGGCCACTACCGCCGGGAGTCACACCGGACATCGTGGCGATGCCATCCGATGCTGCGGCGTGATTCGGGGCGTCGACGCCCTGTAGACCGGCCTCACAGCTCTGACAGTCTTGCGGTGCAGACATTGCGGTTGGTACCCGATTTTGCATCCGTGCCCGGATGCCCCGCCAGGGCTGAGCGTCCTGGGAGGACATGGCGTTCAAGAGTGCGGGATCACCGCCTGCAACGACTCCCGAAACGGTCCCGGGATTGTAGTTGCTCGATTCGGGAAAACATCAAAAAAACACCTTTTCCCCTGTTGGGGGGGGGCGTTCTTCTCCTGCGGTCCGGCCGCACTTGGAACAGCCTGAGCAACCGCCGCACTGAGCACTATCCGCACGGAGCACTATCCGCCTTCGGCGGTCGCGGGCCCGAGCGCGGGTGGCGGGCAGGCCATCCTCACCGCAGGATCGTCATCACCGCGTCGAACAGGTCGTGGACGGCGCGGGCAAGCCGGGAATCGGTGCCCAGTTCCTGCCCGAGCCGGACGAGGACCAGCGTGTAGATCATCGCGTTCCAGTTGGGGTGGCTCATGTCGCCCTCCATGACGACGGCGGAATGTCGGCGGGAAAGCTTCCTCTCTCCGACGAGAAACGCTACGGGGAGGGAGGGCCTGCGGCAAACAGGCCGGGGCAACGCGACGCCCGCGGCACCTGGTCCACGGACGGACAGTTGGCAAAAGAAAAGGACCCGTGGTTGGGGAACCACGGGTCCGGTAGCGGCTCTAGATGTGTGGGTCTTTGGGGGGGGAACAGCCGCTGAAGAGATCGGTTGGTGTTTTGTGAGGAACGAGTCGCAGCCCGCTCAGTGCTTGAAACATACACGATGTTTCGCGGCGTGTCGAATCCGGCTGCGGCGATTTCCCCGGAGCCATATTTCCCGCCGGCTTTTTCGTGTATTCCGGTTTTTCCGGTCCGCCGCGGCAGAGTCTTCTCCGCGGGATCGCGAGTTCGGTACGCTACGCCAGCGTCCGGCCGTCCGCTCGCATCCACATCCCTCTCAGTCGCCCCAGCCCCCAAGCCCCCCAGAGTTCCAGCCATGGCAGCCACCCCCGTCGATCCCTTTTCCGCCCGTAGTACGTTCGAGACCGGCTCCGGGCCGGCCACGCTCTACCGTCTGCGGGCCCTCGACGACGCCGGTGTGACCGACACGTCGCGGCTGCCGTACTCGATCCGCACCGTGCTCGAGGCCCTGCTGCGGACCTGCGACAACTACGAGGTGACGGAGGCCGACGTCCGCAGTCTGGCCACCTGGAACGCCGCCAAGCCTGCGGAGACGGAGATCCCGTTCAAGCCGGCCCGCGTTGTGCTGCAGGACTTTACGGGCGTGCCGTGCGTGGTCGACCTGGCCGCGATGCGGGCGGCGATGAAGCGGCTCGGCGGCGATGCCCGGAAGATCAATCCGCTGGTGCCGGTCGACCTCGTCATCGACCACTCCGTGCAGGTCGACTTCTTCGGCGCGGCCGACTCGCTGGCAAAGAACGTCGACATCGAGTTCGAGCGGAATGCCGAACGCTACGCCTTCCTGCGGTGGGGACAGCAGGCGTTTCAGAATTTCCGCGTCGTGCCGCCGGCGATCGGCATCGTCCACCAGGTGAACCTCGAATACCTGGCCGGCTGCGTGTTCCTGCGGGATGATCCGGCTGCCGCGCAGGGCGGCCTCAAGGTGGCGGTGCCCGACACGCTCGTCGGCACCGACAGCCACACCACGATGATCAATGGCCTCGGCGTGGTGGGCTGGGGCGTGGGGGGCATCGAGGCCGAGGCCGTCATGCTCGGCCAGGCGCTATCGCTCCTGCTGCCGGAGGTGGTGGGCTTCGAACTCACCGGCCGGCTGCCGCCCGGTGCCACCGCCACCGACCTCGTGCTCACGGTCACCGAGATCCTGCGGAAGGAAGGGGTCGTCGGGAAGTTCGTCGAGTTCTTCGGGGCGGGACTCGACGGCATGTCGCTGGCCGACCGGGCCACGATCGCCAACATGGCGCCCGAGTACGGCGCCACGATGGGCTTCTTCCCGATCGACGACGAGACGCTCGCCTACCTGCGGCTGACTGGCCGACCGGCTGAGCAGGTGACGCTCGTGGAGCGGTACATGAAGGAACAGGGGCTCTTCCGCACCGCCACCGCGCCGGTGCCGCAGTTCACAAAGCGGCTGGCGCTCGACCTCAGCGGCATCGTGCCGAGCCTCGCCGGCCCGAAGCGGCCGCAGGACCGGGTCGCCCTGCAGGCGGTGAAGAAGACGTTCGCCGAGTCGCTCACCGCTCCCACGGCCAAGCGGGGTTTTGCACTGGAGGGGCCGGCGCTGGCCCGCAGCGGCACGGTCCGCGACCACGGCCACTCCTCCACGATCCACCACGGAGCGGTCGTGATCGCCGCGATCACCAGTTGCACCAACACGAGCAACCCGAGCGTGATGGTCGCAGCCGGCCTGGTGGCCCGGAAGGCGGTCGCCAAGGGGCTCACCACCAAGCCGTGGGTGAAGACGAGCCTCGCGCCTGGATCCCGCGTCGTCACCGACTACCTGGAGAAGTCGGGGCTCGACAAGGATCTCGACGCGCTGGGCTTCGAAACGGTCGGATACGGCTGCACCACCTGCATCGGCAATTCCGGGCCGCTGCCCGACGCCGTGGCGAAGGCGGTGACGGAGGGGGATCTCGTGGCAGCCGCCGTGCTCTCGGGCAACCGCAACTTCGAGGGCCGCGTGAATCCGCTCGTGAAGGCCAACTGGCTGGCCAGCCCGCCGCTGGTCGTGGCCTACGCCCTGGCCGGCACGACCGACATTGACCTCGACCACGAGCCGCTCGGCACCGGGAAGGACGGCAAGCCGGTCTTCTTGAAGGATATCTGGCCCTCGGCGGAGGAGGTGCGGAAGACCGTCGAAGCCAGCGTGCTTCCGGGCCAGTTCCAGGCCCGCTACGGCAACGTCTGGAAGTCGAACGAGCGGTGGAACGCCGTGCCGACCTCGGCCGGCGAGCTCTACGACTGGGATGCGGCCAGCACCTACATCCAGGAGCCCCCGTTCCTGGCCGACATCACCCGCGAGCCCTCGCCCCCGCAGAGCGTCCGCGCCGCCCGAGTGCTCCTCGCCCTCGGCGACAGCGTGACCACCGACCACATCTCGCCGGCCGGCAGCATCGCCAAGGCGAGCCCGGCGGGGCACTACCTGATCGAGCACGGCGTCCCCCCCGCCGATTTCAACAGCTACGGCGCCCGCCGCGGCAACGACCGCGTAATGACGCGGGGCACGTTCGCCAACATCCGTATCCGCAACCTGCTCGTCCCGGGGACCGAGGGGGGCGTGACGCGGCTGCTGCCTGGGACCGAGGTGATGCCGGTCTACGACGCGGCCGAGCGGTACCGTGCGGCCGGCACCCCGCTGGTCGTGCTGGCCGGGGCAGAGTACGGCACCGGCAGTTCCCGTGACTGGGCCGCCAAGGGAACGATGCTCTTGGGCGTGCGGGCCGTGCTGGCCACGAGCTTCGAGCGGATCCACCGGTCGAACCTCGTGGGCATGGGCGTGCTGCCGCTGGTGCTGCCCGAGCCGTGGCAGCAGCTGGGCCTCACTGGCGAGGAGACGTTCGACATCCCGTTCGAGCGGCTGGTTCCCCGCAGCACCGTGGTGGTGAAGGCGGCGCGGCCCGACGGCACGGTCCGCGAGATTCCCTGCATGGTGCGGATCGACACGCCGGTCGAGCTCGACCAGTTCAAGTCCGGCGGCATCCTGCCGTTCGTCCTGCGGAAGCTGCTCGCGGTCTGACCCGCATTTCGGATCCGCGGATCGCCATGGCGGCTGGGTGAGTGAGCCGGGGGTGGCGAACGCCCGGCGGGCGTGCGGCCGCTTCCGCCGTCGCGATGAACCGGCACCACCCCGTAGCGCGCTGGGCTCGACGGCTTTGGCGATCCCCCGGCGTCATGCGGGCTGCGTTTTCGCCTGATGGGCTCTCGCCGAGGCCCGGCCGTCAGGATCCCCACGATCGTCTCAATCGGCCCGCGGGGGCCTGTTGAGACCACTTTCCTGGCTTTCTTTCGCCACATTTCGCCGGAATCGGCGAATTCCCAGGCTCGAATCGCGCACCGCAGAAAACGCGAATTGGGGTCGGTTCGAGCGCCTGCGCAGGGTTTGCGGCGGGCGGTGTCTCCACATGGTCACGGCGCCGCGCAGGGTGGCGCGAGCCGTTGCCGCATCCCAAGTGGTCAGCGAATGTCTCATCGATCCAGTGGCAAGAGGTCCTGGTTTTTCTCCTCCCATGCACTCTCGCGGCGGACTCGCCGGCCCCGCTACGCACATCGGCCTTCGAGGACATTTCCGTCTCGTCGGGGAAGGGCATCAAGTCGCGGGTGGAGGTGTTCTCGGGGCGGATCGACGACGCCCAGGACGCCCTCCTGCTCGGCTGGGGGCCGTTCCCCAACTCGCCGCGGCCGTTCGCGTCCGTGACGGCCGTGGGCATCGACCGCGACCGCGACGGAAAGGTCGACACGTTCGCCGCGGTGCAGGGTTTCGTCGCCGCGCAGAGCCAACTGGCCACGGCTCAGGTGTCGTCGACCGGCACGCTCCTGGCCCAGCAGGCGGCGATGCTGTCGGTCGCCACGGCGTCGAAGTCGCCGCGTCTGGCGGCGGTGAACAACCGGCCGGCGACGCCCGCGGTCACGAGCCTGTTCGCGGGGCTGGGGGCGCTCAGCGGCGGCGGCACGATCGCCGCGAAGCAGGCGGCCTTCGCCGCTCTCGGTGCGGCGTTCGCCCAAGACTGATCGCAGCACGCGCAACGTCGTCGGTGGCGGTGAGCCGATTCAATCGGCCCACCGTGCGGCTGGCGTCGGCCCGCGCTTCGGCGGCAATCCCTTCGCAGGCCGCAAAGTCGCGGCGTTCCTCGCGTCGTGCCGTCCCGGCGGTATACTGCAGACCTCCGGAGGATTCCGGCGCCGCGTGCGATCGACGCTCACGGTGACCTGTAGCCGCGACGTTCCATGCTTCATCGGACGCTCGCACGGAGGGGAGAGTTCGATGAGAGCCGACGCATTTGCCGGTACCACTGCGGTCGATCATGATCTTGCAGGTGAGCGTTCGCGGCCTGGCGCCCATGCGCGGCAGGCGATCGCCGATGTCGTGCTCGAAGAACTGACCCGCGTCGCCGCGCCGGGCCACGTCCTCGCGTTGGAGTCGTCGTTGGCGCGGCACGGTGTCGATGCCGGCCGCTTCCTCGACGCGATCGCCCGCATCGAGGGCCGCTACCAGATGCGGTTCCGCGACGAATGGCTGCGCGACATCCGCACCTGCGGCGACCTGGTCGACAGCATCGCCCTGCACATGTTCGACGAGGCCGACCGGGCGGGTCAGCCCGTGCTCGAGCGAGCCGCCGCCGGTCGCGACGATGCCCGGGCATTGCGGCATCCGTCGGCCCCCGTGGAAGCCGCCGACGGCGTGAGTCGGTTTCCCGAGTGCGACGCGCTCGAGAAGCGGCTCGCCGATCTCGAGGCCGCAGGCCTCGACAACCCGTTCCTGCACGCCAACGAGGCGGTGCGTGGCCGCACGGCACGGCTCGGCGGCCGCGACGTCGTCAGCTTCACGAGCTTCGACTACCTCGGCCTCGCCTGCCATCCCGACGTGCGGCGGGCCGCGAAGGAGGCGATCGACCACTTCGGCTGCAGCGCCTCCGCCAGCCGCATGGTTGGTGGCAACAACACGATTCTCGACGAGCTCGACGCGGAGCTGGCGTCGTTCCTCGGCGCCGAGCGGGCCGTCGTCTTCCCCTGCGGCTACGGCACGAACGCCTCGGTGTTCAACCACCTCTTCGGCGCCGGCGACCTCATCCTCTTCGACGAGCTGGCGCACAACAGCATCATGCAGGGGGCCAACGCCTCCAAGGCGGGCCGGCGGTCGTTCCGGCACAACGATCATGAGCAGCTCGACGGGCTGCTCCGCGACCTGCGGCCCCAGTATCGCCGCGTCGTCGTCGCGATCGAAGGCGTCTACAGCATGGACGGCGACTATCCCGACCTGCCCCGGTTCATCGAGGTGAAGAAGCGGCACGACGCACTGCTCTACGTCGACGAGGCCCACTCGCTCGGCACCATGGGGCCGGGCGGTCGGGGGATCTGCGACTTCTTCGACGTCGATCCGGCCGAGGGCGACCTGTGGATGGGGACGATCAGCAAGGCGCTCGGCGCCGGCGGCGGGTACCTCGCGGGCGGAGAGCGTCTGATCCGCTACCTCGGGTTCACGACGCCCGCCTTCGTCTTCTCGACCGCCTGCTCGCCGCCGAACGCGGCCGCCGCGCTCGAGGGCCTGCGGGTGATTCAGCGCGAGCCGTGGCGGGTCACGCGGCTGCGCGAGCGGTCGGAGCTCTTCCTGAAGCTGGCCGCCGACAGCGACCTCGACACGGGCTCGAGCGGTGACACGCCGGTCATTCCGGTGATCGTCGGCAGCTCGACGCGGGCGATCCTCGTCTCCCAGATGCTGCTCGAACGCGGGATCAACGCCCGGCCGATCCTCTACCCGGCTGTCCGCGAGACAGCCGCCCGCGTGCGGTTCTTCATCACCGCCGAGCACAGTGAGGAGCAGATCGCCGAGGCCGTGGAGACCGTGGCCGAGGTGATGGCGGCCACGAAGCATGCGGCCCCGGCCTGACCGGCCGCGTCATCCCGCGAGTTTGCCGGCGGCCCCGGCGGCGTGATCGGCCGCAGGCCAGGGCAGCGGCGCAACGCCGAAGATGCCGTCGGCCCGCAGCGCCGGCCGCCGCCGGACGAGCGCCTCGGTCGCCACGAGCAGGGCCGGCAGGAAGACGAGCTCCGCCAGCGTCGCGGCGGCCACGGCGGCGCAGGCGAGCATCCCGAAGCGGGCCAGCGACGGTACGGAGCTGAGCGTCACCACTACGAAGCCCAACGCCAGCACGAAGCCGCCGAGCACGACCGCGTTGCCCGTCTCCGCCACGGCGCGGCGGACGGAGCCGGCGATCGACACGCCCTCCCGCCGCTGTCGCTGCACGGCGGCGAGCAGGTGCACGGTGTCGTCGACGGCCAGTCCCAGACACACGTTGAAGACGATGACCGTGGCGGGATCGAGCGCGCGGCCGGTGGTGACGAGGATCGTGGCGATGACGCCCAGCGGAAAGACGTTGGGCACGAGGCTCACGATGCCGGCCAGCGGCGAACGGAACGCGATCGCCAGGATGCCCGCGATGACGGCCACCTCGAGCAGCAGGCTGCCACCGAGATCGCGGATCAGCTGGCGGATATTGCGGGCGGATACGACCGACATCCCCGCCAACTCGAACGTCCAGCCGGGCCGTTGCGCCGCGAGCCCGTCCAGGCCGGCCTCGATCCGCCCGTAGACGCGGTCGAGCTCCCGCGATCCGAGGTCGCCCACCCGGGCCCGCACGATCGCGGTTCGCGCGGGCTCGTCGACGAGGTCGGAAAACTCGGCCGGGTCGAGCCGGCGCCGGGCGCGAGGGGGCAGCGTGCCCGCCACTCCGCTCAGCGAGACCGCCTGCCGCAGGCCGCCGGATTGCTCGAGCACGGTGTGCACCTCGGCCAGCGACTCGAGCACCGTGTCGTCGAGCCAGCCGAGCCCCTCCGGCCACCGCACCACCACGTCCACGCCCATCGCACCGCCGAAGTCGGCGTCGACGCGGGCCAGCGCCCGGGAGGCCGCAGCGCCGTGCGGCAGCGCATCGACGACCCGATTGTCGGCGTCGAGGCCGGCACCGGCCACCGCCAGCAGCAGCGTCGCGACGCAGCCGGCGATGGCGAGCGGCCGCGCGTGAGCGACGGAGAATGCGGCGAGCCGGTTCGCCAGCCGTCCGATCCGCCGCGAAGACCGCCCCAGCCGGGCGCCGCTGAAGGCCGGGGCCGAGGCGAGCAGGGGGGTGAGGATCGTCACGGCGAGGAAGCTGGCCACTGCCCCGGCGGCCGCCGCGATGCCGAACGTTCGGACCGCGTCGATCCGGGCGGCCGCCAGCGACGCGAAGCCGATCGCGGTGACGAGGCTCGTCAGACCGCACGCGGCACCGACCCGGCGGATCGCGCCGGTCGAGGCGTCGATGGCGGACGCCCCGCGCCGGGCGCTGCGCCGCATGTCTTCGATGAAGTGGATCGAATCGCACGTGCCCACGACCAGCGCGAGGGAGGGCACGACGCTCGTGAGCATGTTCACCGGCACGCCGAACAGGCCGATGATGCCCATCGCCCAGACCGCACCGATGGCCGGCGGCACGCAGGCGACGAGGGTGGCACGCAGGCTCCGGGCCACCCAGGCAGAGAGCGCGACGGCGAGGCAGAGGCCGATCGAGTTGAACAGCAGCATGTCGCGGCGCAGCGCCCGCGCGGCCTGGTCGCGGAGCGCGGGCAGGCCGGTCATTTCGAGCGTCAGGGGAGACGCGCCCGCCTGGCCGGCGGACAGCACCGCGTCGATGCCGGCCACGGCCTCGGTCAGCCGCGGCGGCTTGTCGGCGTCGGCCCGGAGCCGCACGAGGAGGATCGCCGACTTCGCATCGGGAGCGAGCATGTGGCCGGCGATCAACGGGTGCCCGGTGGCGCGGTCGCGGGCGGCCGCCCGCTCCTCCTCGCCGAGGTCGCCCTCGACGCGGGGGATGACCGGGAGGAGCGCCCCGGCGACGCCCTGGCGGCGGACGTCGAACATCGACCGCACCCGCTCCACGCCGTCGACTCGGCCGAGCCGCTCCGTGACCGCGCGGAGCGCGGCGAGGGCCCGGCCGTCGAAGAGGTCGCCCGAGCGGGCCGCGGCCCGCACGATGCACTCGCGATCGGGCGCGCCGAACCGGCCGGCCACCTCGTCCACCAGCCTGAAGTCCGCGTCGGCGTCCCGCAGCAGCGACCGCAGGTCGTCGTCGATCTTCAGCTGCGAGAGACCGCAGGCCGCCAGCAGCGTCAGGAGCCCGGCTGCGACGCCGGTGACGACTCGCCAGCGTCCCGGTCCGTGCCCGGGGGCGGCAGGAGATGGAGTTCCTCCGGATCGACGATCCAGCCACGGCACGCGGGCGATCCGCACCGGCACGGGATCGCCGCCTCCGCCGGCCAGCAGTAGTCGATCAGGATTTCCTCGCCGGCCCTGATCGGACGGATCGTTTGCAGCCACAGCCTGTCTTCCTGAAGGCTCCCATCCTCGTCGAACCAATAGAAAAGCTCGCAGTTGGGATCGCAACAGTGATTCACGAATCGCAGGGGCGGGGCCGGCTCGAGCACCATCCCGCTCGGCAATTCCATGCAGTAATGGGGGTCCTCCGGCTCGGTCGGCAGGATTTCTCCGAGGATTTCTCCGAGGATCTCGCCGCCGGGAATCGCCCGCCGGGCGAACACGCCGCGGCCGACGTGCGTCTCTCCCACCTCGACGAGCTGCCCCAGCCGGCCCCCGCGGGACCCTCCCCGGCGGGTACGAAGCGTTTCCTGATCGCGGGGCATGCGGGTGTCTCGGGCGGGAGGCGGGCGAGGAGTTCTACCGATCTCGATCGCGGCGAGTCAACGGTCGCCCCGTGCCGCCGCCGCCCCGCACACTCCCGACAACGGGTGGTCCGCGCAGCTGCGGGCGGGCTGGCGAACAACCGCACGTCAGGCCTGCAGCCGCGACCGGACACGCTCGAGCAACGCCTTGGTCGCCATCACGCCCTCGGGCTCGGGCAACGTCTTGCCCTCGTACTCGATGCCCACCCAGCCGTGGTATCCCGAGTCGACGACCAGTTTCATCATGCGGGCATAGTCGGTGCGGACCTCGTTGCCGTCGGCGTCGAACTCGTGGCTCTTGGCGCTGACACCCTTGGCGAAGGGAAGGAGTTCCTCGACGCCACGGTAGCGGTCGTAGTCGTGGAAGTTGCCGAAGTCGGGCAGCGTGCCGCAGTTCGGCTTGTTCACGGCACGGATCACGCCCGCCAGCCATTCACCGTTGCTCGAGAGTCCGCCGTGATTCTCCACGATCACGCCCATCTGCATCTGCGCCGCGTAGTCGGCCAGCCGGGAAAGCCCGTCGACGGCGAGCTTCTGCTGCTCCTCGAACGCCCCCTTGCTCGCGGCGTTGACGCGGATCGAATGGCAGCCGAGCCGCTTGGCGGCCTCGACCCATGGAAAGTGGTTCTCGATCGCCTTGGACCGCATCGCCGCGTCGGGATCGCCGAGATTGCCCAGGCCGTCGCACATGACGAGCAGGTTCGTCACGCCCTCGTCGGAGGCCCGCTTGGCGAGGTCGGCGAGATAGATCGCGTCCTGCGCCTTGTCCTTGAAGAACTGATTCACGTACTCGACGGCGTCGATGCCGAACTGCCGCTTCGCGGCCCGGGGGAAGTCGAGGTTGTCGAGTTTGCCCTCGAAGAGGGTGCGGTGCAGTGACCACTCCGCGAGCGAGATGCGAAAGAGCGGAGCCTTCTCCCCCGGCTTGTCCGCAGCCGGTGCGGGCAGCGCCCGGACCGTAAGCGCCGACGCCGCGGTGGCGGCGAGAAACTGTCGTCGGCTCGCGGCGGCGGAGGTGCGAGGGATGTGGGAAGACAAATGCATCACGAGCCCGCCCGATGTCGTGGACGACCATCCTCACCCTACCAGAGCCGCGGGCATCGCCAAAGGCCACGGGCGGACTTGCCCCCGGGCCGTGTCCGCCTGTGGCCACCGCCCGGCGGCGAGCGAGCCGGCGGGGCGGGGCTGGCGACTGCGTCACGCGCCCGTGTCGACGGGGGATGGCCGGCGATCTATTCCTGGAACTGGCCCTCGATCTGGCCTTCGATCTGGCCCTGGATGTATTCCCGGGGCCGGTACCAGCGGAGCACCGGCAGAAAGAGCAGCGTGGCGGCCGCCATGCAACCGGTGAAGAACCAGTAGTAGCTTTCGCCCGTGAGGAGGCTGTGGCCCGCCGCGTCCTGCGTGAGCGAGTTGACGAGGGCGGTGAACAGGTTGCCCAGCGAGACGCTCAGGAGGTAGAGGCTCATGACGAGCGACTTCATCTGCGTCGGCGCCTGCGTGTAGCTGAATTCGAGGCAGGTGATCGACACGAGGATCTCGGCGGCGGTAATGACGAGGTACGCCAGGATCTGCCAGCCCACGGAGGGCCAGCGGGCCGTCAGCCGCGTGCCGTCACGGGCCGCCGCGATGCCGGCCCCGACCATCGCCTCGAGGCGGGCTGTGGGCACCCCCGCAGGCTCCTGGCTCGCGCCGCCCGAGAGACGGTCGGAGAAGCTGTCGGAGAAGTTGTCGGCGAGGGCGTTGAGCCCCGCGGCGCGGATCGCCGTCTCGGTGGCGGACGGGTCGATCTCGTCGGCGGTGACCAGCGGCGCCACCCGGTCGCGGAACTGCGTCGCCTCGGCCTCGATCAGCCGCTGCGCGTGGGCGGTGATCGCGAAGGCCAGCGTCGTCAGCAGGAACCCGACGAGAATCCGGCGGAGCGGGGTGAAGGGGATCACTCGCGACACGGCCGGGTAGATCACCAGGCTGAAGAGCGGGATGAAGATGAGGACGAGCAGGGGGTTGATCGCCTGGATCTGGCTCTCGAGCCACTCGATGCCGAGGAATCGCCGGTCCATCTGCTGCGCCTGTTGCACCCAGGCGCCGCCGGTCTGGTCGTAGAGCGACCAGAACACCGCCACGAGCAGGTAGAGCGGCACCAGCTTGAAGATGGCGGCCAGCCCGGCCGGGCCGAACGTGTCGGCGAAGTAGCGCGGGCCCCGCGGCGGGATGTGGACGAAGCGGTGCCGTCCCAGCCAGAAGACGAGCGTGGCCAGCGCCATGAGGATGCCCGGCACGCCGAACGCCCAGCCGGGGCCGCACCACTTGAGGAGCCAGGGCGTGAGGAGCGTCGAGAAGAACGAGCCGAAGTTGATCGCGAAGTAGAACCAGCCGAAGACCCGCTCCAGGAGGTGCTTGTTCGCCGGGCCGAACTGGTCGCCGACGTGCGCCGAGACGCAGGGCTTGATGCCGCCGGACCCGATCGCCACCAGGGCCAGACCGGCCAAAAGCCAGCCTCGGGGCGACAGTGTGGCGGCGAGCAGTGGCTGCGGCATGTCCATCAGCGCCAGGCAGAGATGGCCGAGGCAGTAGACGAGGGAGAGCAGCAGGATCGTCAGGTACTTACCGAGGAAGGCGTCGGCCAGGATGCCGCCGATGACGGGGAAGAAGTAGGCGCTGGCCACGAAGAGGTGCATCCACTCCCGCGACTCGGCGTCGGTCATGAAGTCGGGGCCGCCCGCGGTCGAGTGCAGGAACTGCGTCATGAACACGACGAGGATCGTCTTCATGCCGTAGAACGAGAACCGCTCCGCGGCCTCGTTGCCCACGATGTAGGGGATGCCGGGGGGCATGCCGGCGATCGCGGCGGGCTGCGTGGCGAAGCCGGAGGACGCGCTGGGGGCGGTGGGCATGGCAGCCTCGGCGGGGGCGCAGCGATGGGGTCGGCGCGGCAGGCCCGGCCTTCGGCCCGCGGCAGCCGGAGAATGTGGCAGACCCGACTCATTGGTGCAATCACGGCCGGCAGGCGAGAATGCCTCGTCATGCATCCCGACGCCCCCACGAACCCTGCCACCGCGAGCCCGCCCGCCGGGCTGCTCGTCGTCACGGTCGATCGGCTGCCGGCCTGGATGCTGCCGGCGTTCGGGGCGACCTGGGTGGCGACGCCGGCCATCGACGCGCTGGCGGCGCGAGGCCTCGTGTTCGATCGCGTGATCACGCCGGCCGCAGACCCCGGTGCGACACTGCGCGACCTCGCGTGCGCCGGGGGAACCGGGTGCGCCTTGGGAAGCGGGGGGCCGTCGCCGATCCAGGCGGCGATCGCGCGGGGCTGGAACCCCGTGCTCGTGACGGACGACGCCGCCGCTGCGGACCAGCTCGCCCCGTGCTGCATGGAGACGGTGCTCGTGGCGGCCGCCGCGAAAGCCGCGGAGGCGGCCGACGACGCGGCGACCGAGGTGGCGCGGCTCGTCGACGCCGCGGCCGACGTGCTCCGCGCCGGCGGGCATCGGCTCGTCTGGTGCCACGTCGGCAGCCTGGGCGTGGCCTGGGATGCGCCCCGCAGGCATCGCGAGCGGTACGTCGATCCCGAGGATCCTCCGCCTCCGGCCGGCGCCGGCGTGCCGTCGTTCGCCGTCGATGCCGACACCGATCCGGACCTCCTCGTCGGCATGCGGCAGGTCTTCGCGGGGCAGCTTTCGCTGCTCGACGCGCAGCTCGGCCGGCTGTTCGAGCTCGTCGCGGCGGCAGACTGGACCGTGCTGCTGGCCGGCGTGCGGGGCATGCCGCTGGGGCTGCACGGCTGGGTCGGCGTCGACGGGCCCGTCGACGCGCACGGCGAGGTGGTGCACGTGCCGGCGATCCTCGTCGATGCGGGCGGCCGGATGGCGGCCCAGCGGTTTGGCGGGCTCGTCGTGCCCGCGGATCTGGGGGCCACGCTGGCGGACCTCCTGGCCGGGGAGCCGGCGGGGCAGCCGCTGCGCGACCCCGCCGCACCGTGGCGCGGCGCGAGCCTCGCCGGGCTCCTGCGGGACTGGTCTGCGATGCCGCGGGATCGTGTCGTCGTCGTGGCCGGGGATTCGGTCGCCATCGTCACGCCGTCGTGGCACTGCCTGTCCACCCGCCGTGACGCGGCACCTGCAGGGGGCCGCCGGGTCCGGCTGTTCGCCAAACCCGACGACTTCTTCGAGTGCAACGACGTCGCCGACCGCTGCCCCGCCGTGACGGAGCCGCTGGCCGACCTGCTCACGCGCGAGGCCCACGGCGACGGGCATGCGCTGTGGCTGGCGAGCCTCCCCGAGGCCCCGCCGGCGTGACCGTCGGCAGGCGGAAAAGATGCCTTTTCCAGCGGTAAAACCCGCGTGGTTGCGGAATTCGGCCATCGCTACGATCCCGCGATGCCCGCGCCCCCGTTCTCCTGTCGTCGCTGTGCCGCCCGTGGTGTCGCCGCGGTCGTGGCCTGCCTCGTCGTCGCGGCTGGAAGCGTCGACTGCGGCGCGGCCGACTGGGACCGTGCCGGTGCCGCCAGGGCGCAGGACGCCACCAGCAGGCCGGTGTCGTTACGGATCACGTGGGGCGGCGGCAAGCCCCGCGCCTGGTCGGGGGCGATCCGTCTCGTCACGGCCGACGGCCACGACGCCGGCGAGGAGCCGCAGTGGCGGACGCTCTGCGGCGACGCCGACGCGGCGGCGACCGCACACGGCGTCCCTGGGGGAATTCTCGTGCACGAGCCGAGCCGACGCGGCTCCGACGGCGTCGAGCTCACGATCACGCGCTGGCAAGACATGCGGCTCGCCGTACGGCTCGTGCCCGACGCCGACGAGCGGTCCGCCGTCACGTTTGAAGCATCCGTCCCCGAACTGCTGCTGTCGGCCCGGCAGCAGGCTCTCGACCGCGACGGGAACCGTCTCTCGCTGCGGGCCGCACCCGGCGATGCCCTGCGGGTCGGCGTCGGCCAGGTCGTCGCGACGGCGTCCGCCGGTCGCCCGAACGAGGCGACGACGCTCTTTCGTCCGGGCGAGACGGTGCGCCTGACGGTCGACCCGCTGCTGCCGAAGCGGCTGCAGGGAACGGCCGCGGTCGAACTGCGGCTGCGGCTGAAGTCCGGCCCCGATGCCGAGCCGCTTGCCACGCAGGCGGTGGTGCTCGCGGAATCGCCCGCGGACTCCGGCCCGGCCTCCGGCACGTCCCGGCTCCAGCAGTACGAGCGGGTCGTGTTCGACCTGCCGCTTCCCGATCGCGAGGGGGCGTACGACATCGATCTCGAGGCCGTCGAGCGGGGCGGGCTGCGCTGGTCGCGGCCGCTCGCGACGCGTGTCGTGCAGGTCGCCGCGGTGGCGGACGTCGCGGCTGCGCCGGACGCGGCCGCGCCGACCTGGCAGGTGATCCACGAGCTCGATCCCGGCAGCCCGCGGCTGCACGAGCGGCTGCGCCGGCTCCCGGGCAAGGGCATCCCCTATGTGCCGATGCCGGCCATGCCGCTGCCGTCGATGTCGCTGCCGAGCGTTCCCATGCCGAACGTATCGATGCCCAATGTCTCCATGCCCAGCGTCCCCCTGCCCAACGTGTCGATGCCGAAGGTGCCGGGCGTGCCGCTGCCGTCGGTCGGCATGCCGTCGATGTCGTCGATGGTGCCCCGTCTGAGCGGCCTGCTACTCACGGGACACTCCACGGTCGACGTGCATCCGCTCGGTCCGATGCTGCGGCTGCCGCCGGCACGGTCGGCGGACGAGCCGTCGTGGGAAGGGATCGTCGTCGCCGGAGTGCAGCCGGGCGTGCCGCATCTGGTCGAGGTGGAGTTTCCGCTCGACCAGCGGGCCGTGGTCGGCGTCTGCGTGCTGGAGCCGGATGCGGCGGGCAGTGGCGTGGAGCCGCGGGCCAGTGGTGGCTTCGAGGTGGTGCCGCCCGACGCCGCCACCGCCGACGGCCCGGCGACGCTCGGCCGTCACTCCTTCGTCTTCTGGCCGACGTCCCGCCATCCGCTGGTGCTGATCGCGAATCCGTCGTTGCGGTCGGCGGCGTTCGTCGGCCGCGTCCGCGTCTCGGCGGGGCCCGCACGGCTGCCGCCCGCGGCCCGCGGCGAAGGCGACGCGCATCGGCTCGTGGGCGTGGACGGCGGCCGGCGCGTGCACGCGTTCCTGCCGGCTCCCGACTTCGCGCAGTTCGGCGCCGAGGAGCGTGCCGTGGCGGGGCAGGGACGGTCGTTCGCCGATTGGCGGACGTTCCTCTCGGGAGCGACACGGGCCGCGGAGTGGTTCTCGGCGCAGGGGGCCGACGGCGCGCTGGTGAAAGTGTATGGCGACGGTGCGGCGATCTGGCCGTCGCGGCTCACGCGGTCGGCTCCGCGGTGGGACAGCGGTGCCGCCGCGGAGCCGGGTGTCGATCCGCTCCCCAAGGACCTGCTCTCGCTGCTCTGCCGCGTCCACGCACGGCGCTCGCTGCGGCTCGTGCCGGCCGTATCGTTCGACGCGCCGGTGCCCGCGCTCGAGGCGGTGCTGCAGCGGGGCGGCACGGAGGCGGCGGGCATCGTCTGCGTCGGCCGTGACGGCCGGCCCCGGCAGACGGATGGCGGCGACGGCTGGCACTACAACATTCTCGATCCACGGGTGCAGCGGGCGGCGGAGGAGATCGTGGCCGAACTGGCCGGCCGGCTCCACGGCGCCGAGGCGGTCGATGGCCTCGCGGTGCTGCTGCCGCACGATGGCTGGACCCACCTGCCCGGCACGGGCTGGGGCCTCGACGACGCTACGTTCTCCCGGTTCCTCGACGACGTGGGCGGCCAGGAGCCGGCGATCGGAGCGGAGCGGTTTGCCCGCCGGGCCCTGCTCGTCGAGGGGCCGCTGCGTGATGCGTGGCTGGAATGGCGGGCCGCCGCCGTGGCCCGGTTCCACGCCTGCCTCGCGGCGATCCTCGCGGAGCACGATCCGCGCTGGAGCCTGCACGTGGTGCCGACATCGCTCTTCTCCCAGGGCGAACTGGCCGGGCGGTTTCGTCCACAGCTCGCCGGCTCTCCGGCCGACGCCGACGTGCTCCGCGAGATCGGCCTCGACCCGGGGCGGATCACCGCCGACAGGCGGATCGTGTTCGTGACGCCCCACGTGCATGGCGCCGCCGACCTGCTGCTCGATCGCACCCTCGTGGAGGGCGGCAACCGCTCGCTGTCGGTGGCGCGTGCCGTGGCGACCGCGGCGCGGCGGGGCGTGGTCGTGATCGAGC
>JBILVO010000165.1:0-7768 GCA_044370415.1 Pirellulales bacterium
GGAGCCATCCGTGCGGTCGTCGCCATCGCCGTGAGCACCGTCCCGTGCACGAGCACCGCCGTCCGCCCCTGATCGAACGAGGTGATGCCGCCGTGCCGGGGCTGCGATTCCGCGGCGGCCGTTGGTGACCACCACCACCCGCCAGCGACCCCGGATCGGCCCAACATGGGGCACACCGCCCCACTGCCCCTCCGCCAGCGAGCCCCGAGACCGGGCGAGCAGCTCGACCGACGCGGGGCACGCGAAGGGTGCGGATCCGGTCGCGGCTGGCCGCAGAGGCATGTTCATGCCGCCCACGATACGCGTCGTCACGCGCCGCATGCAGGAACGGCCGCGGCCCTTGTCCGGCCGTGAATCCGCTGCCACGATGATGCCACGATGCGTCCCTGGTACGAGATCACGAACGCGGCCGACATCCCTTCGCCCGCGCTCCTCGTCTACCCTGACCGGATCGAGGAGAACATCCGCCGTATGGCGGCGGCTGCGGGGGGCATCGAGCGGCTGCGGCCGCACGTGAAGACCCACAAGATGGCCGAGGTCGTCGGGCTCTGCCTGGCCCAGGGCGTTCGCAAGTTCAAGGCTGCCACGATCGCCGAGGTGGAGATGACGGCGGCCGCCGGGGCCGTCGACGTGCTGCTCGCGTATCCCGTGGTGGGCCCGACGGCCGCCCGGCTCGCCGAGCTCGTCCGCCGGTTCCCCCGCACCCGCTTCCGCGGCCTCGTCGGCATGAACCGCACCGGGATCGCCCCCGGGCCCGAGGCCGTGCGGCTCGCCCGGCGGATCGCCGCGGCGCCGGCGCTGTCGTTCGGCGGCCTGCACGCCTACGACGGCCACCTCAACGACCCCGACCACGACGCGCTCGTCGCGAAGGTCGACGCGGCGTTCGCGGCCGTGTGGCGGCTTCGCGACGAGCTCGTCGCGGCCGGCATCCCGGTTCCGCTCGTCGTCACCAGCGGCACGCCCACGACGCCGATCCTCGCCGCCCGGGGCGACGTCGAGGTGGGCGCGGGCACGACCGTGCTCTGGGATTTCGGGCAGTCGATCGCCTCGCCCGGCCTCGACTTCCTCAACGCCGCCGTGCTGCTGGCACGGGTGGTGAGCCATCCGGCCCCCGGCCGGCTCTGCGTCGACCTCGGCCACAAGTCGGTCGCCAGCGAGATGCCGCACCCGCGGGTGTGGATCTTCGGCCTCGAGGACGTCACGTTCGCCGCGCACAGCGAGGAACATCTCGTCGTGGAGACGCCGCGGGCCGCCGCCTTTCCCGTGGGCACGGTCCTCTACGCCCTGCCGTGGCACATCTGCCCCACCGTTGCCCTCCACGAGGAGGCAGTGGTCGTCCGCGACGGCCGCGCCTGCGAGCACTGGCGGGTCGCCGCCCGCACCCGCCGCATCACCGTGTGACCGGCACGACCGGGACCGTCCGCCAGCACTTCAGGAGCCCGTCATGGCACACGAGCCGCGATTGATCTTCGACGTCCACCTCGACCTCTCTTACAACGCGCTCGACTTCAACCGTGACCTGCGCTGGACGCAGGAGCGGATCCGCCGCCGCGAGCTGGGCATGACGGACCAGGTGTTCCGCACGCGCGGCACGGTCTGCTTCCCGGAGATGCGGCGCGGCCGCGTGGGCCTCTGCGTGGCGACGCAGATCGCCCGCTCCGTCGACTCTTTCTCGCGGATGCCCGGCTGGGCGAGCCCCGCGCAGGCCCGAGCCCACACCGCCGGGCAGCTGGCCTGGTACCGTGAGATGGAGGCCTGCGGCGAGCTGGTCCAGATCCGCACCCGCGGCGACCTCGAACGGCACCTCGCGCTGTGGCTGGCGGCGCCCGCCGCGATGCCCGCCACCGCCGCCGCCGGCGGCCTGCCGATCGGCTACGTGCTCAGCCTCGAGGGGGCCGACTCGATCGTCACGTTCCGGCACCTCGAGCAGTCGTACGCCGACGGCCTGCGGGCGCTGGGGCCGGTGCATTACGGGCCGGGCGTCTACGGCATGGGCACCGACGCGGAGGGCCCGCTCACGCCCCGCGGCCGCGAGCTCCTCCAGGAGATGGAGCGGCTGGGGATCATCCTCGACGTCACGCACCTCTGCGACGAGAGCCTGCGCGACGCGCTCGACCACTATTCGGGCCCCCTCTGGGCGAGCCACTCCAACTGCCGGGCCCTCGCCGACTGGAACCGGCAATTCACCGACGAGCAGATCCGCGAGCTCGTCGGCCGCGGTTGCGTGTTCGGGATGGCATTCGACGCGATCATGATGGTGCACGGCTGGACGCACCAGCGGTCGAAGCCCCAGGACTTCAACCTGCGGATCGAGCGAATCTGCGACCATGTCGACCACATCTGCCAGATCGCCGGCAGCGCCGCCCACGTGGGGATCGGCAGCGATCTCGACGGCGGGTTCGGCACCGAGCAGACGCCGCTCGACCTCGACAGCATCGCCGACCTCGGCCGGCTCGGCGGCCTGCTCGCCGCCCGCGGCTACTCCGCCGCCGACATCGAGGGCTTCTTCCACGGCAACTTCGTGAACTTCCTGCGCCGCACGCTGCCGGCGTGAGCGCGGCCCGGCCGTCATGGCCGGGCGACGGTCACTCCACGGTCCGCCGGGGATCGATGCCCAGCGCCGCCACGATCGCCACGACGTAGCTCGCAGCGCACACCAGGAAGACCTCGGTCCAGTTCTTGTCCACGTCCCAATGCGCGATCACCCAGGGCAGCAGCTTCGCGGAGAACGACGCCCCGAGGTTGCCCCACATGTTCGCCCAGCCGGCAACGGTGCCGACGCTGCGGCCGCCGACGTCCTGCGCGAAGGCCCAGGTTGCGGCCACGCTCATGTCGCTGGCGAAGGAGACCACAGCGCAGCAGGCCACGATACCCCAGGCGCCGGTCATCCACGGGCAGGCGAGATACGCGCAGCATGCCAGCACGCTGCCGGTGATGATCGGCGCCGCCCTGCCCCACCGCGAGCCGAGCCGGCGGGTCGTCCAGTCGCAGTAGGCTCCGCCGCAGAGCATGCCGACCATGCCGCACGAGAGCACCGTCGTGGCCATCCGACCGCCTTGGATCGGCTCCACGTGCCATACGTCGACGAGGTAGGTGGGCAGCCAGGTGACGAGAAACGCCCAGCCGACGTTGATGGCCGACTGCACCAGCGAGATGAGCCAGATGCTCCGGTTGCGGACGACCGCCCCGAGCGTGGTCGCCAGCGCCGCGAGTGACGGCGGCCGCTCGGCGGCCGTCGCCGGGAGGAGCGCCCGCTCCGCCGCGTTGCACCGCGGGTGCTCCTCGGGCCGGTCGCGGACGATCCACCACCAGGCCCCGGCGACCGCGAGCCCCGCGAGCCCGTCGATGACGAGCGCCGGCCGCCAATTGCCGAAGACCACGATCATCCAGGCCGTGAGCACCGGCGCGAGCGCGCCGCCGATCCTGCCGCCGAACGCGATGAAACTGCTCGCCCTGGCCCGGCCCGAGAACGGCATCCACCGCCGGATGAGGCCGCCGCAGGCGGGATAGGCTCCGGCCTCGAAGAGTCCGCAGCCCAGCCGCGCCAGCAGCAGCCCGGCGAAGCTTCCCGCCAGGCCGGTCAGGGCGGTCATCACCGACCAGCCCACGATGTAGATCGTGAGCATCCGCCGGGTGCCGAACCGGTCGCTGGCCCAGCCGCTGGGCACCTGCGCCAGGGCGTAGGCCAGGAAGAAGCTGCCGAGGATCGTGCCGATCTGCTCCTTGTCGAGCGGAATCTCGGCCTTGAACGAGGCCGACTTCACGATCTCGCCGAGGCAGATCCGGTCGAGATAGAGGATGAACGCCATCGCCACGCCGGCGGCGACGACTGCAAACCGCACGCGCGTGGCCCGTTCGCTCATGCCATCTCCTCCCCGGCCGCCGGCAGCCCGGGGGCCGGCCGCTGCGGCTCGTCCTGCGAGGCCGTAGCGGCTGCGAGTCTACCGGGGCATGGCCGCCCCCACCACGCACGGCAGGAATCTTCGCCCACGGCCTCGAGGATCGCGCGCACGTCTCGGCCCGTCGTCCTGTGGCTGGAGCAGCCGCCGTGCGCCCGAGCGACGGCCGGCTGGCGGCGGATCAGCGGATCGCCACCGCGGCTCCGCGAATGTCGGGGCCGTTTCTGGACAGGCCGCAGCATGGGGGACTACCGTGACGACGTTCGGGGTCCGCCGGCGGTGCGGCCACCGACAGTGACTTTTTCCGCTGAGGAGTTCCACCCATGGCACGCATGGCACACGGGCCCGACAGACGCGGCCCTGGCACACACCTTCCGCGGCGCGGAGCCTTCGCCGGCGCGACACGCGACGGCGGTAGTCGCCGCTCGTTTCTGCGTGAGTCCCTCGGCGGCTCGCTCGCGGCCGGTGCCGCGGCCTTCGCGGCGCCGGCGATCCTCCGGGCGGAAAACCGCGGCGACAAGCTCCGCATCGCGGTGATCGGCTGCGGCGGCCGCGGCGCCGCCAACCTCGCGGGCGTCGCCGGCGAGCAGGTGGTGGCGCTGTGCGACGTCAACGCCGCGGCGCTCGGGTCGGCGGCGGCGAAGGCGCCGGCCGCGCGGCACTTCGCCGACTTTCGCAAGCTCTACGACGATCTGCAGCCGTCTGCATACGACGCCGTGGTGGTGAGCACGACCGAGCACACCCACGCCTTCGCCACGCTGCCGGCGCTCGCCGCGAAGAAGCACGTCTACTGCGAGAAGCCGCTGGCCCACAACGTCCGCGAGACCCGGCTCGTCACGCAGGCGGCCGCCAGGGCGGGCGTCGCCACGCAGATGGGCACGCAGATCCACGCCAGCGACACCTACCGACGGGTCGTGGAGCTGGTGAAAGCGGGGGCGATCGGCCCCATCAAGGAGGTGCACGTGTGGGTCGGGCGTGCCTGGGGCCTGCAGTCGCCGGAGGATGCCGCCCAGTTCAAGGACATTGTCACGGTGCAGGAGCGGCCGGCCGGAGCGTCGCCCGTTCCCCCGCAGCTCGATTGGAACCTCTGGCTCGGCCCGGCCCCGGAGAGGCCGTTCCACGAGGTCTATTTTCCGGGGCCGAAGTGGTACCGCTGGTGGGATTTCGGGGGCGGCACGATGTCGGACCTCGGCAGCCATTGGCTCGACCTCCCGTTCTGGGCCCTCGACCTCGACGCGCCGCAGACGGTGGAGGCGTTCGGCCCGCCGCCGCACGCCGAGCTCGCGCCCGCGTCGATGCACGTCACTTACGACTACGCCGCGCGGGGCGACCGGGGCCCGGTCACGCTCTCCTGGTACCAGGGCAGCCACAAGCCGAAGGCCTGGACCGACGGCCAGATTCCGCGCTGGGACTCGGGCTGCCTGTTCGTCGGCGGCCAGGGCCAACTGCTCGCCGACTACGGCCGCCACCTCCTGCTGCTCGGGCCCGACGTCCGCGACTTCCACCGGCCAGCGACGTCGATCCCGCAGTCGCCCGGCCACTACGCGGAGTGGATCCAGGCCTGCAAGACGGGCTCACCGACGACATGCCCATTCAGTTACAGCGGCCCGCTCACCGAGGCCAACCAGCTGGGCAACGTGGCGCACCGCGCGGGCCGGAAGATCGCCTGGGATGCGGCGGCGCTCCGCATCCCCAACGCCCCCGAGGCGGAGCGGTTTCTCGGCCGCGAGTACCGCCCGGGCTGGGCCCTCGCCGGCATCGCCTGACGCGCGGTCCTGTCGGCCCGACCACCGGCCGCTTCGCGGCCCGCATCACGAGCGCGTCGCCCCGCTGGCTCGGATCGTCGTACTCAGATCGTGTTGTAGGCCCGCAGCCTGCCGGCCGTGGCCTCGCGGGTGAACTTGTAGAAGTGCCAGTGCGTCACGCAGCGGTTCATGAACTGCGCGAAGCCGATCACGCCGCGGCGGCCGCGGGGCTTCCGTGAAAAGAACGAGCGGGCATACACGCCGCCGACCGCGAAGAACGACCCGTCCCGCAGAAGCGCCCCGCAGAGCGACCAGAAGAGCATGAGCCCGTAGGCGAGGGTCGGCAGCTGCCGGCCCTCGTTCGCCTTGCGGCAGATCTCGGCCCGCCGCTCGACGTACGTCTTCGACTCGTAGACGCGGCGGGAGCGGTCGAGGTAGGCCTCCGGGGTGTAGAGCCGCTTGAGGAGATTCCAGTAGCCCTCGCGCAGCTCGTCGCGCGTCATCTGCTTCGGCACGATGTTGAGGCTCGGGTCGTCCTCGACGAGCCGCCCCTCCCGTTTGAGCCGGTCGTAGAGCGGCGTGCGGGGGATCGCCTGCAGCATGCCGACCATCGCCAGCGTGATGCCGTTGTCCTGGATGAAACGGAACTGGTCCTCGAAGATCCCCTTGTCGTCGTTGTCGAAGCCGACGATGAAGCCGGCGTTCACGTCGAGGCCCGCCGCCTGGATCCGCTTCAGCTTCTCCTCGAGCGAGTCGCCGCGGACGTTCTGGAACTTCTTCGTCTCCGTGAGCGAATCCATTCGCGGCGTCTCGATCCCGATGAACACGCTGCGGAAGTTCGCGCGGTACATCAGGTCGAGCAGCTCGGCGTCGTTCGCGAGGTCGATGCTGGCCTCGGTCGTGAGCCGCAGCGGATAGCCGTGCTCCTCCATCCACGGGATGATCAGCTCGAGGGCGGCCTTCGCCTTCCGCTTGTCACCGATGAAGTTGTCGTCGACGATGAACGCCGAGCGGAACCCCACCCTCCGCAGCTCATCGAGCTCGGCCACGAGCTGCTCGGGCCGCTTCACGCGGGGCTTGCGGCCGTAGATGACGATGATGTCGCAGAACTCGCACTGGAAGGGGCAGCCCCGGGAATACTGCACGGCCGCCGACGCGTAGCGGTCGACCTTGAGCAGGTCGAACCGGGGCTTGGGCACCGTCGTCATGTCTGTGGGCGTCTTCTGCTCGTACCGCGTCTCGGTCGGCCGCCCGCGGGCGTAGTCCTCCAGGAATCCGGGCCAGGTGGTCTCCGCCTCGCCGATGAAGGTGACGTCGCACAGCCCCGCGAAGAAGGCCTCGTCCACGGAGACCAGCGGCCCCCCCACGGCCGTGAAGACGTTCATCTCCTTGAGCCGTGAGAGAATCTGCCGCATTCGTTCCTTTTGGACGATCATCCCCGTCACGCCCACGATGTCGTAGCGCGACAGTGACTCCCAGTCGATCTCCTCGACGTTCTCGTCGAGCAGCGTGACCTGATGGTCGCCGCAGAGGCCGGCTACGGCCGACAGCGCCCCCGAGATCATCGTGCTCCGCTTGTCGCCCGGGTAGAGCGGGAGCGCGAAGTCGAAGCCCCAGTAGGAGGGCTCGAACCGCGGGTTGATGAGGCAGATCGAGAGCGTGCGCACCCCCGCTGCCGTCGCCGGCGGTGTCTCCAAAACGGTCGTTTCCACAGGCTCGAGAAGTTGCATGGCGGGAGGATACCGCCACGGGCGAGGTTCTCCCTATGCCATTCCCACGGCCTCCACACGCGATCGGCGTCGAATTCGGCGCGATTCCGGGGCGTCCGCGGGCCGAGCCGGGTTTTTTCCGCGCACGGCGACCGCGGCGACTAGGATGGCACTCCCGCCCGACCGCCCCACCCCGAGAACCCTCGATGGCAAAGCCACCGGCTGCCAGCCCACCCGATCCTGCCTCCCGCCCCGGACACGTCCCCTTTGCGTCGCTCGGCCTCTCGGCGGAGATCCTCCAGGCGGTGCAGCGGCTCGGCTTCGAGGAGACCTCGCCGATCCAGTCGGCGACGATCCCGCTGATCATGGAGGGGCAGGACGTCGTCGGCCAGTCGGAGACCGGCTCCGGCAAGAC
>JBILVO010000051.1:0-23474 GCA_044370415.1 Pirellulales bacterium
AAGCCGGCTCTGGAGACGATACGGAAACAGAGCGCAAGCCCGCCGCCACGACGGCGCGCGGGCTTGCCGATGGCCAAGGAAAGGCCCGCACCAATGGCGAGGCGACCGTCAGCCGCGGCAAGCATCCCGCCGGCACGAACGGGCATGCCACCGGCGGGGCCAAGGCCGGTGTTGAAAAGCACGCGTCCCTGCTCGAACGGGCCGGCCTGCAGATGGCGGTCGACCCAAACGCGAGTCCCGCCGACCGCCAGACCCAGTTCGCGAAGTTCCAGATCGACGCCCCGGCCTGCGACAACTGCGGCGCGATCACTGTCCGCAACGGCAACTGCTACCTCTGCCACAATTGCGGCAACAGCATGGGCTGCTCCTGAAGTCCCACGCACACGCTCCACTCCCGCCGACGGACCGGCCTCGCTGCCGGCCGTCGGCGGGACGACGCGAGGACGCAGCCAGGTCGGTGGCAGGACGATGCCAGGACGATGATAGGACGATGCCAGCTCAGCGGCCGCGTCCCGTGGACCCGGACGGCTGTACCAATCGGGACCGGTGATGACGGATGGGTGGTCGGCCCGGAGTTCGCCTGAAGGTGGAGGCCTCCGGGTGACGAATCAACGGGCATCGACATTCGACCTGTTCCCGCTCCCGTCGGAGGTGCCAACCCCTACGCGTTGACCCGGGTCCTCGAAACGTTCGTGGCTGCCGGCGGCGCACCCGCTCGCACCACGGCCCGACCCGCGTCAGTTTCGCAGTTTTCTACCCCGTTCGCTGGCGGCCAACAGGCTCGATCTACGGAACGGCCTCGGCGGAGAAGGCTCCGCCGAGGCCGTTCTCCGTTTGTGGTTCCCTGCGCCGCCCCACACCCCTGATTGGCCGCTCGGCTGATTGGCCGCTCGGCCGGGGTTTCCGGCCGGTTTGCCGGCCGATTTTCCCGCAGGTAGCATGGTCGACCGGGGTTCGTTCCGGCGCCGCTGCCGGGGCCCCGCAACCATCCGTGCCCGAGGTGAGATGTGCGACGCCCGCTGCACTGCCTGATCGTGGCCCTGTTGTGCCTGAACCTGTGCGTGGACTCCGCGCGGGCATGCTGGCATGTTCGTCGCCGCAGCCAGTGCTGCCCGGCGCCGGCCTGTTCCGCGCCGTCCTGCGGCACGTGGACCGTGACCACCTGCGCCGGGGATCCGGCCGCGTGGATCCACGGCCCGCAGGAGTGGGCCGGCCACGTCGTCCTGACGGACTGCGGCCCTGGCGTGGTCGTGTGGGCCGACGCCACGCAGCCCGCGCAGTGCTGCGTGCCCGACGATGTGGCACACACGGTCGTCGCCGAGCAGGCCATCCACGACGGCGTAGTGGTGACGCAGGACGTGGTCGACCACGTGGAGACGCAGCCCGCCGTGACGGAGGAGGCTGTCGTGCACTCCCCGACGATCGTGCTGGGGACCGCGCCCGCCGCGGCGGCCGATCAGGGGCCGCAGACCGCCCGGCCGGTGGCCCCGCAGCCGCAGGCCGCCTCCCGGGAATCCCTGCCGGATCTGCGTCCCGCGACCGCTGGCGCCGGCACGCTGCCGCAGGCCGACCAGCCGGTGCCTGCGTCGCTCGACCTGCCCGAGCAAACGGCAGCCCCCAAGCAGGACGCCGCCGCCCAGCCGTCGCCGGCGGCGATGCCTGCCAACCCTGCCGTCGACGACCTCGCCGTTGCCCCCGGCGAAACGCCACGCGAGGAGAATCTGTTCGACCTGCTCGCGGACGACGACGCCGGCGAGCAGGCCGCGCCGACCGACGAGCCTGAAATGACCGAGGAGCGGACGACGGACGGGGACGATGCCGAACCGGCTCCCGCGGCCGACGACGCGCCGACGCCTCCCGCGAAGGATGCCCCCGCCGAGGAAGCCGCCGGCGACGCCGTGGAGGCGACGGCGGCGACGTCCGTGCCGGACGAGCCGCTGCGGCGGTGGACCGACGCCACTGGCGACCATCACGCGCAGGGCTGGCTCGTCGAGATCGGCGCCGACGAAGCCATGATCCTGAAGGTCTCCGGCCGCCACACCACCATGGCCCTGACCGACCTGTCGGCCGACGACCAGGCGTACGTCGCCGCGGTCGCCGCCCGATTGGCAGAGGGCCGATCGGCTGCGGCTGCCGCCAACGACACCGCCGGGCTGTAGCCGGCCGATCGGACTCCGGTCGGACTTCGGTCGGACTCTGGGTCAGGCGACGGCCAGACGTCGGCCAACGTTGTGGCCAGAACGTCTTGGCCACAACGTTACGTCCCAACCGTCGGCGGGAATTCCCTGTCAGCCGTCGAGCACGGCCACCGTCGCGAACGCCTTGCCCTCGAGCATCTCCAGCGAAGCCCCGCCGCCGGTGGAAACGTGGCTGACGCGGTCGGCGTAGCCGAGCTGCTCGACGGCCGCGGCCGAATCGCCGCCGCCGATGATCGTGATGGCGCCCTTCGCAGTCGCCGCCGCCACGGCGTCGGCCACGGCCTTCGTGCCCGCGTCGAAGGGGGGCATCTCGAACACGCCCATCGGCCCGTTCCACACGACCGTGCCGGCGCCGCGGACGATCTCGGCGTACTGCTTCGCGGTCTCGGGGCCGATGTCGAGCCCCTCGAAGCCGTCGGGGATCTCGCCCGCCTTCACGATTTTCTTGGCGGCCCCCGATGAGAAATCGTCGGCGCAGTGCGTGTCGACCGGCAGCACGAGCTTCGCACCCCCCTGCGCCAAAAGCTCCCGGGCCAGGTCGAGCTTGTCGGGCTCCACGAGCGACTTGCCGGTCTTGCCCCCCTGGGCCAGCGAGAAGGTGTAGGCCATCGCGCCGCCGATGAGCACGTGGTCGCAGATCGAGAGGAGATTCGTGATCACCGCGATCTTGTCCGACACCTTCTTGCCGCCGAGGATCGCCACGAAGGGCCGCTTCGGCCGGGCGATCGCGTCGGAGAGGTACTGGATCTCCTTCTCGACGAGGAAGCCGACGACGGCCGGCTTGCCCGCCGCCTTCATCGCCACCGGCACGGCATGCATGCTGGCCTCGGTGCGGTGGCAGGTGCCGAAGGCATCGTTGACGTAGGCGTCGGCCAGGCCGGCCAGGCCCGCGACGTAGGCCGCGTCGTCCCCCTTCTTCTCGCCCTTGTTGAACCGCACGTTCTCAAGCACGAGCACGCCCCCGGCCGGCAGCGCCTTCGCCTTGGACTGCGAGTCGGCGCCGCCCGTGTCGCCGGCGAGCGCCACCGGCAGCCCAAGCAGCTCGCCGAGCCGCTTCGCCACCGGCGCAAGCGAAAACTCCGGCTCGACACCCTTCCCCGCCGGGCGGCCCAGATGCGACATGAGGATCGCCTTGCCGCCGCGGTCGAGGATCGACCGGATCGTCGGCAGCGCCATGCGAATCCGCCGGTCGTCGGTGATCGCCCCGGAGTCGTCCTGCGGCACGTTGAAGTCGACGCGGACGAGGACGGCCTTACCGGCGGGGTCGATGCTGGCGACGGACTTCTTGGCCATGGGGCGGTGCTCCTGCTCTGGTGGTGGACCTGGGGTGCCGAAGGGGTGCCGAACGGCTTCGCGAGGCCGTATTCGACAGCACTCCGCCCGCCGCCGCAACCCTCGCCGCGGGGCGTGCCCCGCTCCCCGCGCGGCTCGAGCGGCCGGGGGAAACCGTCACAGCCAGCCACTGCTCACGCCATCAGAACTTCTGGATCAGGTCGAAGCCCAGCATCGTCTGCTGGTTGCTGATCCCGTCGTTGTAGGGCGCCCGCGGGCCGCCGTAGGGGCCGCCGAAGAAGTCCCAGCGGAAGGCCGGCCGCAGCAGGAAGTTGCCGGTCGGCGTCCAGTTGGGGCCGACCGTGAGCGAGTAGTAGTTGCCGGGCAGCGGCACGTGGTTGGGATTGCTCGGCCGGTTCAGGCCAACCCGTGTGCCATCGGTGTCCTGGAACCACTCGAACCGGGCGCCCCACCGCCAGGCGTCGCTCACCCGGTAGTACAGGTACTGGTCGATGCCGGCCCACATCGCCGTGCCACCGTTGGCCAGGCCGTTGGCCTGCGTCCCGAGCCAGTGGTGGAAGAGATACTCCCAGTCGTCGGCCGGACGAAACTCGAAGATCAGGCTGTAGCGGGTGCGGTTGGCCGACTCCAGCGGCGGCGCAGGCTGGAACAGGGGTGAGAAATCGTTCCCCTCGTCGCCGCTGACGACGGCGAACGACGTGGCGAACGAATTCGCGTCGTTCTTCACCCGCACGCGACCGAGGAAATTCGCCTTGCTGTAGGCCGAGGCCAGGCCGTTCCAACCGTTGACGAGTCCCGCGTCGACCTCGACGTTGTCGGTGGCGTTCCAGTTCACGAGCCCGCCCCAGTGGGTGAAGGGACCGGCGAACTGGTAGCTGTAGGACTTCATGTAGAAGAAGTTGCCCACGGCCGGCACCCCCTCGTAGCCGACGATCGTGTAAAAGTGGCCGAGCTTGAGGGAGAGGTCCTGGGTCCCGATCTCGCCGTAGAGCTGCGGAATCGCGATGCCGTAATACTCGCCGCTGTTCCAGTCCCTCGGCCCTGGGTTCGTCTCCCAGCCCAGCGACATCGCCAGCGGAAAGTCCTCGCCGTAGAGCAGGTCGGTCCGGGCACCGACGCCGATCGAGCCGTCGGTCGGCAGCGTCCGCTCGGCGATGATGTAGACCTGGTTCATCATCGCCTCGTTGGCCCGGTCGACGGCGTTGTAGGGGCCGTTGAACTTGCTGGCGGGCACGCCGAAGTTGCCGACGAAGCCGCCGTCGAGCCAGCCGTAGACGCCACCCCGCTCCGACTCCCCGAAGAGAAACCAGTTCTGGCCGGTGGGGATCAGGCCCGTCATCACCTCGTCGGCGAGCACGGGATCGGACGACTCGAACCCGCCCACCTGGCCGAGACGCCCAAAGAAGCCGGTCTCCTGGCCCGCGGCCACGCCGGCAGCCACGCCGGTGATCAAGCAGGTGAGCGCCAGGGCCGTCGTCACGCGCAGGACAGCACCATTCAGCAGCATCGCCGCCCCCTCGTGAACCTCTGACCACAGTGAACACGCGGTCGATCCGCACGTCCGCAGGTGACCACATGCGCACCCGCCCCAGCGTTGCCATGGGCATCGGCCGAATCATCGGCGGTGGATTCGCCACTGGCCCGCACGGAGACAATGTCAGGGTTTGTCTCGCCCGCCTCCGTGACCGGCAGGGCAGGGCTGATTTGCCCAGGCCAAGGGCGTTTTCGCCCTAAACACCCTCCTCGGGGCCGGCAGGCTTGCCCAGACCTCCTGCGGCCTACCCTGCCTGCGGCATGTCGACGACGGCCTTGATGACGCCGCTGGCGGGGTCGAGCAGGCTCGGGAAGACGCGGATCGTGTCGGCGAAGGCCGCGTGGTGCGTGATCCAGGGCTGCGTGTCGATCCGGCCCGATTCGATCAGCCCGATGATCCGGGAAAAATCCTTGGGCAGGGCGTTGCGGCTGGCGAGGATCGACAGTTCCCGCCTGTGGACGAGCGGCGCATGCGGAAACCCGATCTCGCCCTGCGTGATCCCCACATACACGAGCCGGCCCCCGAAGCTGCAAAACTTCAGCGCGGTCGACATGCTCACGGCGCTCCCCGTGGCGTCGATGACGGCATCGGCCAGGCGGCCGTCGGTCAGCCGGACAATTCGCTCCTCGTCGGATGCGTCCCCCTTCGCCACGAGCGTGTCGGCGACGCCCATGCGGTCGCGGACGAAGTCGAGCCGGCTTTGCACCATATCCATGACGATCACCCGCGCCCCTGAGAGCTTGGCGAACTCGACCGCCGACAGGCCGATCGGCCCGGCGCCAATGACGAGCACGTTCTCACCCGCCTTGGCGAGAGACCGGTCGATCGCATGACAGCCGATGGCGAGCGTCTCCACCAGCGCGTTTTGGGCGTGCGAGAGGTTCGGTGATGGATGGAGCTTCTCGGCGGGCACCGTGAAGAGCGGCCGCAGGCCGCCGTCGCAGTGGACGCCGAGCGTCTGGTTGTGCTCGCAGCAGTTGGTGAGCCCACGCCGGCAGGCATAGCACTTCCAGCAGCTGATGTAGGGCTCGACGCAGCAGCGGTCGCCTGGCTTCACGTTCGCGACGCCGGCTCCCACGGCCACGACCTCGACCCCGAGCTCATGCCCCGGGATCCGCGGGTAGCTGAAGAAGGGCATCTTGCCCATGTAGCCCGCGTAGTCGGTGCCGCAGATGCCGACGGCCCGCACGCGGACGACCGCCTCTCCGGCCGCCGGCGCCGCCGGCTCCGGAACATCTGCGAAGTGGAACTCCCGCGGCTTCTCCAGCACCAGCGCCTGCATCGCATCACTCCTCGGAAAGTCCGTAGAACCGGGCGGCCGTGCCGCCCCAGACAGCGCTGCGTTCGCCCGGCGTCAGCCGTGCAAAGAGATCCTCGACGATCCCGACGACCTCGCGATACTCGGCCGAGAGCAGGCAGACCGGCCAGTCACTGCCGAACATGAGCCGCTCCGGACCGAACGCCTCGAGGACAGCCTCCAGGTAGGGGGCGAAGTCGGCCCGCTGCCACCGCTTCCAGGCCGCCTCCGTCACCAGGCCCGACACCTTGCAGCAGACGTTCGGCCGGCCCGCGAGCGCCCGGATGTCGCGCCGCCACTCCTCGATGTCGCCCGCCTTGATCTGCGGCTTGGCCAGGTGGTCGAGCACGAATGGCTGCTCGGGGAGGAGCCGCGCGATCTCGATGGCCGCCGGCAGCTGTTGCGGATAGACGAGCAGGTCGTAGGTGAGCCCGAACTGCCGCAAGGTCCGCAGGCCGCGGACGAACGCCTCGCCGAGCAGGAATCGCGGGTCGGGCTCGTCCTGCACCACGTGCCGCACGCCGACGAGTCGCGGCCTGTCGGCGAACCGGGCCAGCTCCGCGACGACGCCGGGGCTGCGGAGGTCGACCCAGCCCACCACGCCGGCGATGAGCGGATGCTCGGCGGCGAGTTCGAGGAGCCAGCGGGTCTCCTCGAGCGACTGCCGCGCCTGCACCGCCACGGTCCTCCCGACGCCAGACTCCGCCGCCACCGCCGCAAGCTCCGCCGGCAGGTGATCCCGCGCCAGGCACTCCATGCCCGGGCCGATCCAGGGATACTCCTCCCGGGAATACCGCCAGAAGTGCTGGTGGGAGTCGATCCTCATGGCGTGGACCCGAGGCAGTGAGTCGAGACACGGGGTCGTGACAAGGATTCCAGCTATGACTCGAGACGACGGGCTGAAGGCTGGCGGGCATTAGTTGTTTTCGGGCAGGCCTTCGACGTGGCCGACGCTGTGCACCGGAGCGAAGATCGCCTGCACGTCTCGAAGCAGCGCGCGGTCGAGCGGCTCGGCGGCCCAGGTCGCCCAGTCACGGATGTTCCGCGGATTCGCGCTGCCGGCGATCGTCGTGGCGATGTCCGGGTGTTCCAGCGAAAACTGCAGCGCGAGCTTCGCGATCGAACTGCCGCGGGACCGGCAGAGATCGGCCGCGCGGCGGGCGGCCTGCTTGACGTTCTCCGGCTCCTTCAGCCACGCCGGCAGCGGCGCATCTGTGAGCAGGCGGGCGCTGAACGGCCCGGCGTGCATCACGCCGATGCCCTTCGCCTTGAGGAAGGGCACCGTCTCGTCGGCGAACCGGGTGTTCTGCAGCGTGTACTGGTTGTAGTTGAGGACACAGTCGACGTCCGCCTGATCGCAGATGAACCTGAAGATCTTCTGCGGGTAGCCGCTGAAGCCGACGAACCGCACCTTGCCAGCCTGCTGGATCTTCCGCAGGGCGGGGAGGGTCTCGTCGACGATCTGCTGCATCGACACGAACTCGATGTCGTGGCAGAGGATGATGTCGAGGTGGTCCGTGCCGAGCCGATGGAGTGACACGTCGACGCTCTCGGCGACGCGGCGGGCGGAGAAGTCGAAGTGGGCGAGGTCGTAGCGGCCGAGCTTCGTGCAGAGGAGGTAGTCGCTCCGCGGCACGCCCTTGAGCGCCACGCCGAGCAGCACCTCGCTCATCCCCCGGCCGTAGAAAGGGCTCGTGTCGATGAGCCGCATGCCGCAGTCAAGCGCCGTCCGCACGCTCCCGAGCGCCTCCTCGAGCGTGATCGAGCGGAACTCCTGCCCCAGGGAGCTCGCGCCGAAGGCGAGGATCGGCACGTCGAGGCCCGTCCGGCCAAGCGTTCTGGTCTGCATAGAATCAGCCCTGATGACCCAGGAGGCCAACGTCACCCGAAGGTGCGACAGCCGACGGAGAGGAGCAGGTTGGCCCAGGGGGCTTGGTCGGCGGTCTGGATCGTGAGCACGTGGTCGGCCGATTCGACCGCCTTGTAGAAATCCCACTTCACGATCGGCTCGAGCCGGCAGGACGACTTCGCCGCGGCCAGGATCCGCCGGTACTCCTCCCACACGGGCGGATCGCCCGGCGTGGCGGCCGCATAGGAATCGCTGCGGTCGACACCCATCGTGTGGACCTCGTCGATCTGCACCGTGCCGAGGACCGCCTCGAGCACCTGGGCCACCGTGGGCACGCCCGGCATGAGCTGGAGCGAGACGAGCTCCGCCCGCGGCCCCCGCTTGTTCGCCGCCGGATAGTTGCCGTCCGCGACGAGCACCTTCGAGTGATGCCCCGACTGGGCGAGGATCCTGAGGATGTCCGGGTGCAAGAGGTGCGTGTTGAGCATCTTCTTTCTCCACTGTCAGCCGCCCGAGCGGCAGGCCACGACGCCGTGATCACGGAGGCTCTGAATCGTCCGCCGGGCGGCGTCGACCGCCGCCGGCTGCGGAAACACCTCCGCCGAGAGGAACCCTTCGTAGCCGATCCGCTCGAGCGCGGCAACGACCGGCCGCGGATCGGTGTGGCCACTCCCCATCGCCCACCTGTTGGAATCGGCCCAATGGACGTGGCCCACGTGCGGACCCGCGGCCACGAGCGCCGCGGCGGGGTCGGCCTCTTCGATGTTCATGTGGAAGAGGTCGCACAGCAGCCTCACGTGGCGGATGCCGCGGGCGTCCAGAAACGCCGCCGCCTCCGCCTGCCTGTTGAACAGGTTCGTCTCGTAGCGATTGAGTGGCTCGTAGAGGAGCACCTGCCCGCGGCAGGCGGCCCGCGTGCCGAGCTCGTCGAGCGCGGCGGCGAGCTGGTCGAGGGCCGCCTCACGCGGCACCTCTGCCGTGAAGCTCCCCTGCATCGAGCCGATGATCGCCGGCGCACCCAGGCTCCCGGCCACGTCGACGATCCCGCCGATGAACTCCAGCGCCGCCGCCCGCACCGCCGCATCGGCGTGGCAGAGGTGGAGTCGGTGCTTCACCCAGCCGGCGCCGGTGCCGACGGCGGCGAGCGCCAGGCCATGGCCGGGCAGCAGCCGCACGAGTTCACCCGAGGGAAAGGCGGCGGCCGACTCGGGGAAGATCTCGACGGCGTCGAATCCGAGTTCCGCGGCCGCCCGACACCCGGCCTCGAGCCCGCCGTCGGCGACGGTGCCGTGAAACACGAACGGCCCCTGGCGGGCTTCGGGCACCAGGCAGATCGTCACGGCGGATCGCATGCGGCTTCCCTGCCGGGCCTGTCAGCCCAGTACGTGTCGGCCCAGTATCTGTCAGCCTAGAAACAGCGGCCGCAGGTGCCGCTCGAAGATGTTCTCCGTCACCTGCCGGCCCACGATGTCGCGATTGGCCACGAGCAGGTCGGTGTACCGCGAGCCCTGCTTCGCGGCCACCTTGAACGACACGTGCAGGAGCTGGCGGACGTCGGGGCTGAACGCGGAATTCCCCGGTACGTGGCGGATCGCGGCGGCCAGCCGCGGGCCGCTCCAGCCGTTGACCTCGCCGACACTCGGCAGCCGCGTCCGGTCGATGTCGATCACGCTCGCATAGGGTCCGCAGAGCTCGTCGACGTGGCCGAGCGCGTAGGCGTAGATCTCGCGGGCCAGCTCGAGCCCGTCGCCGCCCGCCTCGGCCAGGCCGATCAGCTCTTCCAGCCAGGTCGTGCCCGCCGTCTTCAGGTGGACGCCGGCGCCGGTCCTCGCGAGCACGCGGCGGATGACTGGATAGAGCGAGAACTTGTCGCTGCCTGAGTGCACCGAGAGCTTCAGATTCCGCGGCAGGCCATACCGGTCCGCAGCGCAGGCGAGCACCGCCACGTCGTCGGAAAACTCCCGCTCGAACTGGGCGAGGTCGCCCACGTAGTCGACACCCTTGTTGAACCGGCCGGTGAACTTGGGGGCGATCGTCTCCAGCGGAATGCCCTGGTCGGCAAGGAGCGCGAGGATCACGAGCAGTTGCGGCGGCGTCTGCGGCAGGTCGGTCTCGTCCATGCTCACTTCGGTGACGAACGGCCTGCCGCCTCGCGCCGCCTCGATGTGCCGGTAGATCTCCCCCGCCTCGCGGCAGGCCAGGAGGTAGGTGCTCGCGATCACGCCGACCCCGGCCGCATCGAGCTCGATCGGCTCCGCCACGCCGGGGATGGCGAGCCTGCCCACCAGCTCGCCGTGCCGGGCCACGAAGGCGGCCACGTCGGCGGCGACGGCCGGCTTGCCGATCGAGTCGGCGACGTCGATCGTGAAGAAGTCGCTCGGATCCAGGAACCGGTCGACCGTCTCGAGGCGGATGTGGTCGGCGTCGACGAACCAGGGATGGGGCCACTTCCGCGCCGCCACCGCCGCGGCCGCCGCGGCCCGCACGCTCGCCGGCTCGCTGCCGATGAAGGTGTGCTCGCGGTTCGACTTGTTCCAGACCGGCGCCACCACAACGCCCGCCGCGGCCAGCCTTTCGAAGGCCGCCAGCTGCGGCTGGGCCTGGTGGGCGAACCGGTCGCCGACGCCGAACGAGAATCGCGGGAGGGGCATGGTGACGATCGCTCCAGAGCCGGTGCCGCCGCTACACGTCGAGGTGCTTCACGTCGAGGGCGTGCCGCTCGATGAACTCTCGCCGCGGCTCCACCTTCTCCCCCATGAGCACGCGGAAGAGGTCGTCCGCCGCCGCCGCGTCGGACATGGTCACCCGCAACAGCGTGCGGTTGGCGGGGTCGAGCGTCGTGTCGCGGAGCTCCTCCGCGTTCATCTCGCCGAGCCCCTTGAACCGCGTGATCGACAGCCCCTTCTCGCCGGCCCGACGCACGGCCGACAGGAGGCTGCGCAGATCCTCCAGGCCGATCGCGCTGTCGCCCCGCCGCAGCGTGTATCGCGGATCCTCGGAGCCGGTGCGGTCCTGCGGCATGAGCGATTCGATCCCGAAACCCATCGCCTCGAGCTCCTTCAGCCCCGAGTTGATGCTGCGCACCTCGTGGAGGTCGACCACGACGAGCTGGTCGTGACCGGTGTCGTGGGCCGTGCCCGGCGTGGCGTCGCCGGCTGCGACCGACTCCTCGATGCGGCCCACGGCGAGCGTGCCCCCGGCCGCCTTCTCCTTCCCCTTCACGAAGGCTTCGAGTTCGTCGCGGCTGGTGAACCAGTGCTCCTCCTGGCCGTAGTAGACGTGGTACATCGGCAGCTTGCCGCTCGTGGGGTCGCGGCGGGCGACATGGTCGCGGAGGCTGATGCCCCGCTTCTCCATGGCGACCAGCGCGTCCTCGAGGCCGGAGAGCGTGCGGCAGAGCTTCTGCATCTGCTCGCCGGCGATCTCGCGGCCGTCCCCGGGCAGGAAGACGCCCTCGCCGAGCCCCTGGTCGAGCAGCTGCGTCTTCATCTCCTCCTCGGTCTGCACGTAGTACGTCTGCTTCTTCGTCCGCACGCGAAACAGCGGCGGCTGGGCGACGTAGACGTGGCCGGCGGCCACGAGCTGGTACATCTGCCGGTAGAAGAACGTCAGCAGGAGCGTGCGGATGTGCGAGCCGTCGACGTCGGCGTCGGTCATGATCACGACCTTGTCGTACCGCCGCTTGCCGAGGTCCGACTCCTGGCCGATGCCGGCGCCGATCGCCGAGATCACGCTCCGCACCTCCTCGTTGGCCAGCACCTTGTCGTCGCGGCTCTTGTAGGCGTTGATGATCTTGCCCCGCAGCGGCAGGATCGCCTGATACTCGCGCCGCCGGCCGCCCTCGGCGGAGCCGCCGGCCGAGTCACCCTCCACGAGGTAGAGCTCGCACTTCTCCACGTCGCGGCTGGTGCAGTCGCGGAGCTTGCCCGGCAGGCCGCCGCCGGAGAGCGCGCCCTTCCGCTCGCGCAACAGCGCCTTGGCCTTCTGGGCCGCGGCCCGGGCCTCGGCCGCCAGCACCCCCTTCTGCACGATCGCCTTGGCGCTCTTGGGATTCTCCTCGAGGTACTTCGTGAGGAAGTCGCCCACGGCGGAGTTGATGATCCCCTCCACCTCGCCGTTGCCGAGCTTGGTCTTCGTCTGGCCCTCGAACTGCGGGTGGGGCACCCGGACGCTGATCACCGTCGTGAGCCCTTCGCGGACGTCCTCGCCGGTGGGGACGAGGTCCTTGTACAGCCCGCTCTTCTTGCCGTAGGCGTTGAGCGTGCGGGTGAGCGCCGAGCGGAAGCCGGAGACGTGCGTGCCCCCCTCCGTGGTCGTGATGTTGTTGACGTAGCTGTGGACGTTCTCCGTGTACTCGGTCGTGTACTGCATCGCGATGTCCCACGACACGCCCTCGCCCTCGCCGCGGATCGAGATCACGTCGGCGTGGACGGCGTCGCTCGAGCGGTTCAACCACTCGATGAACTCCACCACGCCCCGCTCGTAGTGGTACTCCTCCTTCTGGCCGCTGGCCGCGTCGGTGAACGTGATCCGCACGCCCGAATTGAGGAACGCCAGCTCCTGCAGCCGGCGGGAGAGAACGTCCCATGAGAACTTCGTCTGCGGAAAGATCTGCGGGTCGGGCTTGAACGTCGTCTTCGTGCCGGTGCGGGTGGTCGTGCCCATCTTCCGCACCGGTCCGGTCGGCTCGCCCCGCTGGTACTCCTGCTGCCAGACGTGCCCGTCGCGGGAGACCTCGACCTCGCACCATTCCGAGAGAAAGTTGACCACCGTCACGCCCACGCCGTGGAGGCCGCCGGAGGTCTGGTAGGCGCCCTTCTCGAACTTGCCGCCGAACTTGAGGACGGTCATCACGCCCTCGAGCGTGGAGACCTCCCGGTCCATCTCCTCGGAGAGCTGCGGGTGAGGGTCGGTGGGGATGCCGCGGCCGTCGTCCTCGACCGTCACGCTGCCGTCCACGTTTACCGTCACGCTCACGTGCTTGGCGTGGCCGGCCATGCACTCGTCGATCGAGTTGTCGACGACCTCGTAGACCAGGTGGTGCAGCCCGCGCGACGTGTTGTCGCCGATGTACATGCCGAACCGCTCCCGCACGTGCTCGCGGTCGGAGAGGTGCTTCAAGTCGGCGGACGTGTACTGCGGCTGGGACGATTCATCGGCCATGGCGGTGGTCTCCCGAAAAACGTGGTCGTCGTGGGTGCGGCATCGTTCTGGCGGACACGGTGTTACTGGGGGTGGCGGGGCGGCTCGTGGCGGCCCGGTCCGCGATCTCGACTCGCAGACGGATTCTGGAGGCGGTCATGCTGTGCCGCCGCCCGACCGGCCGGCGTCGGCCATCACACGGCAGCGGATGTCGGTGATGCCCTCGCCGGGTACGAGTTCGCCCAGACGGGCGAGGACGTCCCGCTTGTGGAATCCCATCTCCTGCACGAGCGCCGAGTGACTGACGAACACCTCCAGCACGCCCCGCCGCACGCGGCCCACCGCCGACGCCCCCCGCATGCTCTCGGGTGCCGCCTGCCTCCAGGCGGCCGACAGGCCATCGGTGGCCTGCTCGCGCTCGTACCCGGTGCGGGCCATGAGCCGCGTCATGACGCTGCCGATCGTGCGCGGTCCACCCACGGGCGGCTGTGGTCCCGGATTCGCCGGACGCTGTGCTGCCATCGATCGCGACCCCTCTAGTCCGCCGCGAGCGGCATGATCACGTAGCCGTAGCCGTCGTCGGTGCGACACACACACGCGCTCTGGGCGTCGGTCAGTTCCACGGTGACAGCCGTGGCCCCGTCGAGCACGCGGAGAAATTCGCTCATGAAACGGGGATCGAGCTTGATCCGCACCGTCTCACCGGCATGCTCGATCGGCATTTCGATCCGGCTCTCGCCGCTCTCCGCCGACCTGCCCGACAGCACGAGCCGGCCGGACTCGAACGCAAAATCGACTCCCTTCGACTGCTCGCTGGTGACGATCGCCGCCTGCCGCACGGCCGCCAGGAGTGGGCCCGCGACCAGCGGCACACGCGCCGCGTCGGGGCGGTCCGGAAAAACGTCCCGCCAGCGGGGAAAACGGCCCTCGACGAGCCGTGCTGAGATCGACGTGGCCCCGGTCTTGAACAGGATCTCGCTGGGCCGCACCGCCACATGCACGGGCTGGCTGGCGTCGCCCAGACAGCGCTCGACCAGCTGCATCGCCCGCGCTGGAACGATCGGCTGCCCGTCGGCCGGGCTGCCACCGACCGCCGTCGCAGGCCCCTCCATCTTGGCCAGCCGCCGCCCGTCCGTTCCCACGGCGATGACGCCAGGACGACCGCCGCCGGCCGCCGACAACTCCAGCAGCACGCCGCCGAGCGCATAGCGGCTCGACTCGTTGTCTGTCGAGAAAACCGTACGGCGGACGAGCTCACGCACCAGCGGCGTGGAGATCTCGAAGCAGGTCTCCTCCGGGAACTTCGCCACCGCGGGGAACTCGAGCGGATCCTCGGCGGGCAGCCGGAACTCGCTCCGCGGCGCCTTGACGACGGCCGCGGAACCGTCCGACGAGATGTCGAACACCGTGCCCGGCGGGCTCTCGCGCACGATCGCCATCAGCCGGCCACAGGGGAGCAGCACGGCGCCCGCCGCAGACGACTCCACGCCGTCGATCTCCACGCGGATCCCGACCTCGAGGTCGGTCGCGGAGATCACCGCCGTCGTGCCGTGAACCTCGAGCTTGATGTTCGAGAGCACGGGCTTGGGAGATCGCGCCGGCACCACCGCCGACGCACTTTGCAAAGCGGCGAGCAGGGGCTCGCGCGTGACGCGTACTTTCATCCGTGTCGGGTCATCCTTTCCACACGCCGCGGCTCCACAGGCCGCCGGCTCGCTGCCCCGCCGCCGCGGGCCACTCGGGCCGCGGCTGCCACCGGGGTTTTACCGTAGATTTCGAGCCCGTCAGTGTACCCGACAGCGGGCCGTCGGGAATCACCCCGACCCGCCGAATTTTCGGCGTGGATCGCGGATTTCCCCGCTGTTTTTCACCCCGGCTGTGGACGTATTTCTGCACTGGGCTCTGCCGTCCGCCGCGACGGCGTGCCGGCCTGACACGGCCTGCCTGCGTTGCTTTCTGAATACAGAGATTTTCTTGAGAAAAGGAGGAGTAGGAATACAGGAGACAGACACGTCCGGCACACCATCGCACATGACACATGGTCACAAGGCATAGCTGGCAGAGGGCGTGCTGGATGTGGAGCGAAGGTCTTTGCAGACAGGGACTTGCAGTGGGCACCGTGCGTGGAAAACAAGTCTGTTCACAGTTCGCTGCGCGTCAGCCGGCCGTCGATGACAACGCGAGATTCGAGTTTGATACGAGTCATGTCGCTGCCGGAAGAATCGTTGTCAGCCGTCGGCACGCCGCCGCCAGGCAGCCTGTTTCGCGTGGCTAAAAATGTCGGTTTTGCGCACACGACGATATGACAGCGCCGCCGACGCTGAATCGACACGCGGCGCGAACTGCGGACAGGGGCGGCATGCCGGTGGACGAGGGCAGGAGTCTGCGGCTGGAGCCCATGCCAACGGCAGGATTCCGCCGGACCCCTTTTTTCACACCGCGGATCGCGGTAGTTTGCCCGAACTCACGACCTGTTCGGCACGGATGCCGCGATGTTCCTACGGGGAACGCTGCGATGTCCGGTGCCGCCATGTCCGCCGCCAGCATGTTCGCCGCCAGCATGTTCGCCGCCAGCCAGCAGTCGCGCGGACGGTCCCAGTTTTCCGCGGCCTCCGCACGGCTCGTGCATCATGCGCTCGAGGTTGTCGAATCGGCGGCCCGAGGCGGCCTGCCGGCTGCCGGCTACACGCCGCTGGTGATCGTGGGGCCTGCTGGCGTGGGCAAATCGTCGCTCGTCGCCGCGATGTTCGTGCGGCATGGTCAGGGAGTCTCGGCCTGCGAGCTTCCCTGCGCCAGTCAGCTTGGATATCAGCCTGGACATCACTCTGGAGATCAGCCTGGAAACAGCCCGCCCTCGGGCACCGCCGCCGCGGCGATGCTCTGGGACGGCCGCACCCTTGGCCGGGAGATCGCCCTGGCGTTGTCGCACGACACGCTGCACAGGCTGCGGGAAAGGTTCGCCGCGCCGCGGCTGGTCATCATCGACGCGGTCGAGCAGATCACCGCGTGGGACGTGCAGCGGGCCCTTGCCCAGTTGATCGACATGGCCGTCGACCGCGGCACGAGTTTCGTCGTCACGATGCGATCGCACCCGATGGCCTGTGCGACGCTCGAGCCGTCGCTCGCGTCGCGGCTGGCCGGCGGGCTGGTCGTGCCGCTGCCGCCAGCGGGTACGCCTCGGGGTCCGGCGACGGCCGATGCGGCGCCTGCGCCCTCAGTCCGCAGGATCATCAACGCGACCGCACGCCTGCACGGCTTGGCGGCGGCCGACCTGACCGGCCCGTCGCGGCGGCGGCAGATGGCATGGGCCCGCGGGGTCGCGATGTACCTGGCGCGGACGCTCACGGGGCAAAGCCTGCAGTCGATCGGCCGGGCCTTCGGCGACCGCGACCACACCACCGTGCTGCACGGCATCCGCGTGACGGAGGAGCGGCGCAGCCGCGACCCCACCGTCGCCGCCGAAATCGAGCGGCTCGTCAATACGCTCGGCCGGCCGTAGCGATCCGGCGAAAGCCGCCGCAGCGTTTCTGCGCACGCCGGCCACGTTCTCGCCCGGCGTACACTGGCCGGCATGCAGCCCCAGGCCGTCCATCGCCAGACCGTCTATCTCGATCACGCCGCCGCGACGCCGCTGGCTGCCGAGGTCGAGGGAGCCATCGTCGCCGCCCAGGCCGTGGCATTCGCCAACCCCTCGAGCCAGCATGCGGCCGGCCGTGCGGCCCGGCGGCTGCTCGAGGACGCCCGCGAGCGGATCCTCCACGCGCTCGGCGGCCGTGGCGGCGGCGTCGGCCGCGACCGGCTCGTCTTCACCTCCGGGGCGAGCGAGGCCAACCATCTGGCGATCACGGGCATGGCGGCCGGACTCGCTGCGACCGGCACGGCGGCAGGTGTGTCCGCCATCGGCACGGTGCTCTTCTCGCGTCGCGATCACGCCAGCGCCGTGAATGCCGTCCACGCGGTCGGCCGCCGCGGATGGCGGGTGGTCGAACTGCCGCTCGACAGGACCGGACGTGTCGAGCCGTCGGCCGTGGCGGTGCGGCTTCCCGAGGCCGTCGCGTCGGGACCAACGCTGGTGTCGGCGACGCTCGTCTGCGGCCAGACCGGCTCCGTCGACGCGACCTGTCTGGAGGCCTACGCCGCTGCATTCGTGCATGTCGATGCGACGCAGGCAGCCGGGCTCGTGCCGCTCGATTTCGCCGCCTCCCGGGCGGCGACCGTGTCGCTGGCCCCGCACAAGTTCGGCGGGCCGCGGGGCATCGGGGCGCTGCTCATCCGCGGCGGCGTGCCGCTCGAGCCCGTTCTGCCCGGGCCGCAGGAGCACGGGCTGCGGGGTGGGACGGAGGCGGTGCCGCTGGCCGTGGGATTTGCCCGGGCCGTCGAACTGGCCGCCGGCGAACGGGAGGCGGCAGCCCGCCGGGTCGCCGCCCTGCGGGATCACTTCGAGCGGCGCGTGTTCGACTGCGCGCGGCAGGCGGGCATTCGGGCGACCGTGGTGGCAGCCGACGGCCCGAGGTGCCCGCAGATTTCGACGATCGCGTTTGCGGGCCTCGACCGGCAGGCTCTCGCGATGGCCGCCGATCTGGCCGGCGTCTGCCTGGCCACGGGCACGGCCTGTGCGAGCGGGTCGAGCGAACCGGCGCCGGCACTGCTCGCCATGGGACTGCCGGACGAGATCGTTCGCGGTGCGGTGCGGTTCAGCCTCGGCCGCACGACCACGGCTGCGGAGGCCGACCTGGCCGTCGCCAGGCTCGCGCCGCTTCTGCGGCGGCCGTGAGCCCGGCGCCGCATGCGCCCGCAGCGGAGCAGAGCCGCCGGCATCCTCCCCGCGGGGGGCCCGGGGCGGTCGCCCGACCTCGCGCCGCAGGCCAGGCCTCAGATCATGACACCATGCCGCAGGCCATACCGCGGACCATACCGCAGACTATTCTAGTAGCAGCTCTGTGAGCAGCGCTGTGAGCGGCCTTTGGATCGGCCCCGTTTCAGCCCGTTCTCCGGTCGAGAGGACTCGAGGTAGGCATGCCCGAACACGTGGCGATCATCGGTGCTGGGCCGGCGGGCCTGACCGCCTCCTACCTGCTCACCCGCGCCGGCATCCCGGTCACGGTGCTCGAGCGGGACCCGACCTACGTCGGCGGCATCTCCCGCACCGTCGAATACAACGGCTTCCGGTTCGACATCGGCGGCCACCGCTTCTTCTCGAAGTCGCGGGAGGTCGAGGACCTCTGGACGGAGCTGCTCGGCGACGACCTGCTGCAGCGGCCACGGTCGTCGCGGATCTACTACGGCGGCAAGTTCTACGCCTATCCGCTGAAGGCGGGCGAGGCCCTGCGCAACCTCGGCATCGTCGAGAGCGTCCGCTGCGTCGCCTCCTACGCCAAGGCCCGGCTCTTCCCGGTAAGGGACCCGCGGACGTTCGAGGACTGGGTCTCGAACAAGTTCGGCCGGCGGCTCTTCGGGATCTTCTTCAAGACCTACACCGAGAAGGTGTGGGGCATGAGCTGCCGCGAGATATCCGCCGACTGGGCGGCGCAGCGGATCAAGGGGCTTTCCCTGTCGAGCGCGATCCTGGCGGCGCTCTTGCCCAAGAAGAAAAAGCAGCCGGCCGACCGGTCGCAGACGATCAAGACGCTCATCGACAGCTTCCGCTATCCCCGCAAGGGTCCGGGCATGATGTGGGAGGCGGCGGCCGACCGCACGCGGGCCCAGGGGGGCACGATTCGGATGGGCGCCCAGGTCACGGCGCTCGAAAAGCTGCCGAGCGGCCGCTGGCGGGTGGGCTTCGAGACGGCGGCCGGCTCTGGCGGACCGGCCGGCCGGCCGGCCGACACCGAGTGGATCGAGGCCGACCACGTGATCTCCTCGGCGCCGATGCGGGAGCTGGCGGCCGCGATCTCCCCTGCGCTACCGCCTGCGGTGCTCGAGGCCGCCGGCAATCTCCGCTACCGCGACTTCCTCACCGTGGCCCTGATCGTGCGGCCGACGCACCGGTTCGACGACAACTGGATCTACATCCACGAGCCGGGTGTGCAGGTGGGCCGCGTGCAGAACTTCGCCAGCTGGTCGCCGGAGATGGTCCCCGACCCGGAGCTGGCCTGCTACGGCCTCGAATACTTCTGCTTCGAGGGGGACGGCCTCTGGACGTCGAGCGACGCCGACCTCGTGAAGCTCGCCACGCGGGAGCTCGAGGCGCTCGGCCTCGTGAAGCCAGGCGACGTGCTCGACGGCCACGTGGTGCGGCAGCCGAAGGCCTATCCCGTCTACGACGACGACTACGCCCGGCACGTCGACACGATCCGCCGCGAGCTCGACGCGCGCTGTTCCGGCCTGCACCTCGTGGGCCGCAACGGCATGCACAAGTACAACAACCAGGATCACGCCATGATGACGGCGATGCTCACCGCGAAGAACATCCTCGCCGGAAAGCAGGTCTACGACGTCTGGCACGTGAATCAGGACGCGGAATATCACGAGGCCGGCGACCGCGGCGGGCAGGAGACCGACACCGGAGGGCGGCTCGTGCCGCGGCGGGTCGGCGCGAGTGGCTGAGCAGCCGGCGGGCCGCCAGCAGCGGCGGATGCGATGAAGCGCAAGGCGGGAAACGGTCGAGCAGCGAATCGGGGCGGCGGGCCGGCTGGAGCCAGCCCGCGCGTCGGCGTGCCGCAGGCCCCCGGCCAGCAGTTTTCAGTTCCGGGGTTGCCGGACTAGGGGTCGCCGGACTAAGGGTCGCCGGACTAAGGGGGCGCCGTTCCAGGTGGCTCTGCGACGATCCTGGCGCTCGTGCTCCTGGTGGTCGCCGCCTACGCGACGTCGTTTCGCGGCGACTTCGTCCTTGACGACGTCAACGAGATCGTCACGAACCCCGCCCTGCGGGAGCTGCCGCCGTGGCGGGCCATGTTCGTCGGCAAGACGCTGCCGGCCCGGCCGCTCCCCTATCTCTCGTTCGCGCTCAACTCCAGGGTCGGCGCGGCCAATCCCTTCGGCTACCACGTCGTCAATCTCGCCATCCACCTGGCGGCCGCGCTGGCGCTGTGCGACCTCGTGCGGACGTCGCTCGAGTCGCCCCGGCTGCGGCGCTGGCATCGAAGGAGAATGGGTGATCTTGCCGATGGCGGCCGTGCTCGACGACTGGTGCTTCTGGCCGGGGGAGAGCCGGCGGAGCCGGTGGCCCTGGTGGACGGCCTTGGCGGCGACCTGGCTCATCCTCGCCGCGCAGCTGCGGCTGCAGCGGCATGAGTTTCAGGAGTTCGAGCCGGGCCGGGCCGCGGCGCTCGCGTACCTGGCCACGCAGGGGGGCGTGATCCGGCACTCCCTCGTGGTCACGGCCTGGCCCGTCCGGCAGTGCACCGACAACGGCTGGCCGATCGCAGCGGGCTGGTCGGCGCTGCCCGCCGCCGTCAGCCTGCTCCCGCCGGAGGCGGAGCGGTCAAGGTGGGGGTGGCCGGCGTTCGAACCGCAACAGCGAGAAGCCGGGGACCTGGAGCAGCGCCTCGGCGGCCTCGTCGGCGAGCCGCGTCACTCCGTCGAGCGAAAGCAGCGAACCACGGAAGCCGGCCAACGCAGTCGCCACGTCGGCGTCGAGCGTCTCGAGACCGTTGAGGTTCAGGCGATGACGATGGCGGGCCAGCGCCGCGGCGACGGGTGCCGAGATCGACGTGAGTCCATTGAGGCACACTTCGCCATCGTGTGTCGCCAGAAGCGCGGCGGCCTGCGGGGTAAGCTGCTCGACGCCGTTGAGCGACAGATGCCCGCGGTGGGCGGCCAGTCCGCGGGCCACGTCGGCGTCGAGCGACGGCAGGCCGTTCAGTGACAGTGGTCCGCGACAGCTGCCCAGCGACCGCGCAGCATCGGGCTCGAGCGTCACGACGGCGTCCAGTCGGATCCCGGCCGCGTGCCCTGCCAGGCCGGCGGCCGCGTCGCAGGAAAGCGAGTCCAACGCCTCGAAGACGATCAGCGCGGTGCTGCGGCCGAGCACACGGGCCGTCGGGCCGTCGACCGCGGTGGCGCGACGGATGAAGATTGCGGAGGGACTGGCGGCAAGCGTCTCGGCATCGTCCACCGAGATCTCGGTCGACCACCAATTTTTCGTGCCGCATGCGTCCATCGGCGCGACGCACTGAAGACAGCCGTGAATGTCCTGGGAAAGCCGTCCGAGCATCGTCTGCCAGTCGTGTGACGGCAGAAGCCGATCGCCGCGATCGCCGACCGAGGCGACGAGCCGACGGCCGTCGGGGCTGTGAACCAGGACGACCGCCACGGCCAGCGAACACACCAGCGGCAGCGCCAGGCCGAGCTCCAGAGCTGTGGCGGCCCGCCGCGTGGCGGCCGTGCGGTCCGGTCGTGGGCACGAAGCAACGATCGACATCATGGATGGGCGGGTGGGCGACGTGGGCCGTGGACGAAAGGGGGGGCAAAAAGGGAGGTGAGGTCTCCCGAGAGGTGTATCGCCAGTGCGTGAAATTTTCGTGTGGTCTGTCGTGAGTATTGGGCGAGCGCCAGCCGTCGCGACGCATGCCGCAATCCCACCGGTGTTGCGATAAAAAAGCACCTCCGGCCAGGTGGCCGGGGGTGCCGTGTTTTTTGGATGGGCGAGGGGTTGGCCCTCGCCGTCACGCGGACAGGCCACGCTCAGTTGAGGGGCTGCAGTTGTTCACCGTCGGTGGGCTCGGAGACCTGGCGACACGTCTGGGTGTCGAGATCGTTGCCGAGCCACCTGAGGGAGCCGTCGGCGAAGCCGGCGAAGGCGCCGCCCGACACGCCGCTGCCGTTGTCGGCATCGGCCCAGCGGTTGGGGCAGGTGGCGGGGCCTGAGCCGTAGGTGACGCTCGTGTAGCTCGAGCCAGGATCCTTCAGGCTGCAGTCGCTGCGCGAGGGAGCAGGGAAGTTCGCGTCGCCTGCGGCGATGACGGTGGCCTCGGGGCCGGATCCGACCCGCAGCCAGATGGTATTGCCACCGATGCTGGCGTCACACTTTCAGCCGTTTTGGGCGCTGCGGCCGGAGGCCTCGACGAAGATGAGGGTCTGGCTGGTGCCGTCGGTGGCGGTGTGGACGCCGGACGATTGGTCGACCGTGAGGGCACCGCTCTTGTAGTCACCGTTCTTGTTGCGAGTGCCTGTGGACTTGTCGATGTCGGTGTAGGCCACCGGCATGCAGTGGGTCTGGCCGAAGTGGGGGCAGTCGCCGCCGCCGGCAACCGAAGCGGTGCCGCCGAACTGGCCCGGGGTGATGCCGTTGGAGGGGCCAAGGAACGCGTTGACCTTCGTGGCGGAGAGGGGGACGTTGTTGCTCGACCAGCAGGGCTGCGCCATGTTCCACTTGGCGGCGATGTTGGCCTCCTCGATGTAGCCGAGGACCTGGACGAAGAACGAGTTGACGTTCAACATCTCAGTGCCGAGCGTGGCGTATTTGGGGGTGCCGGCGGCCGAGCCGGTGCCGCCGTAGTTGTCCTTGCCTTCGCCGCTGGTGGGGTACTTGCGCTTGGCGCTCTCGTAGTTGGCGGCGCCCAGGGTGATCTGCTCGACGTTGTTGGAGCAGGCGCTCTTGCGGCCTGCCTCACGGGCACTCTGGACGGCGGGCAGCAGCAGGCCGACGAGCGTGCCGATGATGGCGATCTTGACCACAAGCTCCATGAGGGTGAAGCCACGGTGCAGTCCGGGGCGGAGAGAGGGGCGTCCTTGGGTTGATGCCTGCTGATGGTCCCAGGGAGGGCGACGTGCTCTCTTTGGGCGGACGCCAAACGAGGCGGCGCTGATCCGCCCACGGCGAGGGCCGCGTGAGAACCGATGCGAAAATGATGTGCCTGGCATGACTGGCATGAGCGGATCCGCCGCCGCGGGCGACCGAGGAGTGCAAAAACTCATTCCTGACGTACAAATCATCATGGACATGCTGTTTTCATGTGAAATAAATATGGTTGTCTGCGTCGCGTCTGAGCTTCCCAGGAGCGTGAACCAGTGACCACAGCCTTTCCTTCCCGCAAGGTCCGCACCGCCATCGTCGGCCTCGGCTTCGGAGCCGAGTTCATCCCCATCCACAAGCTCCATCCCCACGCCGAGCTGGTCGCCATCTGCCAGCGGTCGGCCGACAAGCTCGCGCAGGTCGGGAAGCAGTACGGCGTCGAGCGGCGCTACACGAACTACGCCGACGTTCTCAAGGACAAGGAC
>JBILVO010000166.1:0-7698 GCA_044370415.1 Pirellulales bacterium
CGCTCGCCAAGCCGGGACGGCCACGATGGCCGGGCCCGGCGTGACCACGGCGCTGGAGGCCCGTGTCAGCACCAGCGAGCGGACGCTCGCCAAGCCGGGACGGCCACGATGGCCGGGCCCGGCGTGGGTTTGGTTCGCCGGCTGCGGCATGCTCGTCGCCGCCGGATTTTGCTACAGGAGACTCCGGGACGGTGGCACGCCGCTCGTGAGTCGCAAAATTCGCCGGCTCCTGCGCGTGCCTCCGTCCGGCTCCTCAGCATCCGAAGCGGCGGAGTGCTGACAAAAGGACGCAGCGGTCACCTCGCGCCACGACTGCGTGACCAGCGAGCTACGCTCGCCAAGCCGGGACGGCCAAGATGGCCGTGCCCGGCGTGACCACGGCGCCGGAGGCCCGTGTCAGCACCAGCGAGCGGACGCTCGCCAAGCCGGGACGGCCACGATGGCCGGGCCCCGCGTGTAGCCGGTAGGCGAGGGGATCGGCGTGAGGATGCGGAGCGTGGCGTGCGGCCGCCAGCGACGCAACTCATGCCGTCCCCGAGCCGGTGCGTTGCCACTGCGGCCCGAATCGACCGCGCAGAACTCGCTAGCGGCCGTTCACGGCCCACTGCACGAGCGTGAGCACGATCTCGAACACGATCAGCCCTACGATCGCCCACTCCACCCGCAGGGCGCGGCGGTTTTGCAGGAGTTCGAGGGCGGTCTGGGCGGTCCGCGAGATGAGGTCGAGCTTGCCGTGCAGCGCGGCATACCGCTCACGGATCTCGAACTCGTCGCGGACTCGGGCCCAGAGCCGCTCGAGCTCCGGGTGGTCCCAGAGCAGGTCGGGCGAGTCGTCGACGCGGGTGCCCGCCACGACGCGGTGCTCCGCGAGCAGGGCGGCCCCGAGATTGTGCAGGAGTTCGCGGGCGGCGCGGCCGCCGCGGCCCCAGTGGGCGAGGTTGCCTGCGAAGGGCTCGATCCGCTCGAACTGCCGCTCAATCGCCTTCTCGTGGTGCGCCAGCGACACGCTCTTGGCCATCACGTCGGCGACGAGCTGGAGTTTTTCGCGGGAGGCGTCGGCGAGCACGAGTGTGTTGTGCTCGAGCGCCTCCCGGCCGGCGGGATCGACGCGGATGTCGAGGTATTCCGTCTCCCGCTCTCCCGGCGGAAACGGCTGGCGGATCTGCGGCCCGATCCGGCGAAGGTAGGCGGCGACCCCCTCCGGCGCCACGTCGAAGAAGACGGCGGCGCCGTACCGGAAGAGGAAGGCGACGGCGCCCGGCTGACCGCCGAGCTCCACAAGCAGCGGCGCGGCCCCCGTCCGGTCGGTCGAACCGAGCGCTGCGAGGTCGATGCCGGTACCGCCCAGGATCGCCTCGGCCCGCAACGTCGGGCCGCACGCCGGCGCGGACGCGGCGGCCGCTTGGCCGAACGCCGACGGTGCGCCCGCGCCCGAGGAATCGTCGGCTTCGGCCATGCACGTGTCTCCGTCGCCCAAGTGTCTGCGTCGCATCGTCGGCCGCCGCCCGGCGGAGTCGTGCACCGGGCTTTCGGCATGCTCCGTCAGCTTACCCTTGGATGGAGGCCGCTGCTCCGCATCTATGCCGCGAGCCTCGGTGATTCAACGGGGAGGCTCCGGCCATGGCATCGATCGATCGCTCCGACCCGGTGATCCTCGGGCACCTGCTCGCCGAGCACCGCGACCTCTTCAACCTGATCCAGTCGGTGCGGAAGGCCCTAGCGACCTCGGGCGAGCCGCCGGCCGAACGCCGCGCCGCCATCCTCGAGTCGCTTCGATCGCTGCGGTGCCATCTCAAGGGCCACTTCGCGCAGGAGGAATCGGGGGGCTTCCTCGAAGAAGCGGTGACCAGGATCCCGCGGCTCTCGGCGGCGATGCGGTCGATCATCGCCCAGCATCCGGACCTGCTCGTCGAACTGGATGGCGTGATCGCAGGTCTCGATGCCGCCCCAGCCTCCGCAGCCGCCTGGGAGTCTGCAGGCCGGAACTTCGAGCGGTTCGCAGACCACATGACGGCGCACGAGCAGCGGGAGAACGCCGTCGTCCAGGAGGGCTACTGCGAGGATCTCGGCCTCTGCGAATGACGCCGTGCTGATCGCGAGCGACGCGGTCCGCTACGGGCGGTCCGAGAACGCGCCTCACTCCGGCTCCGGCTCGATGGGCCGCGGCACGAAGGTGACATCGAGGGGCGTCACCTTCTGAATCCGCGCAATATCGAGCAGGACGGGCTTCGCGCCCTCGACCGCGCCGGCCGGATATCCCAGGAGTTCCACGGTCGGCGGCCTGATCACGAGGCGATGCGGCTGCAGCCGCAGACGCGAGACGGCGCCGGTTTCAGCCTGCTCCTCGACGTCGATCTCACGGCAATCGGTGATGGCGGCGCTGAGCGTCGAGATCAGCCGGGGCCGGCCGGCATAGCGGGATGGATCGATGCCCTCCACCTGGAACACCCGCCGCGCCTCCTTCAGCCGCGTGAGCATCTCCGGCGGAAGGTCCCGCTCGAGCTTGTACCGCAGCGATTCGATGCCTGTCCAGAGGATCGTCCCCTCGAAGGGCCGCAGCAGGTCGCGGCCCATCGTGAAGGCGACGAGCTCGAGCAGCGTGAGCGGCTCCGGGGGCATCTTTCTGCCCGCATCGCCGCCCCGGGCCAACTGCCAGCCCGATCGGCGGTCTCCGGGGAGCAGGACGCGATCGACGGGATAGCCGCAGGTCAGCAGGAAAGCGCAGTCGCGGTGGAGCGTGCGGATCGACAGCCGGGAAAGGCCGAGTCGTTCCTTGAGCTGGGCGATCAGCGCCTGGTCATCGATCGGCTGATGGGCATTCGACAGGATGTCGAGCAGGGCGAATATCCGAAGGAATTGCTCATGGCGTGAGAAGTTTCTCGGCATGGATGCTTGTCAGGGGTGTGGATCACGCGTGCAGTCCCAGCCCAGGGCGTTCGTAAATGGTCCGCCATAGACCGGCACCGTTGGTCCACCCAACCCCTCGGCAGCGGCGTGGGGATGCTAGCACCCCGCGCACGAAGCAACCACCCCCTCCATTATTCGATGCATGATGGTGTTCTGTCTTGAATTGCGCGATCGCGGCTTCATTGCGTTCCGACGGGCGGCCGTCACGCCACTCGCAGCCGATCCTCGCCTGCCGCGGTGGGCCGCACTTCCCGCCGCGCCATGTGCCAGATCTCGGCCGTCTCCGCCAGCGTGTCGACCATCGACACCAGCTGTCGCTGCGTCAGTTCGCCGTCCTCCACAACGACTTCGACGACCATCCGCAGATTGTCGTAATCGGCGTCGAACTCCACGCCCACCAGCGGCGTGTCGGCCGCAGCCCGGCAGAGTTCCCGACACGTGGCGGCCGCATCGTCGCCGACCGCGAAGGCCCGCTCGATGGTCAGCCGGCACCGCCGCCCATCGTCGGGGGTGGTGATCTGCAGGATCACCAGCTTTTCGTCCCGCAGGTTGCGGTATTCCCGCGTGAGCCGCACGACACGGATCACTCCCTGCTCCACGTCGTCGTGATGCCTGATGCGAGCCGCCGCCAGGAACTCCGCGCACCGTTGCAAACTCACAGCCATGAACGCACTCCTATGCGTGGGATGGTCAGATCATGCATACCCCCCCCGTGAGGTATACGCCAGCTCGGGGAAAATCTTGCGCCCGCGAGGAAAATTTTCGGCCACACTCGGCTGCAGCCTCTCCACACCTCGCACATCCCCTCGTGTCGCGGACCAACCGTGCCGTCTGTCACACCATGATGTCTTCCTGGCTGGGGCCTGCATCCTCACCTGCACGCCGCGCATCGTCACACAGACGACGTGCCGAGCGCATTCCACGGAAGGATTGCCATGGGGTCCGCCAATTTCCCCATCAGCGTCGCGGGGTCCACGGAATCAACAGCCGAGCCGCCGGCCACGAACACGTTCGCATTGCTGCTCTCAGCCTGGCAGGCGTCGGGTGACCACGGCCATCTCGAATCGCTCTTGGTTGCAACGCGGCCGCTCATCGAACGCACGGCCAGTCGCAGGCTCCGCCATCATCACGTGAACGATCCGGCAGCCGTCGACGACACGGTGTCGCGGGTGCTCGATCACCTGCGGCGGCTGCCCGGCTCGTCGGCCGGCGAAAGGGTCGTCGCCCGGTTCGTTTCGCCAGCCGCCGTCGCGGAACTGCCCGGCAACGCAGGCGAGGCCTACATCGTCACACTCACCCAGGACCGTGCGCGCGATGTCGCCCGCAGCCGACGCCGCATCAAGCACCGCACCGCCTGCTTTTCGGAACTCTCGGCCGCTGCAACGACCGGCCTCGCAATGCACGCCGAGGGCGGTGCCGCCGCCGGAGATGCCATGTCGCCGCTGGCGGCCACCTGCCGGCGGCTGCACGAGGTGATCCCGTTCCTGGAATCACGGGAGCGATCGGTGATCGAACTGCTGCTCGACGGGAAGACCCAGGTCGTCATCGCCCACGCACTCGACGTCTGCGAGGGCACGGTGTCGCGGCTGCGATCGAAGGCGATCGAGTCGCTCCGCCGGCTGCTCGACGGGTGAACGCCGCACGCCGAGCGAGCCGAGCACGCCTCGCCGAGCGAGTGGGCCGCACACCGGCCCGCAGATCACTCGAAGACGACCGTGCGGCGGCCGTGCAGGAACACCCGCTCCTCGAGCACCAGCCGCACTGCCTTCGCGAGCACGAGCTTCTCGACGTCGCGGCCCGCCTGCGCCATCCGCTCCGGCGTGAACGTGTGGTCGACGTGGATCACGTCCTGGGCGATGATCGGCCCGTCGTCCAGCTCCGCCGTCACGAAGTGGGCCGTGGCCCCGATCACCTTCACGCCCCGCGCGAACGCCTGCCGGTAGGGGCTGGCACCCGCGAACGCGGGCAGGAAGGAATGGTGGATGTTGACGAGGCGGTGCGGATAGCGGGCCACGAAGCCCTCCGACAGCACCCGCATGTAGCGGGCGAGCACGACGTATTCCGGGCCATGGGCGTCGATCACCCGCGCGAGCGCCGCCTCGTGCTCCTCGCGCGGCAGATCGCGGCCCGCGGCATCGCGATGGGGCACGTGGTGGAACGGCAGGCCGAACCGCTCCACGAGCCCGCGGAGGTCGTCGTGGTTGCCGACCACGGCCGAGATCCGCCCCGGCAGATCGCCGACCGCATCGAGCAGGAGCAGTTCGCCGAGGCAGTGCGGCTCGCGGGTGGCGCAGACGACGATCGGCCTCCGCTCCGCGCGCCGCACCCGCACACGCGCCGCCGCCGGCAGCACCCGCGAGAGCTCCGCCTCGACCGCGGCCGACGGCACCGGCCCGTCGACTGGCTGCACCTCGGCTCGGAAGAAGAAGTGGCCGGCGGCCGTGTCGACGAACTCGTGGTTACTCTCGATGTTGAGCCTGTGTCCGCCGAGCACGCCCGTGATGCGGTGGATCAGCCCCACCTCGTCCGGGCAGTCGACCAGCACGATCTCGCGGTCGGAAGCGGCTGCGGCCATCACCAGCCGCTCCTGTCGAGCCGCGGCCGGCCGCTCTCCGCCGGCAGCTGCGGCACCCAGGCGAGCACGACCTCGTCGACGGCGATGTCGGTCTTCCGCGGCGGGATCTCCAGCTCCTGGAGTTCGAGCCGGTCCGGGCTCGACTCCAGCCGGATCCGCTCCAGCTCCGTCGACACCTCCTCCTCGAGCGCCTGCCGCCGTTCCTCGAGCGTCGCGAGGCTCTCCTCGGCGTGCGCCACGTCGGCCTGCTGCCGGGCCGCGCGGCTGGCCGACCGCATCGACGTGGCGGCGCGGCCGATGTTGGTGGAGCTGACGGTCTTGCGGCCGAGGATCGCGCCGATCACGGCCGAGCCGATCGACACGTAGGTCTGCATCGACTGGTTCTTGGCCTCCGCCTTCTCCCGCTCCACCTTCTGCCGCGCCCGGTCGATGCGGTCGGAGATCGCGGCGAGCTTGGCGGCGTTGCGGTCGCGGACGCGGTCGATCTCGGCGTCGCGCCACTCCCGCACCTTCTGCGCGATCCGCACGCGGAACTCCGCCTCCGATTCGCCGGGCCGCGACACCGCGTCGACCTGCCGCGCCGTCCAGAGCACCAGCCGCGACGTGCGGCCCAGATGCGCCTTCAGCGACGCGGCCAGGCTCGTGTAGCCCCGCGGGCCCGCGAGCGGCCCCGGCAGCGAGGCGAACGTGCCGGTCCGCGGGGCGGGCTCCACCTCCGGCGGCTCGGGCAGCTGCTCCGCCTGCTCCCAGGCCGACTCGCCCAGCGAATCGCCGGCGGGCGCGAGGCAGATCAGCTCGCGGTCGACGTCGATCCGCGGCGTCGGCTTTGTGAAGCGGACGCGGGCCCGCCCCAGGATCGCCGGCTTGTAGTGGACGACGCCGTCGAGCGCCACGGCGTGCCGCGGCGCGAGGAACACCTCGCGCACGCCAGGCGGGAGAAGCGGCCGCGCGCCGCCAGCCGGCTCGGGCTCGCCATATCGCGAGGTGGCCGGGGCGACGGCACCGGCCGCTGGGCCCGCCGATGTGCCGGATGCCAAGCTACCCGGCGAGGCTGCAGCCGCGATCGGCGCCGACCCCTGGGTCAGTCGGCGGATTTCCTCGCGGAGGAGCGGCCCGCGGAGGTAGGCCATCGTCCACCGCGACTGGAAGACGATCTCATCGTCGTCGTGCACGCTGTGGAGGAGGAACATCCGCTGCTCGAGTCCGGACAGCAGCCGGTCGACCTTCGCGCGGTCGAACGACTTGCCCGCCGACGAGGCCGCCCCCTCGAGGCCGTCGAGCACGCGGGCCTTGTCACGGGCGGTCTGCAGACGGCCGAGGAACCAGGTGCCGGCGTTGGAGAGACCCTTGTAGTCGAGGTCGACTGGGTTCTGCGTGGCGAGCACCACACCGAGGCCGTAGGCGCGGGCCTGCTTCAGCAGCGTGAGGATCGGCGTCTTGCTCGGCGGGTTGGCCGTCGGCGGCACGTAGCCGAACACCTCGTCCATGAGGAAGAGCGCTTTGAGCGACGACGTGCCCCCCTGTGTCCGCATCCAGGCCACGGTCTGCCCGGCGAGCAGCGTGACGAACGCCATCCGCTGGCTGTCGTTGAGGTGCGCGATCGACACGACGGCCACCCGCGGCTTGCCGGAGGGCGTCCAGAGCAGCCGGCCCACGTCGAGCGGCTCCCCTTCGAGCCAGGCCTCGAAGCCGGGCGCGGCGGCGACGGTGTTGAGCCGGCTGGCAAGCTGAAAGCGTTCGCCTGCGGGATAGAAATTCTCGAGGTCGAGAAAGCCGACCCGCTCGATCGGCGGCGCGGGGATCGCCCGCACGAGCGCCCCGAAGTCGAGCTTCTGGCCGCTCCGCCACATGCTGTCGACGATCGTGGAGAGCAGCACGTGCTCGCGGCTCTTGCCCGGCTCCGCATCGATGCCGACGAGCGCCAGGATCCCCGACACGAGCGATTCGATCCGCTCGCGGCGGGCCTCGGCGTCGTCGAGCACGTGCGCCGCCGGAGGATCGAGGCTCTCGAGCATCGCCAGCGGCCGGCCGGTGCGGCTGCCCGGCGTGTAGACGGCCATCTCGCAGGCCTCGTGCAGGCGGCGGATCCGGTCGGCCGACTGGCCGCTGGCCGCCAGGCCGTCGGCCCACTTCTTCGCGGTCCGCTCGGCGAGCTGCTCCGGCGTGACGCCCTCGCGAGTGGCGGCGTCGGCCTCGATCCACGGAAGGAAGTCGGC